>JAEEIQ010000046.1 GCA_016281435.1 Bacteroidales bacterium
CGCCACGAAGAGCAGCGAGCACAGCCACCAGCGCCAGTTGGTCATCAGTTTCTTTTGTGTTGACATAAGCTATTTGATTAACGTATTTCCTTTACGATATCGAGGGCCTCCTTGCAAAGGGCGGAGATGCGGGCCCAGTCGCCGGCGGCGATGGCGTCCTTCGGGAAGAGGTTGCTGCCCATTCCGACGCAGGTCACTCCGGCCTTGAACCAGCCTTCGAGATTCTCCTTTTCGGGCTTGACGCCGCCCGTGACCATCAACTGGCTCCAGGGCATGGGGGCCTTCAGGCCCTTGACGAACTTCGGTCCGAGCACGTCGCCGGGGAAGACCTTGCAGACGTCGCAACCGGCTTCCTGCGCGATTCCGACCTCGGTCACGCTGCCGCAGCCGGGGCAGTAGGGTATGAGCCTGCGGTTGCAGATGGGAGCTATCGCGGGGTTGAAAAGGGGACCCACTACGAAGTTGGCGCCGAGCTGGATATAGAGGGCTGCGGTGCCGGGATCGACCACGCTGCCGATGCCCATGATCATGCCGGGGAGCTCCTTGTTGGCGAATTTGACGAGTTCGCCGAACACTTCCTGCGCGAAGTCGCCCCTGTTGGCGAATTCGAACGCGCGGATCCCGCCTTCGTAGCAGGCGCGTACTACGTTCTTGGCCGTTTCAAGGTCGCCGTGGTAGAAGACGGGCACTATGCCGGTCTCCTTCATTGTGGAGAGAACCTCCAGTTTGCTGTATTTTGCCATAATCTTCTGATTTACCGTGAAACCCTTCCGCTGCCGTCGCCCTTCATGAGGTTTTCGACCTCGGCGACGGTGACCTGGTTGTAGTCGCCGAAGATGGTGTGCTTCAGGCACGAAGCCGCCACCGCGAAGTTGAGGGCCTTCTGGTCGTCGGGAGCATAGGTCAGCAGCCCGTAGATCAGGCCGCCCATGAAGGAGTCGCCGCCGCCGACGCGGTCCACGATATGGGTGATGTCGTAGCGGGGGGACTGGTAGAGGGTCTTGCCGTCCCAGAGGACGCCGCCCCAGGTGTTGTGGTTGGCGTTGATCGAGCCACGCAGGGTGATGATGACCTTCTTTGCGCGGGGGAATTTCTTCATGAGCTGCTCGCCGACGCTCTGGAAGCGCTTCTGGTCGATAGCTCCGCCGGTGGAGGTCACGTCGAAGCCTTCGGGCTTGATCCCGAAGACCTTCTCGGCGTCCTCCTCGTTGCCGAGGATGACATCGCAGCCTTCCACGAGGGCGGGCATGATCTCGCCTGCCTTCTTGCCGTATTTCCAGAGATTCTTGCGGTAGTTGAGGTCGCAGCTGACGGTCACTCCGAGACGGTTCGCGGCCTTGATGGCCTCGAGGCACACGTCCGCGGCGCCCTGGCTGAGGGCGGGAGTGATGCCGGTCCAGTGGAACCAGTCGGCGCCTTCGAAGACCTTGTCCCAGTCGATCATTCCGGTCTCGATCGTGGAGATGGAGGAATGGGCGCGGTCATAGACCACCTTGCTGGGGCGTGCGACGGCGCCGGTCTCGAGGAAGTATATCCCGAGCCTGTCGCCTCCGAAGATGCAGTGCTTTGTGCCGACACCGTAGGCGCGAAGGTCACGGATGCAGCTTTTTGCTATGTCGTTGTCGGGGAAGCGGGTGACGAATTCCGTGTCGATGCCGTAGTTGGCAAGGGAGACGGCGACGTTGGCTTCGCCTCCGCCGAAAGTGGCGTCAAATTGTTTCGATTGTGAGAACCTGAGGTATCCCGGAGTGGAGAGCCGGAGCATTATTTCTCCGAAGGTGATTACTTTGGGCATTTGCTTTTCTTTTAGTTAGATTACAAAAATAAGCATTTTTTAGCAATAACAACGTGCCCGTTCCCGAAAAAAGCTATATCTTTGTTTGGATATGGAAAAGACTCCCAAGATAACGATCATCGACGTGGCGCGCCGTGCCGGAGTGTCCAAGGGAACCGTGGACAGGGTCCTGCACAACAGGGGCGAGGTCGCGGCCGCCAGCGCGGAAAAGGTGCGCAAGGCAGTCGAGGAGCTGGGCTATGAGCCCAATCTCTACGCCTCGCTGCTGGCCTCCCGCAGGGACAGGGTCATAGCCCTGCTGCTTCCCCGCTTCGAGACCGGGGAGTATTGGGAAAAGATCCATGACGGATTCATCCACGGCGGCGAAGAAGTCGCGAACCTGGGCGTGAGGACGGAAGCCTTCCTGTATGACCAGTATGATCCGGCGTCCTTTACCGCCGCCTGCGCGGCCCTTCTGGATTCGCACCCGTCCGGAGTGGTCCTGGCCCCGCTGTTCCTTGAGGAGACCAGCGATTTCGTCTCCCGCCTGCACGCTTCCGGTATCCCGTACGTCTATGTGGATTCGAAGCTCGAAGACGACAACCATTTCGCATATTTCGGGATGCCGATGTACAAGAGCGGCCACCTGTGCGCATGCCTGCTGACGGAGCGTTGCGGCGCCGGGGAAGTGGATGAGATTGCGATAGCCCGCATCACCCGCGACCGCACGCGGCAGTCCGACCCTACCGTCAGCCGCAGGGCCGGATTCATCGACTATATCAGCTCGAAATTCCCCTCCTGCCGCATGCACAACGTGTTCCTGAACCCGTCCGACCCGAAGTCGGTGGACGAGACCCTGGAGCGTTTCTTCTCGGAGCACCCGGGGATCAGGTTCGTCGTGATGTTCAACTCGAGGGTCCATCTGCTGGCGCGCTACCTTGTCTCGCATCCGCTTGCGGGCAGGCGCGTGATCGGTTTCGACGACCTCGAGAAGAACATGGACATGCTGAAGGCAGGCCTCGTGGATATCCTTATCGCCCAGCACACGGAGAACCTGTCCCGGCTGGCAGTTTCCACCCTCACGGATTTCCTTCTCATGCACAAGGAACCGGCCAGGCGCGACAATTATATGCACATGGACATCCTGACCCGTTTCAACGAAGAAAATTATTGATTATATTTGCAAGTTGACATTTTATTCAAACTGATATGAAACAGCTGCTTTTCCTTCAGAATCTCGGCGCCGGTGAAATAATCATCATCGCCCTTGTCATACTTCTTCTCTTCGGTGGCCGCAAGATTCCCGAACTCATGCGCGGTATCGGAAAGGGCGTCCGTTCCTTCAAGGAGGGCGTCAATGACATCGAGAACGACATCAACAAGATCGACAGCGAACCGAAGGACAAGAAGTAATGGAGGAGAGGATATCTCAGGACGAAAGCGCTGAGATGACCTTTTGGGACCATCTGGAAGTTCTCCGCGGGTCCCTTTTCCGAGTTGTCGGAGTCCTCGCCGTCGTCCTCGTCGGGGTATTCATCGCAATCCCGCACATATTCGACAACTTTGTCCTTGGTCCGACCAAGGGCGATTTTTTCGTGTATAAGGCGTTTTCGTTCCTCAGCAGCGGGAAAGGCCATTCCAGCCTCATCATGCCGGACATGGCCAGCGAGTTCCATGTGGACATAATCAACATCAACGTCGCCAGCCAGTTCCTGACCCATATCAGCACGGCGTTCTGGTTCTCCCTGGTGCTGATCTTCCCTTATCTCATCTTCGAGATATGGCGCTTCATCAAGCCTGCCCTCTTCCCCAATGAGAAGAAGGGAGTCGGAGGCGCCTTCATCTTCGGCACCGGCCTGTTCTACCTGGGCTGCGCCGTCGGTTACTGCCTTGTCTTCCCCCTTACGTTCCGCTTCCTGACCCAGTATCAGGTCGCGTCTGAAATCAGCAACCAGATATCCCTCAACTCGTATATCTCGACCTTCCTCACCATCATCTTCATAATGGGTGCGGTCTTCGAGATACCGATACTGGCGTGGATCCTTTCCCTCCTGGGCGTGTTGAAGAAGGCATTCCTGAAACAGTACAGGAAGTACGCGGTGGTAGTCCTCGTGATACTCGCCGCGATCATAACCCCTTCCGGCGACCCCTTCACCCTCAGCGTAGTCTTCCTGCCGCTGTACCTGCTCTATGAGCTCTCCATCCTTGTAGTCAAGGAATAGGGGGCCGGGATTATTTCTTGTTGTATCTTGCGGGCTGGATGGGCTCGGGGGTGCGCTCCGGTTTGCGGAAGTCGAAGTAATAGACCCCTCGTTTTTTCAGATATCTGAATGCCGCATCCATCCGGACGGTGAAATCGGTGTAATCCTTGACCTCGGGCCGGCTCCAGGCCGCCTCGGCGAGGGCGCAGAGGCGCGGCCATGTCATGAAATCCGCCCTGGGCCTGTTCTGCACCCTTTCTGTCCAGAGGTTGGCCTGCAGGCCGAGGATGTTGGCCTTTTCCTTGTCCGTCAGGTTCCACGCGGTTTTCGTGTGTGAATCCCCTTCCCTGTCGGAGTTTTCAGGGAACATGTAGACGTTGCATGTCGGGTTCCAATGCCCGGCGCGCATGGGTCCCTGGGTGTGGTGCTCCGCCTGCACGTAATCGAAGTAGCAGGGAAGTCTCGGGCAGAGAATCGTAGCATAACCTTCGGAGAGGGCCTTGTGCAGGTGCTCCTGGTTGTCGTGCCTCCACCACATGATGACGCAGTCGTTCCCTATTCCGACGTCCAGCGCGTCGTCCCAGAGGACGGGGGTCTTGCCCAAGCCGAGGACGAAGGCGGCCATGCGGCGCACGAAGTATCCTTCAGCGCCTTTCAGGCCGTCCAGACCTTCCCTTTTTATGAGGGCCTGGATGTCCGGATTGTCATTCCAGCAGGAGTTGCCGAAGAACACCTCATCGGCCCCGAGATGCAGATATTTTGAAGGGAAGAGCCCGGCAACTTCGCGAAGGACCGTCTCGAGGAAGGCGTAGGTCTCCTCGCGTCCGACATTGAAGGTGAAGTGGGGATAGCGCTCGCCGGCTCCGCCGCTATGTTCGGGGTAGGCCCTGTTTGCTGCGGTGGCATGGCCGGGCATGTCTATTTCGGGGATGATCTCGATATTGAGGGACGCGGCGTAGCTGACGATGTCGCGTATCTGGTCCTTGGTGTAATAGCGGCATTCGGCATTCCTGTCCGAATTGTTGCCTATGCCTCCAACTTCCGTCAGGGCCGGGTAGGCGTCAATCTGTATGCGCCATCCCTGGCTGTCGGTCAGATGCCAGTGGAACTTGTTGAGCTTGAACCTGGCCATCTGCTCGAGCGTTTTCTTCACGTATTCCGCACCGTGGAAGTGCCGGGACTCGTCGAGCATGAAGCCGCGCCACGGGTATCGGGGAGCGTCCTTGATGCGGCAGCAGGGGAGCTTGCTGCCATAGGAGTCGCGCATCTGCCCGAGGGTCTGGCGTGCGTAGAATACTCCGGCGTCGTCGCCTCCGCGGATTGTTATGCCGCGCTGGGAAATCACGATCTCATATCCTTCGGGTGCAATCTGCTTCGATATGCTTGCGGGGATCGTAGCCAGGTCCCCGAGCGCGTCGATGTCGCATTCCCCCTTGTGGAAAACGACTTTCTGCGGTGCGGGGATGATGTCGAGGCTCCTTGCCTGGGAGCTTAGCGCCGCGCTTATCGCGGCCAGCAGCAGGATCATGCGTTTCATAGCTTCTTTCTAATGCTTTGTTTCTTGCGGAATTCCAGAGGCGATATCCCTTTCTGTTTCTTGAATATGCGGGAGAAGTTGGAATAGTCCGATATCCCGGACATCGTCGCGATTTCGCTCAGGGGGAGGTCCGTCATCGACAGCAGGTGCTCGAAGTAGTCTATCCTGCACATCATGAGGTACTTGTATATGGTGAGCCCTCCCATTTCCTTCTTGAATTTCAGCTCGATGCTCCTGCGGGACAGGGGGATCTGGGCCAGGATCTGGGACGTGGAGATGTCCTGGCTGAAGTTGTCGTCTATGTATTTGACAAGCTTGCAGATGTACGGGTCGGAGATGTTGTGCAGCCTGGTCGAGGCCCTCTGGATGACGGGCCCCGGAGCTATGGTGACGTTGAATGGATGCTTTCCGCCCCTGTCCAGCAGTGCCGTCAATTCACGCCCCACGTCATATCCTCCCTGCTCGACATTGAGCGAGATGGAAGAAATGGGCGGGTCGGAAATCTCGCAGACCAGCTCGTCGTCATCCACGCCCAGAAGGGAGATTTCGTCCGGAATCGAAATCCCGGCCATTTTGCACGCTTCCGCGATGAACAGGGCGTGGCTGTCGTCGCAGGCGAACAGGGCCACGGGCTTCGGCAGGGACTTCAGCCATGCGGTAACGTGCTTCTCGTCGCGCTCGTTGCTGGCGCTTACCATCAACTGGTGGACCTTGCCGCCGAATTCCTCCACTTTCTCACGGAAGCCGAGCAGGCGCTCCTCCGACCAGATAAGGTCCTTTATGCCGAAGTAAGCGTAGTTGACGTGGCATCGCTTGTAGAAGAACGATGCCGCGATGGCTCCCGTCCCGATGTAGTCTCCGGTCAGGTTGGAGAACTTTTCGCTCCTTTTATGGACGTTCTGCAGGACGATGGGGATGCCGAGTTTTTCCAGTTCCCTGGTGTCCGCGAAGTTCCAACGGCCTATGATTGCATCGGCCTTCCACTTCCTGGCCCAGGCACTTATCATCTTCCCGCCTCCTTCTTCGCTGGAAGCGGTCAGGGCCATGGGCATGCGGTAGAACAGGAAATCCCCGCTCTCCTTCGAGAAGCGTACGAGTCCCCGGAGGAGCTTGCGGTCGAACTCGCTCACGCCGTCCATTAAAAGTATAATACGTACCATACGGATACAAAGCTAATAAAAATTTCGCTTTTTGTACCGCAGCGTATTGATTTTTGCGTTTTTTCGCAGAGGGGATTATTTGTTGTATCTTGCCGGCTGGAGAGGTTCGGGCGTACGGCCAGGGGTCCGGAAGTCGAAATAACGGACTCCGCGGCCGTCCAGATACCGGAGGGCCGATTCCATCCTGGCGGTAAAGTCGCCGTAGTCCTTGACTTCAGGGGCGCTCCATGCAGATTCGGCGAGGGCGCAGAGGCGCGGCCAAATCATGAAATCGGCCCTGGCCGTATTCTGGACCCTCTCCGTCCAAAGATTGGCCTGGATGCCGAGGATGTTCGCCTTTTCCTTTCCGGAAAGGTTCCAGGCTTCTTCCGTGTGCCGGTCTCCCTGCCTGTCATCCAGGTCCGGAAAAGCATAGACGGCTTCGAGGCTGTTCCACTGGCCGTGGCGTTTTATGCCCTGGCAGTGGCTTTCATCCTGGACATATGAAAAGTAGCAGGGGAGTGCCGGGCAGAGGACCGCCTTGCGACCGTCAGCAAGAGCCCTGTGGAGGTGATCCTTGTTGTCATATCTCCACCACATCAGCGTTGATTCCTGCCCCGCTCCGGCATCGAGCGCGTCGTCCCAGAAGACCGGCCTCTTCCCAAGTCCGGTGACGAAGGCCGCCATCCGCCTCACGAAGTAGCCTTCGGCTCCTTTCAGGCCATCGAGGCCTTCTTTTTCAATCAGGTTCCGGATGTCCGGATTGTCCATCCAGCAGGCATTCCCGAAGAAGACTTCATCCGCCCCGAGGTGGATGTATCCGGACGGGAAGAGCTCCGCGACTTCCCGGAGTATGGTCTCCAGGTACTTGTAGGTCGCTTCGCTGCCCACGTTGAAAGTGAAATCGGGGAACTTCCCGGCTCTTCCTCCGCTGTGTTCGGGATATGCCCTGTTCGCCGCGGTGGCGTGCCCGGGCATGTCGATTTCCGGGATAACTTCGATGTTGAGGGATGCGGCATAGGCGACGATCTCCCTGATCTGGCTCTTGGTGTAATACCGGGGAGGTGCATTCCGGTCGCTGTTGTCGCCGACGGCTCCTTTTTCCGTGAGCCGGGGGTATGCTTCGATTTCTATCCTCCACCCCTGGGTGTCTGTCAGATGCCAGTGGAACTTGTTGAGCTTGAACCATGCCATCTGTTCCAGGGTCTTCCGGACATACTCGACCCCGAAAAAATGCCTGGCCTCGTCGAGCATGAAACCGCGCCAGCTGAACCGGGGGGCGTCCTTTATCCTGCAACAGGGGACCCTTCCTCCGTAGGAAGCTGCCATCTGCCTGAGGGTCTGCCGGGCATAAAAGATACCGGCCCGCCCGCCAGCCGCGATGCGGACCTTCCCGGGCCGGATATCGATTTCATAACCTTCAGGGGCAATGCGCCTGCGTATCCTCGCCGGAATCGATGCGATCTCTTTTTCCGAAGACAGGATGCAGACCCCCTTCCGCAGCACGGCCTCCTTCGGCGCCGGGATTATGTCGATGCTCCCGGCGGCGAGGGACAGCGATCCTGCAAGCAGCAGCGCGACGCAGACGAGGTGCCTCATGGGCCTGCGCCTAGAACAGGCTTGCCACTGCGGCGCGCATGCCGTCGCGGCTGATGGTCCCGAGGTCGGCTGCGAGCATGTCCGTCAGCCCCGGGATCTTGTTGAGATCCTCGCCCCAGATGAGTTCGTCGGCGGCCAGCACCCCTTCGGCGACCTTGCGCACGTCTCCCGTGGCCCAGAGGTCCTTCAGAAGCTGCATGATCTTTTCGTCGTCGTTGGGCACTATTTCCGTCTCGCCCCTCTTTCCGCCCTTGTAGTAGGTGCAGATGGCCGCGAGGCCGAGTACAAGGCCCTCAGGGAGCCGGCCCTTGCGCTCGAGATAAGTCTTCAGGCCGGGCAGGTCGCGGGTCTTGAACTTGGGGAAGGAATTGAGCATGATGCTCGTGACGAAGTGCTTGACGAAGGGGTTCTTGAAGCGCTCCATGACGTCGTCCGCGAAGGCCTTGAGCTCCTCCTTGGGGAGGTTCAGGGTCTCGAGCAGCTCCTCGTACATGACTTTCCTGACGAATTTCCCGACCAGTTCATCCTCACAGCATTCCCTGACGGTGTCCAGGCCGCTGAGGTAGCCGACCGGCGAAAGCACCGTGTGCGGGCCGTTCAGCAGGGTGACCTTGCGCTCGTGGTAGGGCGCTTCGGAGGGGACGAACAAGACGTTGAGCCCGGCCTTGTCGGCGGGGAACTCGTCGGCGACGGACTTCGGGGCCTCGATGACCCAGAGGTGGAAGATCTCGGCCTTGACCCAGAGGTGGTCGTCGATACCGGCCCTTTCGGTAAGTTCGGCCACGGTGTCCCTCGGATAGCCCGGGGTGATGCGGTCTACGAGGGTGCAATAGACTCCGCAGGCGGTCTCGAACCAGTTCTTGAAATCCTCGCCGAGCTTCCAGTGCTCTATGTACTGGAGTATGCATTCGCGCAGATGCTTGCCGTTGAGGAAGATAAGCTCGCAGGGCAGGATGATGAAGCCCTTGGACTTGTCGCCCTTGAAGAACTCGTAGCGGTGGTACAGGAGCTGGACGAGTTTGCCCGGATAGCTGGATGCGGGCTTGTCCGTGAACTTGCAGGCAGGGTCGAAGGCGATGCCGGCTTCCGTCGTGTTGGAGATGACAAAGCGCATCTCAGGCTGTTCGGCGAGCCTGAGGTAGCCTTCGAAGTCGGTGTACGGGTTGAGGCCGCGGCTGATCACGTCGACCATCTCTATGCTGTCGACCGGCTTGCCGCCATCCAGGCCCTGTAGGTTCACGTGGTAGAGACCGTCCTGCTCGTTGAGCATGTCGACCATGCCCCTGTCGATGGGCTGGACGACGACGACCGAGGCGTCGAAGTCGGTTTTCTTATTTGTGTTCCAGATGATCCAGTCCACGAATCCGCGGAGGAAATTGCCTTCTCCGAATTGGATGACCTTTTCTGTGTAAGTCTTTGCTGCAGGTGCTGTAGTGCGGTTTAGCCGTTCCATATGATATGCTTGAATTAGTGTTACGGGACAAAAGTAACAAATTTTCCGTGAACGAGCACGGAAACCGAAAAAAATATTTCATTCTTTGCGGATACATTGTTAAATTTGCAAAACTGAAAACACTAAAAACCATTAGAGATATGCCATTCATCAACGACGATTTCATGCTCAACAACGATGCGGCCAGGCAGCTGTATCACGAGGGCGCGGAGAAACTTCCCATCATCGACTACCATTGCCATCTGGTCCCCCAGATGATCGCGGACAACTATGAGTTCCGCGACATTACCGAACTCTGGCTCGGCGGCGACCACTACAAATGGCGCGCGATGCGCGGCAACGGAGTGCCCGAGGAGTATATAACCGGCGGGAAGTCCGCATGGGAGAAATTCGAAAAATGGGCCGAAACCATGCCCTACACCATGCGCAACCCCCTGTATCACTGGACCCACCTCGAGCTTGCCCGCGTGTTCGGCATCACCAAGGTCCTGAAGCCCGAGACCGCCCGCGAGATCTACGAGGAGTGCAACGCGAAGCTCGCCACTCCCGAGTACCGCGGCCAGGAGCTCATAAAGAAGTTCAACGTCGAGACCGTCTGCACGACGGACGACCCGGCCGATGACCTCCGTTACCACAAGCAGATCCTCGAGCATCCCTTCGGCGTCAAGGTCATCCCCGCCTGGAGGCCCGACAAGGCCATGGCGATCGAGAATCCCAAGGCATACAAGGAATATCTGGCGAAGCTCGGCGAAGCAGCCGGCATGGAGATCGACTCCTACGCCGACCTCCTCGAGGCCCTGAAGAAGAGGCATGATTTCTTCGCATCGATGGGCTGCAAGCTCTCCGACCACGGGCTCGAGGCTTTCTACGCCGCCGACTACAAGCAGATCGAGATCGAAGCCATCTTCAAGCTCGTCCTCCTCGGAAAGACTCCGGGTCCCGTCGAGCTCGAGAAGTTCCGCAGCGCCTTCCTGCATGACATGGCTGTCATGGACGCCGAGGCCGGCTGGGCCCAGCAGTTCCACGTCGGAGCCATCCGCAACAACAATACAAAGATGTTCAACCAGCTCGGACCCGACACCGGATTCGATGCGATCCACGACCTTCCCGTCGCCGCCGCCGGCCACAAGTTCCTCGACAGGCTGGCCAAGGAGGACAAGCTCGCGAAGACCATCCTCTACTGCCTGAACCCGAAGGACAACGAGGTCATGACCGTCATGGCCTACACCTTCAACGACGGCACCTTCCCCGGCAAGATGCAGTTCGGCTCCGGCTGGTGGTTCCTGGACCAGGAGGACGGCATGCGCAAGCAGCTGAACGCCCTGTCTGCCCTCGGCCTGCTGAGCCGCTTCGTCGGCATGCTCACCGACTCCCGCAGCTTCGTCAGCTATCCCCGCCACGAGTACTTCCGCCGCATACTCTGCTCCGTTCTTGGAACAGACGTCGAGGCCGGCAAGCTGCCCGCGAGCGAGATGGACTTCTTGAAGAAGATGGTCGGTGACATCTCCTACTACAACGCGAAGAACTATTTCAACTTCTGATGGCAGAGTATCTCCGCATCAACCCTGCCGACAACGTGGCAGTGGCCCTTTCCGAACTCCCCGCGGGCTCCGTGGCGGAGTTCGGTCCTTTTTCCGTGACCCTCGCCGGACCTGTCCCCGCCGGCCACAAGTTCACCCTCAAGGCCCTTGCCGAGGGGGAGGACGTCATAAAGTACGGCTTCCCGATCGGGCACGTGACGCGTGCGGTCCCCGCCGGGACCCATATCGACCACGGCTGCATCAAGACCAACCTTTCGGGCCTTCTCGACTACAAATACGAGCCGCTCCCGGACATTGTCGCCGGACAGTGGTCACGCTCCCGCCACGGGGAATATGAAAGCCCGCGCACTTTCCGCGGCTTCCGCCGCCCTGACGGTTCCGTCGGCGTGCGCAACCAGATATGGATCATCCCTACAGTCGGCTGCGTCAACGGAATATGCAACACGCTGGCCGAACGGCTCCGCGCCGAGAAAGCGGGTGCGATGGGTTCCGTCGACGCCATCGTCCCCTTCCCGCACAACTACGGCTGCTCGCAGCTCGGGGACGACCATGAGAACACGCGCACCATCCTCGCGGACATGGTGCACCATCCGAATGCCGGTGGAGTGCTTGTCGTTTCCCTCGGATGCGAAAACAACCAGCTCGATGCCTTCCGGGGCAGGGTGGGCGATGTCGATCCCGCCCGCGTCAGGATGATCAGGATGCAGGATATAGCCGGCGACGAGATTGAAGCCGGGATGAAGGAACTCCGCGGAATCTTCGACGCCTGTTCGAAGGACGAGAGGGAGGATGTCCCTGTCAGCGAACTGCGTATCGGGCTCAAGTGCGGAGGCTCCGACGGCCTTTCCGGAATCACCGCAAATCCTTTGCTGGGCCGCTTCTCAGACTGGCTCGTCGCCCGCGGAGGTACGACCGTGCTGACCGAGGTGCCGGAGATGTTCGGCGCCGAGACCCTGCTGATGAACCGTTGCAAGGATGAGCGGACCTTCAGCGAGACGGTCAGTCTCATCAACGATTTCAAGGCATATTTCATGCGCAACGACCAGCCGGTCTATGAGAACCCTTCCCCCGGCAACAAGGCCGGAGGCATATCGACGCTGGAGGAAAAGTCCCTGGGATGCACCCAGAAAAGCGGCTCCTCCCCGGTCATGGGCGTGCTGAAATACGGCGAGCGCATTTCCGAGAAGGGCCTGAACCTTCTCAGCGCCCCCGGCAACGATCTCGTCGCGTCCACGGCCCTGGCGGCCTCCGGCTGCCAGATGGTCCTGTTCACGACCGGTCGCGGAACCCCGTTCGGAAGTTTCGTGCCGACCATGAAGATTTCCACCAATTCGGCCCTGGCGGCGAAGAAACCGACATGGATAGACTTCAACGCCGGAGTTATCGCTGAAGGGGAGCCGATGGATGACGTGGCCGCACGCTTTGCGGAGTTCGTTCTCGCTGCCGCCTCCGGCGAGCCTGTCCGTTCCGAACTCAACGGCTGGCGGGAAATCGCGATTTTCAAGACAGGAGTAACGCTATAAACTTATAACCATGTCAGTATCCAGAAGAGATTTTTTAAGGAAGAGCCTTGTCGCCGGGGCTGGAATAGCCGCTGCGGGAATGGCCGGGCCCCTGGCCATCGAGGCTGAGGCGAAGAAAGCTTCAAAGAAGATAAAAAAGGCCAGGAGGGTCATCATCATGACCTTCGACGGCATACGCGTCGATGGCCTGCAGCAGGCCCATACGCCCAATATCGATTCCCTTATCGCGAGGGGGGCGGTCAGCTGGACGACACGCGACGTGATGCCGTCCGTGACCCTTCCCAACTACACCAGCCACCTTACCGGCGCGGGCCCGGAGGTCCATGGCGTGGCCAACAACAGGTGGAAGGTGGATGACTTTGCGCTGAAAGCCGTCGAGACTGATTCGGACGGGTATTTTCCTTCCATCTTCAAGGTCCTGAAGGATTACGATCCGTCGATCAAGACGGCATACTATTGGAACTGGCCGTCGCTGATCAACGGAATGAACCAGAAGTACATCGACGAGAAGTTCTCCACGGCGTGGGACACCTTCCCGGTTCTTTACGACAGGGCCATGCAGTATCTTGCCGAGAATAGGAACGAGAAGATGTTCATGTTCCTCTACACCGTCCATACCGACCACATCGGGCATCAGTTCGAATGGATGTCTCCGGAGTACATCAAGTCCATCGAGGAAGGCGACGTGCAGGTCGGCAGGATGCTGGATTTCCTGAAGAAGGAAGGCTTGTATGAGGATACGCACATCATGTTCATCACCGACCACGGCGGAATCGGCAAGAAGCACGGCGGCGTGAGTCCGGAGGAAATGGTGGTACCCTGGGTCATCTCCGGCCCCGGCATCAAGAGCGGCTTCGTCATCGGAGAAGCCAACAACACCGTCAACACCGCTTCGACCGTGGCGCGCCTCTTCGGCGCGGAGCAGCCCCTCTGCTGGACCGGCGAGGTCCCGGAGTCGATATTCGGGTAGTCAGCCCGTTCGTGTGATGAAATCCGTCTGCGCTGCAATCGCCGTTTTGTTTTCCTTGATCGCTCCCTCCACCTCTTACGGAAGGGAGAAGGGTGAGCCGGGGTATACCAATCCCATTCTTTGGTCGGATTATTCCGATCCGGACGTGTGCGCCGTGGACGGGGAGTATTGGATGACATCCAGTTCCTTCAACTGCGTCCCGGGGCTGCAGATATTGCACTCGACGGACCTCGTGAACTGGGAGATCGCAGGCGCCGCCCTTCCCCGGCTCGAAATTTTCGACGCTCGTACTGCACCGGCGCATGGAGAAGGGGTCTGGGCCCCCTCGATACGGCATCACGACGGATTTTTCTACATTTTCTGGGGCGATCCGGACAGGGGTATCTACGAAGTCCATGCCCCGGATCCCCGAGGCCGCTGGTCGGCGCCTAGGCTTGTCCTTGAAGGCATAGGAATCATCGACGCCTGCCCCTTGTGGGACGACGACGGGCGCGTTTATGTCGTGCACGGATGGGCCGGGAGCCGCGCCGGGTTCAACAGCATACTGACCGTGCGCGAGCTCGAGCCGGACCTTTCCGGAGCGAAGGGCCCTGCCGTCATGGTCTTCGACGGCATCTCCACCGGGAACCGGACCGTGGAAGGCCCCAAATTCTACAAGCGCGGCGGGATGTATTACATCTTCGCTCCGGCCGGGGGAGTGCCGGAGGGCTGGCAGCTCGTGATGCGCTCGCGCAGCGTTTATGGCCCTTATGAGCACCGCGTCGTGCTGCACAAGGGCGGTACGTCCGTCAACGGGCCCCATCAGGGCGGCTGGGTCGAGGACGCGGCCGGAGACAGCTGGTTCCTGCATTTCCAGGACATGGGCCCTTGGGGCCGCGTGGTCCATCTGCAGCCGATGGAATGGACGGAAGACGGCTGGTGCAGGATGGGCGTTGACTCCGATGGTGACGGGATAGGAGAGCCAGTAGCCTCATATCGCGGCCCTGCCGGATTCAAGGGACAATGGGGCCGGAAGGCAGCGAAACCGGCCGGCATCCTGTCCGCCCTGGAGACTTCCGCCGGTTTCAGGGAAGCCTGCGCTCCTGGCCTGACGCCGGAAATACCGCTGAACTGGCAGTGGCACGCCGGCCCATCGGCGAACTGGGGCATGCTTTTCCCGGAGAGGGGCTGCCTGCGTCTTAACTGTATCCGTCCTTCAGAAGGCTGGCGCAACCTCTGGGACAGCCCGAACCTGCTGCTCGAAAAGATTGCAGGGCCTTCCATGGACCTCGAAGTTGAGCTGAGTTTCACCCCTTCATATCCCGGCGAGCGGGCCGGAATCGTCGTGATGGGTCTGGATTACGCCACCCTGGAGATGGTCTGGGACGGAAAGGAGGCGCGGCTTGAGCAGCGCGTCTGCCGCAATGCTTCGAAGGGCGGGGAGGAGAGCGTCGAAGCGTCGGTGCCCCTTGCCGCCGTGGCCGGGGAAGCGGTCGCATATCCCGGGCATACGGACATTCCTGCCGTGTACCGGGCCCGGGTGCGGGTGCATGTCGGGGAGGGGGCTGTCTGCCGCTTTTCATATGGTATGGACGGGAATAGCCGCTACAAGACTCTCGGCCCCTCCTTCCAGGCTCGCGAAGGCCGCTGGATAGGTGCCAAGGCAGGGTTCTTTGCCGTCTCGTCGGTGAAAAAGAACCGCGGAGGGTTTGCTGAATTCCGGTAAAAATGCTAACTTGGCGGAAAAGTTTCCGCTATGAAAATTTTCCGTGCAGCGGTAGCCGCCCTTTTCGCCGCATTCCTTCTCCAGTCCTGTTTTCCCCAGATTTTCCCGTCGGATACCACGGCGGAGAGCCTCACCTTGAATGAGAAGCAGAAGGTCCTGATGCCCGGCGAAACCTTCCAGCTGGAAGCAGATGTGCGTCCGGCCGGAAACTGGACCGTCGAGTGGACCAGCAAGGATGAAAGGATAGTGACAGTCGACGAGAACGGTCTTGTGACGGCCGTAGCCGAAGGAAACGCGGATGTCGTCGCGACCGTTTCCGAGGTCGTTTCCGATTATTGCGGCTTCATCGTCGGGGATGGGGTCTGGAAAGAACCCCTGACCGACGTAGTCATCAGCGAAGAGTCCTCTGGAATCAAGGTCGGGGAAAGCATCGAGCTGACCCTGCAGCCCGTTCCGGCCGAGGCTCTCCTCAATTATGTTATCTGGGAGTCGTCCGACCAGTCGGTGGCCACGGTCCTCGGGAATGGCAAGGTCACTGCCGTGGGCGTCGGCACTGCCGTTATCTCGGCTACCGCGGGCGAGTTTACCGTGAGTTGCACGGTGACGGTTTCCGCTGCCGACCCCGTCGGGCCCGATCCTGTGGAGCCTGACCCCGTGGAGCCGGATCCATCAGGCACGGAAACTGAGTCTTATGTGGCCGTCGATCTGGGGCTCTCCGTGAAGTGGGGAGCCTGCAATGTCGGCGCGAAGTCTGTCTCCGAGTCCGGTGACCAGTTCGCCTGGGGCGAGACGCAGACCAAGGGCATGGGTGATTACTCCAACATGGGCAAGACTTACAAGTATTATTCCGGTGGGCTTACGAAATATAACGGCACCGACAATCTCAAGGTCCTCGCCGCTGAAGACGATGCTGCTGCCGTCCGCTGCGGCGAAGGATGGAGCACTCCCACGAAAGAGCAGTGGATAGAGTTGATGGAAAACTGCACATGGTCGAAGATGAATGTCGATGGCCGGGAAGGTGTGCTGGTCCGGAGCAAGAAGAACGGCAAGTTCATCTTCCTTCCGGCCGCCGGCCGTTTCCAGAACGGAATGCAGGCGGGGGATTATTGCCAGTATATGACGGCGACGCTTGCAACCACCAGCCTCTACGATTGTTTCCTCTTGAACATTAATCCCAGGCTGCCGTTTTCCGTCGGGAATACGGGTGGCAGGTTCTACGGCTACCCTGTACGCCCCGTATGCACCGGCGCAGCCACTTCCGCCGCGATGGACAAGGATGCTTTCGACCTCGTCCGCGGTTCTTCCGAAAAGCGCTCGGCCAGCGGCCTTTCCGGTACTCCGGTATGGCATAGTTCTGACGCTTCCGTCGCCACTGTCGCGCAGGACGGTACCGTGACCGGGGTGGATCTCGGGGATGCGATAATCTGGGCGACCTCGGCCGACGGCACCGGTTATGCCGCGGCCCTGGTTACGGTCGCTCCAGCCTCGCAGATGACCGACCTTGGGCTCGGCCTCAAGTGGGCTTCCTGGAATGTGGGCGCGGACAATCCGGGAGAAAGCGGTGTCTATGTCGCATGGGCGGAAACCGGCTCGAAGGAGGATTACACCTGGTACACCTACAATTATAAGAGTCAGGTGCTGAATAACAGGCCGTATTTCACGAAGTATTCCGGGGCCAATTACACCCATTCCGGCGATGTCGACAACAAGACAGTGCTGGAGGAAGTGGACGATGCGGCTTCAGTCCAGTGGGGGAACGGCTGGCGGACGCCGACCAGGGACGAATTCACGGCGCTTCTCAATGGCTGCACCGCGAAAATGGTCTGCTACCATCAGCATCATGGCTGCCGCCTGACGGGCCCTGGCGGGAACAGCATCTTCATCCCGTATTGCGGGTATAAGACTGGCACGAGTTGGGAGCCCATCCCCCAGTCGGAAACGTTCGGTGTGAAGTATGAAAAGTCCCAGGAGGCGTACGGCTATTACTGGACGGCGACCCGCGGGGACGAGCAGAATGTCTCCAGCGCGGTCAACTGCCAGCTCCAGTTTTTCGGACAGGGCAGCTCGGACTTCCGGAAGGACGTCATTAACAATTCGCGTCAGCTCGGACTCAGCGTCCGCGCCGTGCACGAATAGTTTACGGGACCATATACCAGATATTCACCCGGCCGTAGGTGATTGTCCCGGGGAAGGCAGTTGAAGGCCGGCAAGATCCTTCGGAGACAGGCCGGTGCACTCAGCGACAATATCGGGACTGATGCCTTTCGCCAGCATCCTGCGGGCTGTTTCCAGCGTGGCTTCGCGTGCGCCTTCGGCACGCCCCTCGGCACGCCCCTCGGCACGT
This sequence comes from Bacteroidales bacterium, assembly GCA_016281435.1. Next base: position 17,787 of record JAEEIQ010000046.1, read on the forward strand.
CCTTCGGCACGTCCTTCAGCACGTCCTTCAGCGAGTCCTTCGGCGAGTCCTTTGGCACGTCCTTCGGCACGTCCTTCGGCGAGGCCCTCGTCCCGGGCGTAGGCCTTTTCGGCGATTATGTCCAATTCCGTTCTCATATACGTTTCGTATTTCGTCTGTTTCGCGATGTCCATGTTGGCGAATGCCGCCGCGTCGTACAGTTCCCTCAGCATCTCGTCCTCGAACCCCTCCGGCCTC
>JAEEIQ010000047.1 GCA_016281435.1 Bacteroidales bacterium
CACGACCCCGAGATTACAAATCACGTGCTCTGGCCAACTGAGCTATATCGGCAAGCTCATTCGGATCCTTCAATCGCGAAAAGGGATTGCAAAGGTAGAGTTTTTTTCCGAATCTGCAAAACTTTTTGCATTATTTTTTCAATTCTTTGACGGAAAGCCTATCGTCAGGGCGGCGGAGGCAAGTCCGGTGCCGGAGACGGTCAATGTGGCCACCCCGGGAGCGCCGTCACTCTGAACAAGCACCTGCGCCAGGCCGTTGAAGGTCCTAACGCGGAATGTGCGGGCATCCGGGTCGTCCGGCCGCTCTTTCTCCTGCCAGGCCGGGTCGCCGTTTCCGACGCCGAGGATGCGGGCGGGACCGTTCACTTCCAGGGTGACCCACTCACAGGCATTCGGCACGAACCGCCCTTTGCGGTCTTTCAGGCAGACCGTGACGACGGCGAGGTCGCGGCCATCGGCCTGGAGGGCGGTGCGGTCGGCTTCTAACGCGACGGCGGAAGCCTTCTCTGTTGTTTCGATGGTTTCAACCAGGACCTTCCGACCCTTCTTATACCCCGTCGCGACTACCTTGCCCGGCCGATAGACGGCCTCCCAGCTGAGATAGCCGTCGCGGACCATCTTCTTGCGACCGAGGCGTTTCCCATTTACCGAGAGCTCCACCTCGTCGCAATTGCTATAGACCCAGACACTGATCTTTTCGCCTTCGTGCCCCGGCAGATTCCAATGCGGAAACACGTGCAGGACGGGTTCGTCGGTCCACCAAGCCTTCAGGTAGAACGCCTCGTCCTTCGGGAAACCGCAGTAGTCCAGGATGCCGAATTCGGAGCCGGTGGCCGGGAAGGACAGCGGATTGGGTTCGCCCCGGTAGTCCAGGCCGGTCCAATAGAACAGGCCGCCCAGCCAGGGACGCTCCAGGTAGTACTTCCAGCCCCGGCCGATGACGTTATAGGTACTGTCCCGGGTGTCGTTCCGGCGGTTGAGGGCGGCCATCCGGCCGTTCTTCTCGTCGTCAAAGTAGACGCCCCGCGTTCCGCTGCCGGTCGTCTCTTCCGTTCCGACGGCCTTCCGCGCGGGATACTGCGCCCGGAGGTCGTCGATCTTGTGCTGGTGGACATAGTTGTAGCCGGCCACATCGGCCGTGATGAGGATGTGCGGGCCGGAACTGGAGGCGACGGTCATGAGGCGCGTCGGGTCCAGCCGGTGGCAGTATTCCCGCATGGATTCCGTGATCTTGGTACCCTTGTCCTTCCATTCGGTCCCCCACTCTTCGTTGCCGATGCTCCAGAGGATGATGGACGGATGGTTGCGGTCCCGTTCGATCATCCGCTTCAAAAGGCGGATGTGCTCGTCGTTGACGCCGGTAAGGCGGTTCTCTTCGAGGACCAGGATACCCAGGCTGTCGCAGGCGTCCATCATCTCGGGCGTCGCCGGGTTATGGCTCGTGCGGACCGCATTGACACCGATCTTTTTCAATTCCTTCAGGCGGTACACCTGGAGGGCGTCCGGAATGGCCGCGCCCACGCCTGCATGGTCCTGGTGCAGGTTCACACCCTTGATCTCCACCCGCACCCCGTTCAGGAAGAAGCCCTGATCCGCATCGAATACGACGCTGCGAATGCCGAACGGAGTCTCGTATGTGTCAATGACCTTATCTCCGGAGAGCACCTCCGTCCGCACCTTGTACAAGTAAGGGTAGGAAAGGCTCCAGAGATGGGGCTTGTCGATGGCGATGGCCCGTTCCGTGCGGGAATCGGCCTTCGCGAGCACAGTCTGCGCGGAAAGGGACGCCGAAGCAACCGGGGTGCCGTCCGCATCCAGGAGCGTATGCTGGAGGGTATAATCGGCCGATGCCGCAGAACTGTTCCGAACGGAGGTCTCCACCGTCACGAACGCCCGGTCGAAGGAATCGGACAGGGTCGTATGGACGAAGGTGCCGAAAGGGGCGACGTGCACCGGGGCCGTCTTTTCCAGCCAGACATGCCGATAGATGCCGGCGCCCTCATAGAACCAGCCTTCTTCCAGGGAAGCATCGACCCGGACGCAGACGAGGTTTTCCCCGCCGTAATCCAGGTACTCGGAGATGTCATACACCTGCGTGGCGTAACCGCTGGGTTCCTTCCCCAGCCAGAAGCCGTTCACCCAGACGTCGGCGTTGCGGAAGATGCCGTCGAACCGTAGCATAAAGTGCTTTCCCTCGTCTCCGGCGGGCACGTTGAACGTCTTCCGGTACCAGCCCACGCTCGTTTCCGGATACTTGAAGCCCACGGTCTTGTAGCCGTGGCTGTGACTCGCCTCCCGGGCAAAGGGGAGATCGACCACCCAGTCGTGCGGAAGCGTCACGGACTTCCATTCGGCGGGCCACTTCGACTTGTCGAACTTGGGACTGTACGGGCCTTCATTATGGATGGAAGCCGCCTTGGTGAGGTAGTTGAAGTACTCGGTTCCACAGCCGAAATCCAGGGCGGGAGAAGCGGCGTTTCCATAGGCGAATTCCCAGCCGTCGTCAAAACGGACGCGCTCACGGGCCGGAGCCAGGACGGGAAGAAGGATCAGGAGCAGGAAAAGGATTCTTTTCATACGGAAAACGATCAGGTTCGTGCAAAGATACAAAAAACCTGACCATTCTCACCGGGCCGGAGCCTATCGCTTCATCACGTCCACGAGGATCCCGTAGATGGATTCCGTGTCCAGGCAGCACTCGGCCCACTGGGCCGCCTGCGTGTCCTGGGCAATGAACTTGTCGGGGATGCCGAGACCCTTCACGATGGGCGCCTCGTCGCGGCCGGCGAAGTATTCACATACGGCACTGAACAGGCCGCCTTTCAGCGTTCCGTCCTCGAGGGTGATGCCCACCCGGCAGCGGGAAACCTCTTCCAGGATATTGGTATCCAGCGGCTTGAGCCAGCGCATGTCGTAGACGGAAGGGGCCACCCAGTAGTCGGTCTTGTGCCGAAGCGCGGCCTCGAGGGCCCGGTTCGCGACAGGGCCGAGGGCGAGGACGGCAACGTCCTTCCCTTCCAGGAGTTTCTCGCCCTTGCCGACGGGAAGATCCTCGAACGGGGCATCCTTCCAGTCGACCC
>JAEEIQ010000048.1 GCA_016281435.1 Bacteroidales bacterium
GCACGCTCAGACCGAGGTTCAACTTGACGTTTGTCCGGACTTTCATAATGCCCCGAGCACCTCCTGCTGCAACTCCTCGGGCAGGCCTTCGAGCACAGGGGAAAGGAAAGAAATCATCTGCAGCCTGCGCGCCTCCGCTTCCGGAATGCCGCGTGAACGCATGTAGAAAAGGGCTTCCGGGTCGAGATACCCGGTGGTCGCGCCGTGCGAGCATTCGACGTCGTCGGCATAAATCTCAAGCTGCGGGCGGGACTCGCAGAGGGCGTCCGCGCTCAGCAGTATGGTATGGTTCTCTTGGTACGCCTTGGTCTTCTGGGCGTCCCGGACCACCAGGATGCGGCCGTTGAACGCAGCCCTCGCGCGGCCGCCGACTATGCCCTTGAAGAGCTGGCGGCTGGTGCAGGACCCGCTGGAATGCCTCAGGTCCACGTCGATGGAAACCTTTTCGTCGCCGGAGCACAGGTAGAGGCCGCGTATGTCGGCCGACGCTCCGGGAGCGGACAGGTCCACCCGCAGGTTTTCAGCGCAGGATACTCCCGGCAGGACCACGAGGGTCATCTCCAGCGACTCCCCCGCGCCCAGGATGAACTCCTGCGGAAGGGCATCCCTTCCTATGACGAAAACCTTCCTCATATACCTGCGTAGCCTTCCTTTTCTATCCTTTCGGCGAGCTCGTACCCGCCAGTTTCGACGATGCGGCCGTCCTTGAGGACATGCACTATGTCCGGAACGATGTACTCCAGGAGCCTGTGGTAGTGCGTAATCACGATGGAAGCCTTTTCGGGGCTGCGCATGGCGTTGACCCCGTCGGCCACGATGCGCAGGGCGTCCACATCGAGACCGCTGTCCGTCTCGTCCAGGATGGAAAAAACCGGATCCAGCATCATCATCTGGAATATCTCGTTGCGCTTTTTCTCGCCTCCGGAGAAGCCGACGTTGACCTCCCTCTTCGCGAACTCCCCTTTCATCTGCAGCTGCGCCATCTTCTCCTTCAGCAGCTTCAGGAACTCGGCCGGTTTCATCTCCGGCAGCCCCTGCGCCTTGCGGCGGGCGTTGACGGCAGCCTTCATGAACGAAGTTATGCTGACGCCCGGAATTTCGACCGGGTACTGGAAACTAAGGAACAATCCGGCCCAGGAGCGCTCCTCGGGCTTCATCGCCAGGAGGTCTTGGCCGCACCAGCTGACAGAGCCGGAGAGTACCTTGTAGTCGGGCTTTCCGGTCAGCACCGCGGAAAGGGTGCTCTTGCCAGCGCCGTTGGGACCCATCACGGCGTGCACCTCTCCGCGGCGGATCACGAGGTCCACCCCTTTCAAGATCTCACGCCCTTCGATGCCTGCATGCAGGTCTTTGACTTCCAATAGTATATCGTTCATCGCTTATGCTTTTTTCCGGTAAAGTTTCATCCATGTCCAGAGCGACCACAGGCCGTTGACGAGGTACAGGCCGCAGACTATGGGCATGAACACATGCCCGACGCTGAGGTGCAGGATTATCTGGGTCACGTTGACGAGCAGCCAGGCTATCCAGCAGTCCCATTTCTTCAGGGCGGAAAGCAGCTGGGCCATGAGGATCAGCACGGTCACGCAGGAATCCAGATACGGGTGCGGGTCCGCGGGGAAAAGGCTGTCCAGGGTCCAGCCCCAAAGGAAGGCCACGAGCAGCACGGAAAAGACCACGAAGCCTCTCTGCACCCAGCTCAGCATGCTGACTTTCAGGGCCTTCGAGTCCTGCGAACTCTCCTCCTGCGGCCTCGGATGGGTCCATCTCCAGTGGCCGAGGATGTTGATCGCGAGGGACACCGGCTGCAGCAGCAGGCTGGCGTAGAGGTTCTTGTTCCAGAACATCAGGAACAGGGCCGCCGTGTAGAGGTAGCCCACCCAGAAGTTGTATTTCGAGTTGCGGCCTGCGAGGAATACGCAGGTCAGTCCCAGCACGGAAGTGACCACGTCGATGACCAGCACCGGCGTATCAGCCCCGAGGGTGAACCATACTGTCTGCAGCCAATCCATTATCCTACTGAACCTTCAAGTGAAACTGAAAGGAGTTTCTGCGCCTCGACGGCGAACTCCATGGGAAGACGCGAAAGGACCTCCTTCGCATAGCCGTTCACGATGAGACCGACGGCGTCCTCTTCGGGAATGCCCCTCTGGCCACAGTAGAACAACTGGTCCTCGCTGATTTTCGAGGTGGTCGCTTCATGCTCGACGACCGCTCCCGGGCAGGAATTCTGAATCACCGGGAAGGTATGCGCGCCGCACTTCGACCCTATCAGCAGGCTGTCGCACTGCGAATAGTTGCGCGCTCCGGCCGCGCCGGGAAGGACCTTGACAAGGCCGCGGTAGCTGTTTTCGCTGCGCCCCGCCGATATGCCCTTGCTGACGATGCGGCTGCGGGTGCCGCGTCCGATATGGATCATCTTCGTGCCCGTGTCCGCTTGCTGGCGGTGGTTGGTCACTGCGACGGAGTAGAACTCCGACGACGACCGGTCCCCTTTCAGGATGGTCGAGGGGTACTTCCAGGTGACGGCCGAGCCGGTCTCGACCTGGGTCCAGCTCAGGTGCGAGCCCTCGCCCTTGCAGATGCCTCTTTTCGTGACCAGGTTCAGGATGCCTCCGCGGCCTTCCGCGTCGCCCGGGTACCAGTTCTGGACCGTCGAATAGCGCACGTCCGCTCCGGCCTCGACGACGATCTCGACCACGGCCGCATGGAGCTGGTTCTCGTCGCGCATCGGGGCTGTGCACCCTTCCATGTACGAGAGCTGCGAGCCTTCGTCGGCGACGATGAGCGTGCGTTCGAACTGCCCGGTGCCGCTGGCGTTGATGCGGAAGTAGCTGCTCAGGTCCATAGGGCACTTCACGCCTTTCGGGATGTAGCAGAACGAGCCGTCGGAGAAGACCGCCGAGTTCAGCGCCGCGTAGAAATTGTCCCCGACAGGGACCACGCTGGCAAGGTATTTCCGGACGAGGTCGGGGTGCTCGCGGACCGCCTCGGAAAAGGAGCAGAAGATGATTCCTTTCTCGGACAGGGCCTTGCGGAAGGTGGTCGTGACGCTGACGGAGTCGAACACGGCGTCCACGGCGACGTTGGAGCTCCCGCCAGCGGGGGTATCGTCTCCTTTAGCCCTGACCCCGGCGAGCACTTCCCTCTCGTTAAGAGGAATGCCCAGCTTGTCGAATGTCTCCATCAGGGCGGGGTCTATCTCCTTCGGACGGTCCTTGTCCTTTTTCGGCGCCGCGTAATATATTATATCCTGGAAATCAATGGGCGGGAGTTTTAGATGGCCCCAGGTCGGAGGGGTCATCTTCTGCCAGCGGCGGAAAGCATCGAGCCTGAATTCGAGCAGCCAGTCGGGCTCGTCCTTCAGACGGGAAATCGTCCGGATGATCTCTTCGTTCAGCCCCTTGGGGACGAACTCCTGCTCGATATCCGTGACGAAGCCCTCCTTGTACTCCTGCGCAAGGCTGCCTTCGATGAATTCTCTTTCCTGACCGGCGTCCATAGACTGCAAAGATAGCAGTTTGCTGCCGCTTTTGAAATACCTCCTCCCGCATTCTTGCTACCGGGCCCATTCCCGGTCCCTCCGCGGGTCACCGTATCGCTTTGATGAAATTCACCTGGCGCGGGCAACCTTACCTGAAGGTATTCTGATTGGGGTCAGCCTGCCAGGTTCGGCAATTTCGTCGAGCCTATCATCATCACCCCCTTCACAATGCCCTGAGAGGCAGGTACCCCTGTCAGGTGAATGTCATTAACGGGCAGGAATCGGCCATGCAAGTGCAGTACTTTTGCAATTTCAACGTTTATTGATTACAATTGCAATGCGTTGTTATGAGACTCTTCTCGATAATCCCTCTCGCCGTGGCCGCCCTGGTGGTCTTTTCGCCTGAAGCTTCCGGGCAGGCGTCCGACGTATGGGAA
>JAEEIQ010000049.1 GCA_016281435.1 Bacteroidales bacterium
ACATCTTCACCGAACCGTGCCGCCGCGAGGAGGTGTTGTTCGGGTCGGAGAACAGCAGGGTAGTGGTCGAGGCGGATGAGCCGAAGTCGAAGGTCAGAAGCGCCCCCTGGCAGCCCGTGGGCTCGATAAGGGTCGTGGCTGCGGGTTCCGACCATGTGATTCCGCCGTCGGAGCTGAGGGCCTGGAAGCGGTAGGGGTTCTCGTCGTTGTCCCTCATGTTCAGCATGATGGACCCGTCCCCGAGTTCAGCCACCGTAGGCTCCCCGCCCTTGGAGTAGTTCACCGAACCTCCCGGATGCCACGACTCCCCGTTGTCGTCGGAGTAGAACACTCCGGAAGGTTTCCCGTCGGAAGAAGTTCCATAGACGGGTATGACGATGCGCCCCTTGTTCGGGGCCAGCTGCTTGACGATGCCGTGCACGGGGCCCGTCTGATACCGAGAGCGGGAAGATGTCTTCACCTGCGAGGTAATTTCCTTGGGAGAACTCCATCTCAGGCCGTCGTCGTCCGAATGGCAGACGTACACTTTTGAAGATGAGGCGCTGCTTGCCACGCTCCAGCCGAATACCAGAAGGACCCTTCCGCTTTCCAGGACTACCGGGACGGGATTGCCGTACCTGTCGTCACCCGCATCGGCTATCTTCAGCAGCGGGCTCCAGGTCTTTCCCAAATCCTCGGAACGCTTGACGACCATGTCTATGTTTCCGTTGTCGTCGTAAGAGGATCTGCCCTCGCAGAAGCACAGCAGGGTGCCGGCCTTCGTCGTGACCATGGCCGGAATCCTGAATATGGGGTATCCTTCCGAATTCTGGCGGTAGATGGTCGCGGTGAAGGTCTGGGCTCCGTTGTCGCCGCTGCCCTGCTGCTGTCCGCCCGGAGCCATGCCCGGGTCTATCTCCCCGTTGCAGGAGAGAAGGATGGCCGCAAAAGCTGCGAGGGCAAATATTCCAAAACCGTTTTTCAGCATGAAATTCTATTTTCGGAAGGCCTTCTTGAGTGCCTTCTTTCCGATGAGGCCGAGGGTGATGGTCTCGTAAGGATTCTCCTGCCCGGTTTCATACAGGACGGCGAGTTGTCCTTTGGAAAGGACGCAGAGGTCGGAATAGGCTGAAGGCCCTTCCGCCAGGGTGAATATCCTTTTCCAGCTGCTGCCGCCATCCTTGCTCATGCGCACGGTCATGTTCAGCCTCTTGGAGATGTGCTCGGGATTGGAGAACAGGATTATGCCGCTCCTCTTCCCGGCGGGGGAATAGTCTATGATGCTCGCGTTGCAGACGGGCTCGATGAGGTCCTTGACGTAGAAAACGGGATCAAGGGTCTCGCCTCCGTCGTGGCTGATAGCGGCCAGGCGGGCATAGCCATGATCCTCCCGGTTCTTGCGCTGCCCTCGCATGTTCAGCAGCAGGTCGCCGTTGTCGAGTTCCACAATGGTGCTCTCATTGCCCACTGGGCAGTCTCCGCCGATGCGCCAGTTTTCCCCGAGGTCGTCGGAGTAAATGATATGGGAGTGAGAACCGGCATCCTTGCCGTCCTTGAAGACACTGTGGTCGCAGGGTACGACGAGCCTTCCGCTGCGCAGCTGGATGGCATGGCAGGGCCCGGTAGCATACCAGGTCCAGTCCTCTCTCTTCGTCTGCGCGGTGATTTCCCTCGGCGCGCTCCAGCTGAGGCCGTTGTCGTCCGAGAAAAGCACGAATACCCTGCGGCTGTCCTCGGAGGTGCGGCGGTGTATGTCCTTTTCCCGGTCCGTACCCTTGTTCCATGTGGAAAGCAGTATTATCCTGCCGGAGGCGCGGTCCACGACGGGGGAAGGGTTGCCGCAGACATTGGCGCCGTCGTCCCAGACCGTGATGACGGGGCCCCAGGTCCGGCCGCCGTCGGTGGACCTTTTGACCACGAGGTCTATGTCTCCGGTGTCGGAAGAACTGTTCCACCGGGCTTCGGCGAAGGCGAGCAGGGTGCCGTCCTTTGCCTGGACGAGGGCGGGGATGCGGTAGGTGTGGACTCCGTTCTCGCCACGGTTGAAAATGACTCTTTTGTCAATCTGGGCATTTCCCGCCAGGGAAACACCCAGAAAGACAGTAATCAGGAATATAATCCTTTTCATTCCGAAGAAGGTTAATCAGCAAAGGCCAGTGCCTTGATTTCCGCTTCGGTGAGAGCCCTCTTGTAGAAGACATAGTCATCGATGCAGCCGGAGTACATGTTCTCAGGCGCCCATGCGTTGTTGGTGAAGCGCAAGTTGCAGCCGATGAAGAACGGGAAGGTAGCGGTGCTCTTCTCGTACTTGGTGTCGGTGTAGTTCTGCTCCTTGAGCCTGGTTCCGTCCAGCCAGAGCGCATAATACTTGCCGGTATTGGCATATACGATGGTGATGTTGTGCCATGTCCCGTCCTGGAATTTTGCGTTGGTTTCGGTGCTTCCGACGCCGGAGGCGCCCTCCTTCGCCGCTTGGGTCCTGAAGGCGTTGGATGTCTGCAGACGGGCCCAGATCTGGCTGACGCCGGCGGCATTGGCTCCGGGGCAGTCGCCGAGGGCGATGAGAGCCTCGTTGTCGGAGACGGTGCTCCTCTTAATCCAGAATGAGAATGTCATGTCGCTTCCCGGAGGCACCAGGCCGCTGAAGTTCTTGGTCGCGTCGGAATTGCCGTCAGGCAGCTGCAGGACAGCATAGCTCTTGCCCTTCTCTCCGCCGGGGAACTTGGCGCTGAAGGCATGGCCGTTGCCCTCCTGGAAGCTGATCTCCAGGCCACCCATGGAATAGACGCTGGGATTCAGTCCGTTGGGGCCGTAGTCATTTAAGTCGCCGTCGAAAGGAAGCAGGAAGATAAGGTTGTCGGCAGGGATGACGTGGATGTACTCAGCCTTCTCGTTGGTGTCGTTGTTGTCTCCGTTGAGCACCTTGAGAGTCACCTTATGCTTGCCGAGGGTTGAGTAGGTGACGGTCGGGTTGGCCTCGGTCGAAGATGCGGGGGTTCCGCCTTCGAAGGTCCACTGGTACTGCTTGACCGGGCCCTCGGTGATCGAGGTGAACTTCACCGCACCATCCTTGTAGATGGTAGAGGAGAAAGTCGAGAAATCAGCTGTGACTGCATTGGGGTCCAGGATCGTGAGGGCGTTGGTGACAGTCTTGACGTCGCTGGTCAGGGGGTTGCTGATCTCGAGTTTGACGCTGTACACTCCCGGTACGAAATTGATTTCGGGATCCTTTTCGGTAGAGACTACGGGAGTCCCCGTCTGGGGAGTGAAGGTCCACTTGATGTTGTTGGGGAAGCCGGTCGAGAGGTTGGTGAACTTGATGGCTTCGCTGGCATATGCCCTGTCCTTGCTCATCTCGAAATCGGCCGAGATGGAGGTGTGGTAGGCCACCGTGATGATCTTGGTCTTGACGATCTCGTCGGAATTTTCCTCGTTCGCCACCCTTAGGGTGACTGAATAAGTCCCGGCGTCGAGCCAGCAGACGCTGGGCTGCGTCGTGACCGCGGTTTCGGGAGTGCCGCCCTCGAAAGTCCAGGTCCACCTTGTGATCTGGCCTTCCGAAAGGTCCGTGAAGTTGACTTCTTCCCCGACAAGGACGGAAGTCTTGTCATACTCGAAGTCGGCTTTTACCGGTGACCCATCGTTCGGCTGGCAGGAGACTGCCGCGAAGGCCAGGGCCGCAGACAAAATTGAAATGATGCGTTTCATATCTGTTGTTTATTTTAAAATGTAACTGATGGCGATCTTCTGTACGCTGATTTTCTCATAAGAAGAGCTTTCGCCGTTCTCATAAAGGAGAAGCAGGATGTTGTTATCGAGCATGACCATATCCGAGTATGCCACGTGAGGGGCGGATACCAGGTAGCCTGAATTCCAGTTCTGGCCGCCGTCGGAAGATCCCTTGACGGTCATCTTGATCCTTTCGGAAGCGTCGGCGCAGTTGGAATGCAGCAGCACGTCCTTGCCGTTGAAAGTTGTCGACAGGATGCATCCCTGGCACTTCGGATCGGGAAGGGCCGCGACTGAGGTCCCGGTGGTGAAAGTTTCGCCCCCGTCACTGCTCCATGCAAGCAAGCGCTTGCCGCCGGCTGCCCGGCAGGTAAGGATGATCCTTCCGTCCTCGAGTTCCGCCGCGCAGCATTCGTTGCCGCCCTTGACCGTGCCTCCGATATGCCAGGTCTTGCCCTGGTCGTCAGAATACACGACGAGCGAGTAGCCCGTGGTGGAACCCGTTATGGACTTTATCTCCATGGCGTCACAAGGGAACAGCAGACGTCCCTTGTGGACACCATTGCTCAGGACTATTCCATGGCAGGGGCCGGTGGCGAAAAATCCCCATTCCGTCTTCTTGGCCTGGGAAGTGATTTCCACTGGCTTGGACCAGGTCTTGCCGTCGTCATCAGAGTAGGTGTAGTAGGGGCGTCGGGTGTCTGTACTCTTGCCGGTGTTGAAATCTCCCACCGTCCTGTCTGTGCCGAAGGTCCAGGTCATCAGGAGGTGGATGCGCCCCGTTTCGGGATCCACCGCCGGACAGGGGTTGCCGCAGGTGTTGTTGCCGTCGTCCCAGATCTTGATCATGGGACTCCAGTTCACCCCGTCGGGGGAGCGGCGCAGCATCATGTCGATGTTGCCCATGTCTCCGCCGCGGTCCTTGCGCCCCTCGCAGAAAGCCAGGAGCGTGCCTTCCTTCGACTTAACTATCGCCGGGATGCGGAAAGTATGGTACTTGCTCTTGTCCTGGCCCTTGTCGCCTACGAAAATATCTGGGGACTTGACTTCAGCGACAAAAGCGCCGGTATTGGTCTTTTCGCCGGACTTGCCGCCTTTGCCGAGGGGCGGGTCGCTTTCATCACAGGAAAAGACAAGAAGCAGCGCCGCTATCAAAAACTTATAATTATTCATACCCTTCAGTGTGAGTAAGCTTGTGGTTGAGGGACAAGTCGCTCAGCGGAATGTCTAAGTATAGGGGAACGATGATTCCTGCGTCGACCCTTTCCTTGAGCTTCGGCACCATGGCATAGACGTCGATGATGCCCTCGTGGTGGAAGCGGAGCAGGTCCGGCCACCTCTTGTTCTCGAGCCAGAATTCACGGCCCCTTTCCTCGAGTATTTCCCTTTCTACGCTGACCTTGTCCGTGGCTCCGGAGTAGGGGCCGATTCCGGCGCGTTTCCGGATCTTGTTCAGTTCGTCGATGGCGAGGTCGGGGTGTCCGAGCGCAGCCTGGGCCTCGGCCTTGAACATGATCATTTCAGCGTGCCTGTAAAGGATCTGGTCGGTGTCGAAGATAACGTTGGTTTCGGTCTTGGTGCCGGGCATCTTGAGCTGTGAAGTGCCGAGGACATTGCCGCTGGCATCTACGGCGTCGATGAAAGCGTTGTCCTTGCGGACGTCTCCGGGATACCTGTTGAAAATGTTCCTGAAAGCCGTGCTCGGGGCATAGCTGCTGCGAGCTCCGCTCTTGGCATAGGGGATGAGGTCCTTGTTCACTGCTTTCTCGACAAACACGTCCCTGAGGGTCATGAAGTGGGTATAGCTGTCACCGCTGGTCTCGGGATATCCGTAGTAGATGCACCAGATAACTTCCTTGCCGTTGCGGTTGGAAGTGGAATAGATCTGGGAGAAGTCTTCCTCGAGGGAGGAACCCTCGGCTGCGAGATCGGCATAGGTGATGACATCCTGGAGGTCCTGCGTGGTCCCTTCGAGGACCTTGGCCTTCCACAGCAGGGCGTCGGCCTTCATGGCATAGACGCCTCTCTTCGAGGCCCTTGCCTTGCTTTTTGCCCACCCGTCCGTGGGGAAGAGCCCTATGGCGGTGTCGCAGTCTTCGAGAATCTGTTTCATCACATCCGTCTTCGGGGAGCGGGGAAGCTTCTCCTTCGCGGAGCCTTCCGTCGGGACGAGCTCGAGAGGGCAGTCTCCCCAGAGGCGGACGAGGCTGAAGTACATCGACGCCCTCATGGCGTAAGCCTCGGCCAGGATCTGGTCCCTGTCGTTCTTGTTGGGGAAGTTGACCTTGTCGATGTTCCTGATGATCATGTTGCAGTGCTGGATGGTCGTGTAGTACGATCCCCAGCCCAGTCCGTTGGTGGACGTCAGGTTCTGCGCCCACTGGTTGGATCCGCTGCCTTCCCGTCCGGCGATGAACTCGTCACCCCTGGCTTCGAAGTATTCGAGGCTGTTCCAGGTGGAACGGAAGTTGTCGTAGGTGCCGGTGAGATAGCCCTTCACCTGGTCCATGGTGGACCAATAATCGCTGCCGTAGATTCCGGAAGGGTTCTTGACGTCAAGCAGCCCTTCGCAGGAGCTGGAAACGAGCAGCATGCATGCGGCTGCTATAACTATGTTGATTTTTTTCATATCAATCACTCTTTTGGGTTAGAAGGTGAGGTTGATACCGGCGCTGAACTCCTTGGGTCGCGGGTAGAAACCGTAGTCACGGCCGAGGTAAAGCTCGGGAGTCATGCCGTCGTAGGCCGTGATATAGCCAAGGTTGTTGGCTATGGCGAAGATCTGCAGGCCGCTGATCTTGACCTTCCTGAGAAGGTTCTCGGGCAGATTGTATGAAACGGAGATCTCGCGGATGGCGAGGAAATCGCCCTTGCGGTAGAACATCGAGGTGTTGGTCTGGCCGGTGGTGGAATCGCCTATGCTCTCGGCGCTGCGGGTGAAGTTGCGGGCGCCATAGGAGGAGTCGCTCAGCGGGGAGAATCTCGGATACTTCGCATCGGTGTTGTCCGGCCTCCAGCAGTCTGTCAGTGCAGTGCGCACGACGTTGAAGTTGCTGCGGATGCTGGCGAGGGAGTAGCCGAGGGTGCCGTTGTTGACGACGTGGCCCATGGCGTAGTCCGTAACGATGCGGGCGCTGAAGTTCTTGTACTTGAAACTGTTGGTCAGTCCTCCGAGTTTGTCCGGACGGATGTAACCCATGAAGACCATGTCGAGGGCGTTGATATAGCCGTCGTTGTTCTTGTCTTCCCAGATGGCGTCGCCGGCGTGCTTGGTACGGCCCTTGGCCTGCTCGTCATAAGGGGCGAGGGCTGCCTCTTCGTCGGTCTGGTAAACTCCCAGATAGTGGAAGGCGTAGCGGGTTCCGAACCTTTCACCTTCGGCGAATCCGCCGACTTTCACGTTCTCCCCGGAGACTGGATCGTAGATGTAGTTGCCTCCGGTGCGGTGCTTGATTTCGCCGTTGTCAGGCAGTTTCAAGACCTTCGTGCGGTAGAAGGTGAAGTTGAAATCGACGTTCCAGCTGAAGTCTCTGGTGCTTATGGGAACGGCGTGGATTTCGAGTTCCAGACCCTTCGTGCCTATGGTACCGTAGTTCTCCTTGATCGAGGAATAACCGAACTGTGCCGGCAGTTTGTTGTCGTACAGACGGTTGTCGGTAACCTTGTCATAGACGTCGAAAATGATGCCGAGCCTGCTCTTGAAGAAGTCTATATCCAGTCCGAGGTCATAGGAAGTGGTCTGCTCCCAGAGGAGGTCGGCATTTCCGAGGGTGGAGTTGATGACCCCGACTTCTCCGAGATAGGTGTTGGTGGTGCCGTATTCGCCGTAGGTCTCGGCCAGGGTAAGGCTGTTGTTGCCGGCCTGGCCGTAGCTGGCGCGCAGCTTGAGTTTGTTGACTACCTTGGTGGCACCCTTGAAGAAGCCTTCCTTGTGCATGTTCCATCCCAGGGATGCGCCGGGGAAGAAGCCCCACCTGTGGTTGGGGGCGAACCTGGAGGAACCGTCGGCACGGAGGCTGACGCTCGCAAGGTACTTCCCGCCGTAGTTGTAATTGACGCGGCCGAAGTAACTGAGCATCGCTTCGTTGGTGAAGGTCGAGGAGGTCCTCTGCGTGGAGTCGGCAGTCGCGTTCAGGGTAGGGATGAGGTCGGTCGGGGCCCCGCTTCCGTTGCCGCTCAGAGCGAATTCGCTCTTCTTCAGGTAGCTGGTACCTGCGATGGCGTTGAAGTTGTTCTTCCCGAGCGACTTGTCGTAGGTCAGAAGGGCGTCCGCCTGCAGGATGCCGTGATACTGGTGGTTTGCGCTGGCCGGACGGATTTCCGTGCCGGTAGTCTCGTTGAGGGCTTCGAAACTGCTGGTGATGCCCTCCGTAGAGCCGTAGGACAGTGAAGGGGAGAACCTCAGTCCCGGGAGGATGTCCCAGTCGGCACCGCCGACGAACTGTATCCTGTACTGGGTGTTGACGCTGTACTGAGTCTTATAATAGTTCTCGTATGCGCGCGGGCGGAAGGAGGACATTCCCTCTCCCGGAGCGGGCATTCCGTCTTCGTAGTAGAGCCTGTAGGTAGGAGGCATGAAGATGGCCCTCTGCAGGGAATTGGTCGCGTTCGACATCGTGTTCCTGTCGCCCACGTTGACTGAAGCCTTGGACCATATCTTCAGGGTTGGGGTCACCTTCAGGGAGCCGTTCATCAGGGCGCTGTAGTTCTTGTACCATGTCCCGGCGACAATACCGTCCTGGTTGAGGTGGCGCAGCGAAGCGTAGTAGGTGGCCTTGTCGTTGCCGCCGTTGACGCTCAGGGAATACTCCTGCTTCATGGCGTTGACATAGGTCGCATCCTCGAAGTTGGTGTCCATGAAGATCAGGCCGCGTCCGGTGACGGGGTCCTTCATGGTCTTCCAGCCCTTGTTCTCGAGCAGGTCGGCGACGAAGTCCTGGCCGTATTTGGCGAGGAAGCTGTCGATGAAGTCCAGGGTTCCGGCCGCTCCGAATTCGTTGCCGGGGGACATGCCGTAGGAGCCTTCCAGAAATTTTGCCTTATTGGCCTCATCTGCGTTGGGGTCTATGTTGACCATGCTGCGGGTGAGGTAGATGTACTCCTCGGCGTTGCACATGTCCAGGGACTTGGGCTTGGCGTCCACGCCGACGGTGTACTTGAAGTTCACCTTGGCCTTTTCAGCCTTGCCGCTCTTGGTCGTGACGAGTATGATACCGTTGGCGGCCCTTGCTCCGTAGATGGCGGTGGAGGCGGCGTCCTTGAGGACTTCCATCGATTCGATGTCGCCGGGGTTCATGTCCTGGATACCACGGGTGCCGTCGGAGATGATGCCGTCGATGATGATCAGCGGAGTGTCGCTGGCCGGGCTGGTGGTCGTACCGCCGCGGATGAAGAAGTCGGGGGAGGCGCCGGGCTGTCCGGAAGTAACCTGCAAAGAAAGACCGGGAACCTTACCCATCAGCTGCGCCAGGGCGCTCTGCTGGGGGGTATGCTCGAATTCCTCGGCGGTGACCTTCGTGATGGAGTTGGTCAGCAGGGACCGGGCCTGTTTTCCATAGCCTATGGAAACCGCTTCCCCGAGAAGCAGGGCGTCATCTTCGAGAACGACGTTGATGATGTCCGATTTTCCTACGGTTTCTTCCTTCGAGACCATCCCGGTGAAGGAGAAGACGAGGACGTCCCCGACCTTTGCGGAGATGGAGTACCTGCCGTCGAGGTCTGAGGTGGTTCCCCTGGTCGTGCCCTTGATGTGGATGCCTGCACCGGGCAGGGCTCCTGCGGCAGAATCGGTGATCTTACCTGAGATCTTCACGGCGGATCCGCTGCCCTGTGCATTCGCGGCCGGGACGCCGGCAAGCATCAGCAGCATTGCAAACAGCGCCAGTATGGCGCACTTTGCTGTCTTTGTCGATGAACTCATAATTAACTCATAATTTACATTTATATTGGTCGAAATCAGTCTTGGACAGATCTTCCAGGAAGGCGACGGCGGACAAAACAATCAGGCTCCTGTTCATCACTGTTTGGGAACAAAGATGTAGAAGCAGTCATCCAGCTCGGCCTGGCCGGCGGCATCAAGGGATGGATTGCCAGCCTTGGCTATATTGAAGGCACGGTAATTCCATTTGCCCCACCAGCTGTCGGAAACCTCCACCACTGAATTGTCGGAGGCGGCCACGACGTTACCCGGACGGTCCGAAGAGCTGTTCAGCGTACTCAGCGAGGTCCACCCTTCCGGCCTGTACTGGAATCCGTACCTGAGCACTATCAGCGAACCGTTGGGAATCTCGGATTTGGAGAAAATCTTCGTTGCCGCGAACTGGCTGGAATTGGATGCACCGGTAGAAATGGCGGTAGGGTCGCTTTTTGTGGAATTGTAGAAACCGTTATGTGTCAAGCCAAGGTCGATGGAGGAATAATTGGCCGGGTCATAGCCCTGGGAACTGATGATAGCCTCAGCATCGCCGGTAACTATGGGAACAGGCGGGTAAATCGATTCTGTCACTTCGTACGGCTTGTTATATGCGTTCTCCACCGCTTCCTTGATGGCTGCAATCTGCTTCTCGGAATAACTGTACGAGGAGGGAGTGTAGGTGATACCTGCAATGCTCTTGTCTGTAATCTTCCTGGCCCACATCAAACCTGTAAGGTAGCGGCCATTATCATAACTCATATGATATCCGTCACGGGTGATGTTGTCGCCAAGGAAACTGGTGCGCAGGTTCTGGACCGCAGTGCCGCAAGGAATCACGAAGTCGAAATCGCCACGGGAAACGACCTTGGTCTGCACGGCATTCAGGATGGCGTTGTACATGGTCATCTGATTCTTGTTATACTTGGCGAAATCGCTATGGGTGGAATTGCCCTGGTATGCCCATGTCATGTGCCACATCCTCTTTGCATTGGGGCAATACTGCTTGACCGCATTGACAATCGTGGTCAGATAAGGCTCGTAGCTGTCCGGCATGCCGGAATATCCGCTGGCCTGCTGCATGCTCACGTAGTCCCATTCGCGCTCCTTCATGGCGGCGATGGCAGAGAATCCGTTGGTGGTCGACCAGCTGCCGGTAGTATCCTTTCGGTACTCATAGGCCCCGGCATTGGAGCTGATGTTGTTAGCATGGGTCTGCAAGGTGCATCCGCCTATGTACAGGTTGCCGAGGAAAATGTCCTTGTATCCCATCTCCTGCAGTATCTGATGGAGGTACTGCATTGCATCCACGGAGAAGCTGTTGCCGATGGCAAGGATGTACATCGACTTGGACGACTTCTGGCTGACGGTGAAGGAGGCGCTCTTGCCGAACTCGGCGTTGGAGATGATCACCTTGGCGCTGCGGAAAGCGTCGGTGTTGTTGGCAGAGACCGTGAAGTCGAACCCGGTGGCGGTCCTGGTGGCGGTGATCCAGCCCGGAGCGCTTGCATTCACCTCTATATTGGCGGACACGGGTACCGAGAAGGTCTCACCCGCGGCAGGGCTCTGCCTGTCGGCGACGGTGAATTCCGGCTCTTTCCCGCTCTGGATAATGTTGATCTGGGAGGACTGGGACAGAGTGCTCACCAGAATCTTACCCTCGCGGCCACGCATATCATCAAGGGAACTGACGGTTATTGTCAGTGTGATTTCAGACACGGCCTTGGTGCCGGGCGCATCCACAGTAATCCAGGAGGCGGCGCCATCCTCAACCTTTACACTGCAATCGAGATTTGTCTTAACCTTCGAGAAATACACACCCCCGCCGCTTCCGACACGGAATTCCGCAGGATCTACATCCAGATAATCCGCGCATGCCTGGGAAACGAATACAGTATCGGTAGCAGACCCTGACGAGAAAGCGACATAGCCATTTCTCGGGTTATATCCGTAATTCTCGTCTATTGTCAGTTCCGTAAAGCCAACCTCCTTCAAACCGCTTGCGGGAGATACTGAAATCCACGAAACGGAAGGATTTGCGGACCAGGTGGAAGATGCGGTGAAACTCACGGTTTCCTTTCCACCTGTAACCTCGGCTTTAACAGTCTTTGAACTGGTTATGACGATGCTGTCCTTAGGTTTCTGGGGTTCCTCTTCTGTGCACGCCAGCACTGCAAGCGCAGCAATGATAAGAGCGGCCTTTTTCATAATCACTTGATTCCGAATTCAAAAATACAATGGCTGGTATAGGTTTCCCCCGGTCGTGCCCTTGATGTGGATGCCTGCACCGGGCAGGGCTCCTGCGGCAGAATCGGTGATCTTACCTGAGATCTTCACGGCGGATCCGCAGCCCTGTGCATTCGCGGCCGGGACGCCGGCAAGCATCAGCAGCATTGCAAACAGCGCCAGTATGGCGCACTTTGCTGTCTTTGTCGATGAACTCACAATTTACATTTATATTGGTCGAAATCAGTCTTGGACAGATCTTCCAGGAAGGCGGCGTACTGCTCGTCGCTGAGAGTCGAGAGGGGCAGCCTGCAGGGACCCAGGTCCATGTCTGCGGCCTTCATGAAGGCTTTGCCGGCCCCGTTGCCGTATTTTCCGAGGAAGGTGATGTAGATGCAGGCCTTGTACTGCAGGGCGGCCGCCTTCTTCATGTCTCCGGCCTCGAAGGCGCGCATGATGGCGGTGTACACCGGGGCGTTGTACCCGTAGGTGCTTCCGATGAAGGTGTCGGCGCCTATGCTGAGGGCCTCGAGCAGCATTTCGTCGCGTCCCCACATGACGGTGTACTTGCGGTTCTTGTACTCCATGCACAGCTGGAAGTCCATCATGTCCTCGAAGGTGTACTTGATGCCGGCGAGGTTGGGGATGATGGCGTCCATTTCCTGAAGGAGCCGGTACACGGGGAAAGTGACGTGGGTCAGGCAGGGAATGTGGTAGTAGAAGAAGGGCATGTCCGGCACCGCTTCCGCCACCTGCGCCAGGGTGCGGGCAAGTTCCTTCACGTTCGCTGCCTTCTGGTAATAGGGAGCCGTCATGGCTATGCCGTCCAACCCGCATTCCCTGGCATACAGGGCCAGCTCCCGGCACTCCTTGACCGAAGTTCCGCCGACGAAGCCGATCAGGATGAAGTCTTCGGGACGGAAGGCCGCCCATTCCTTGAAGAGAGCCTTTTTCTCTTCGAAGGTGAGCGCCGCGCTTTCACCGGTGGTACCGGCGACGAAAGCGCCTGAGACGCCGTTTTTCTTGTAATAGGCCGCCTGATCTTTCACTCTGTCCAGGTTGAGTTCCCCGTCCTGCTTGAATGCGGTGAAAGGGGCTGCAATCAAACCTTTGATTCTTTTCATTTTGAGTATTGTGATTTTTGGTTAAGTTTAGCGAAAGTTTTTGCAGATGCAAATATAAAGTTTTGTATATATAAAACAATACATAAATCGAAAAAAAAGCAACATTTTTTACCTCCAACCTCCACATTCGGGTTTTTATGTATGATTTATTGCGAAAAATTCGTATATTGCAGCGAAATATCCAGAGGCAAGATGAAGTTTTCCAAGATACTCACGGGCGCGCTTACGCTTCTCGCCGCACTCTCTTTCCTGCCGCTTCAGGCAACTTCCGTCAAGGCTGTCAAGACATCCGGACTGCCGTACCCTAGCGGCCACGGCACCGCCGGCGCCTACATCGGCGCCATCGACCCCGGCACCGTCATAATGGCAGGGGGCTCCGATTTCGAGACCCTCAAGCCATGGGAGGGCGGGAGCAAAACCTTTTTCAGCGACATATACGTCCTGACCAGGGAGGGCGGGGAGTACGGGACTTCGCCCGCCGGAGCGAGTCTTCCCCGGGGAATGGGCAACGGCTGCGCCGTGGTTTACGGGAAGTCCCTTTACTGCCTCGGCGGGCTTTCGCAGGGCGGTTACATGTCCGATATTATCCGCATAGGCAGGGCTGCCGGGGGGTATGCCGCCGAAACGGCAGGGTCCCTCCCCGCAGGGTTCAGGGCCAACGCCGCCGCCGTCTGGAAGAACGGTATCTATGTCCACGGAGCGGAGGGAGGAGTCAATGCGCTCTACCGCTATTCTCCCGAATCCGGAGCCTGGACCCGCCTTGCCGGCTGCCCCGGCCGCATCCTTTCGGAAGGCAGCACCTTTGTCTATCAGCACAACGGCCGCGAGGCGGCGCTCTACCTGATAGGGGGCCGCGGGACTGATGCTGAAGGGCTCAACATCGCCGACAGGGTGTGGGAGTATCTTCCGCTGAGAGACAGCTGGGAGGAGAAAGCCCCATTCACCGACGGCTGCAGTCCCGTCGCCCTGATGTACTCCGCGGCTTGTGCCTACGGCTCCGCGCATGTGCTCGTGTTCGGAGGTGATGACGGGGTGGAATTCCGCCGCCGCCTCGAACTGGAAGGCACTCCCGGCGCCGAAGAGGAGCTTCGCGCCGCCTTTATCGACCATCCCGGCTTTTCCGACAAGGTCTTCGCGTACCATGCCATCACCGATACCTGGATAGTGCTGGACAGCACTGACTTCACCCTTCCGGCAGTGACCACCGCCGTGCAGGCTGGTGGCAGGATACTGCTGGTCTCGGGGGAACAGAGGCCCGGGGTCAGGTCCGACGTCATCGTCGAACTCCAGGTCAGCGACCAGGTCTCATTCGGCTGGATCAACTATGCAGTCGTGATACTCTACCTTCTGGGCATGCTCGGCGTAGGATTTTACTTCTCCCGCAAGAACAACAGCACCGACAAGTTCTTCAAGGGAGGCGGAAGCATCCCCTGGTGGGCGGCCGGCATAAGCATTTTCGCCACCGCCCTCAGCGCCATAACCTTCCTCTCCATCCCTGCAAAGGCCTATGCCGCCGACTGGAAGATGTTCATGTTCAACATGACCATCCTCATGATAGTCCCGGTGGTTATCAACTTCTACCTCCCCCTGGTCAAGAAACTTAATGTCGCATCCGTCTACCAGTATCTTGAGGAAAGGTTCAGCAGTCCCGTGCGCAACCTTGCGTCGGCCTTCTTCTGCCTCTTCATGTTCGCCAGGGTGGCCATAGTGCTGTTCCTGCCCTCGCTCGCGCTCAACGCCGTGACGGGGCTCAATATCTATCTGTGCATCATCCTGATGGGTGTGGTGACCATCATATACTGCACCATGGGCGGCATCGAGGCGGTGGTCTGGGGTGACGTCATCCAGGGTTTCCTGCTGGTCGGAGGAGCGCTGCTGTCGCTCATCTGGATCATCCACGGCATCGACGGCGGACTCGGAACGATGATAGACATAGCCATAGACGACAGCAAGTTCAATATCTTCGACATGCGCTGGGATCTCACCCAGCCCGTCTTCTGGGTCGCCATAATCGGAGGCTTCGCCAACCAGCTGCTGACCTACACCAGCGACCAGTCCGTGGTTCAGAAATACCTCACGGTCAAGGACTCCTCAGGCGCAAAGAAGGGCCTATGGCTCAATGGTATACTGGCTGTTCCCATCACCATCCTGTTTTTCGGGATAGGTACGGGCCTGTACGTGTTCTTCAAGGGTCACCCGGACATGCTCAATGTAGGGATGAGCAACACCGATTCCATCTTCCCGCACTACATGATGTGCCAGCTTCCGGTCGGCGTGACGGGACTCCTGATCGCAGCTGTCTTCGCTGCCGCCATGTCCACCCTGGCTTCCAACATCAACTCGTCGACCACGGTCATGTCCGAAGACTTCTACTCCAAGATAGTCCCCGGTTGCACCGACCGCCAGAAGGTGCGCTTCGCCAAGATAGCCGGAGTGGTAGTCGGAGGTCTTGGCGTTGCGATGGCCCTTATCCTGGCCACCTTTGACATTGCTTCGCTGTGGGACCAGTTCAACTTCTTCCTCGGACTTCTGACCAGCGGCCTCGGGGGTCTGTTCATGATGGGTGTGTTCACTAAGAGAATCGGCACCAGGGCTGCCCTGACAGGTTTTGTCGGCAGCATCGCCGTCCTTCTCGCCTGCAGCGCCTGGACCTCTATAACCTCCACCTTCTACGGCTTCATCGGACTGATGTCCTGTTTCGTGATAGGATATCTGTCCAGTTTCGTTTACGGATACCGGAAATGATCAGTTCTCCCCCGGATTCGCTTCCTGGGTGACCGTAATCTCGACCTTGCGGCCCTTTGCGGGAACTATCCAGCAGCGGCCGCTGCGGGGCGTGGGGATGTCGTTGAGTTCCGTCACGAGATATACCTGTTTGGTTTCGGGCTCGTCATAGAAGGCCTCCCAGTAGTCCGGCATCACGGCGAACCAGTCGCAACCTTCGTCATATTGTACGCCCCAGTCGACGTTGCTGACCACGGTCATGGGGAAAACGTCGCCGTCGAAGCGGGAGTTTATGCTTTCGGGCTTTTCTACGGAAAAGACGCTCCGAACCCCTTTGCTGCCTTCCTTTTCGGCGCAGGAGACGGAAAGGACCAGCAGGCAGGCGGCGCAAATGAGGGCCGGAAAAAGGCGTTTGTTGCTCATCGGTGTTATTTTTATTCAAAGATAAGGTAGAAAATCCGAGATTTCTTTCTAAATTAGCGAAAATTAAACCGCACAACCTCAAAATTAATACTAAAATGGGAAAATTTGTCGTAACAGTCCGTAAGAACGGAGAATTCCAGTTCAACCTGAAGGCCACCAACGGCCAGGTCATTCTCACCAGCGAAGGCTACAACACGAAGGCCGCCTGCATGAACGGCATCGAGTCCGTCAAGAAGAACGCCCCCGAAGACGCCCGCTACGAGAAGAAGGTCGCCAAGAACGGCAAGCCTTTCTTCAACCTGAAGGCTTCCAACGGCCAGGTCATCGGCGCCAGCCAGATGTATGCCTCCGAGAAGACCATGCTCGCCGGCATCGAGTCCGTCAAGAAGAACGCTCCCGA
>JAEEIQ010000050.1 GCA_016281435.1 Bacteroidales bacterium
AACACCGGCGCATCATCCGTGTCCTCCGGCCCCAGGCCGTGCACCTGCCGGCAGAACCACTGGTAGTACTCCGGCTCCGGGTGAATCAAGCTGTAGAATGAATCCACTATCTGCCCGCCGCGGACAATGACGACGCCCACGCTGCACACGCTGCTAGGGCACTCGTTCGCCGTCTCGAAATCTATGGCCGCGAAATCTGTCATGGGGTAGTTCTTCAATAAAAAAAAGTATTGGGTGTAAAGATAATCATTTATAAACTGCAGTCTAATGCAATATGCTTTATTTTAGGGACAATATACCTGTCGTCCGTGACTTTCAGTGAAGGCGGCCGTTGGCGAACGGACGATTGCACATCAACGTTGACACGAGGATATATATAGTTTCCCTTTTTTATTATATTTGACCAAACTTATATACCCTCTCATGCCCACACTGATAAATTACGGATCGGAGTTGATCAGGATCAACCCGTCCAACAACAGGATCGAGTTTTCAACCAACCGCGGAGCGTCGTGGATCACACGCTACAGCGGGTCCAACAGCGGACAGTTCCGAGACCTGCTCCAGTACGGCAACGAGATCCTGGCCTGCACCGACAAGGGCCTTTACTATTCGACCAACAAGGGGGCTTCCTGGATTTGCAGGAGTTCCGGCAGCGCCGCGAAGACACTCATCTCCATCCAGGACGGCGGCCGCGAACTGCTCGGCAACTCCGATGACGGCCATCTCTACTATTCTACCAACAAGGGGGCTTCCTGGATCCGCAGGAGGTAGGCTGGCGGCATCATCCCAACACACTCATCCCAGCACCCCCGTCAGCTCCGCCATCGAGTCGATGATGAAGTCGGGGCGCGCGTGTTCGAGATCGGCGCGGGAGGCGTTGCCCCAAGTGACGGCGCAGGTGCGCGCTCCGGCGCGGGAGCCCATCAGGATGTCCACGGGCATGTCGCCGACGACAAGGGCCTGGGCGGCACTGAAGCCGAGGTCGCGGAGGGTCTTGAGCACCGGTTCCGGGTCCGGCTTGGCTTTCGCGACATTGTCGGCGCCGAGGACATAGGAGATGCAGCCGGCAATCCCCATATCCGAGAGGAATCCGTTCAGGGATTTGGATGAGCGGGAGGACGCGACCGTAAGGACGTACCCTTCCGCTTTGAGGCGGGCGAGGACATCTTTCACTCCGGGGAAGAGTCCGGGGACGAGGGTCTTCCGGTTGATTTCGAAAATTTCCCTGTATGTCTTCGCACAGTTAAGGATTCCGTCGGGATCCAGGGACGGATAGAGCCGCTCAAAGCCATTTTCCAACGGGAGACCGATGGTCGCGGCGATCGTTTCTTCTTCCGCGACGGGAAGCGAGAGGCGCAGCATGGTGTCCCGCATCGTTTTCACGATGTTCGCGCGGGTGTCGCCCAGGGTGCCGTCAAAATCAAATATGATCAGTTTCATCATCGCCCTGCAAAGATAGTCTTTTCCGGCGAAACACTCTCCAGACCCCGGTCCATCCGGATTCGGGGCCATTTTCCCGGACGGGAGGGGCGAGAAGGGCGGTCCATCCGGATTCAGGGCCGGTTTTAAGGACAGTCACGGGCAGTAGGTATAGTTCCCTTAAATTGTTATATTTGTATCCTTAACAAGGACGCCCCCCAGCGGGGCCTCACACCACAATTCAATGACGCTATGAAAAGAATCGTTTATTTGGCCGCAGTGCTTCTGATTGCAGTCTCCGGCTGCAAAAAAGAGCCCAAAACCACTGACGGGGAAAAACCTGTCAGCAAAACACCGGTAACCGCAATAAGCTTATCTCATACAGACCTCACGCTCGAAATCGGCGAGAAAGTAGTCATCACGGCAACCGTTACTCCTGCCGATGCCACCGACAAATCAATCACTTGGTCGGCAGGGCCCATTGATATTATAAAAATGTCGTCCGACGGCGACGGAAGCTCAAAGGAATTTGAAGCCTTGTCGGCCGGAAACGCCGGCATTGCAGTTTACGCCCTTGACGGCAGCGGTGTAATAGCGGAATGCAATGTCACTGTAAAAGTCAAGTCATCAGTCCCTTCGGGAGCAGTGGACCTTGGAATCACAGTGAAAGGTTCAGGCGGCACTACCTATAAACTCTATTGGGCCGACCGCAACCTTGGCGCAACATCCCCCGAAGCTAACGGTGATTACTACGTCTGGGGCGAAGTTGAGCCCAAAACAAATTACAACTGGTCCACCTATAAGTGGAGCAACGGCGCTTATAATAAGTTGACAAAGTATTGTCCGACAGGCAAACAGTCGTATTGGGCCGGCTCCGGTTCCCCGGATGGGAAGCTGGTCCTTGACCTCAAGGACGATGCAGCTCACGCAAAGCTCGGCGGCAATTGGCGTATGCCTACCCTTAAAGAGTGGCTGGCACTCGACAATTGCGAAAAGGAATGGACTACACAGAACGGAGTAAAAGGCATGCGTATCACCGGTGATAACGGCAACAGTATCTTCCTTCCTGCGGCAGGTTTCAAGAAAAATACCGATAGCGCAGGTGCAGTGGGGGTCTGTGGTTACTATTGGACTTCCAGTCTTCGTGACGATACTCCGGAAAAAGCGTGGTATGGATGTATAGAAGAAGGATCTTTTTCCCGGAGTAGTCCCGAGCGTTGCAATGGATATACTGTACGTCCTGTCTATCAGCCCGCCGCAGAATAAGAGCGGGAATCCGAACCCGCACGTCTTTAAGGAACACTGGATTTTGATCCGTCCCGTGACGGAATAGGGGCATAAAACAGTTTTGCCCCGGGTCCGGAAGGAAACGGGGACAAAACATGCGTCAAGGCTGCGGGAGAGTTATTCCCGGTATTCAAGGATGTCGCCGGGCTGGCACTCAAGGGCCTGGCAGAGGGAGTCGAGGGTGGAGAGGCGGATGGCTTTCGCTTTTCCCGTCTTCAGGACGGAAATGTTCGCAGGCGTAATGCCCACCCGCTCAGCAAGCTCCTGAGAGGTCATCTTGCGGCGGGCAAGCATCACATCCACGTTTACTACTATAGCCATCTCTTACTTCTTCTTCGGTTCCTTCACTTCGGCGGCGGGCTGCTCTTCGGCCTTTGCTTCCTTGCCCTTAAGATATTCGGGCAGGTTCATTCCGGCCATGTTGAAGAGGTCCTGGAGAGGAGGTACGGAGCTCATCAGACCGGAGACGAAGTTCGCCGTGGCGGTCTTGCCGTTCTCGTTCTTGCCCCCGTCCCAGACGGTGACCTTGTCGATGTTGATGCCCTTGACGGCCTCGACCTGGGTCTTGACGAGTTCGGGGAGTTTGTCGGTGATGAGCATCGTGATGGCCTGGGAAGCGTCTCCGCCGGCGGCTGCGACCAGCTGGCCGAAACCTTCCGCCTGCTTGGCGAGGATCTCGAGGGTACCGCGGGCCTGGGCGTCCATCTTCGCGAAGATGGCGTCGGCCTCACCGCGGGCCTTGCGGCGGAGCATTTCCGCCTGGGCTTCAGCCTCGATTATCATCTTCTCCTTGGCTATCTGGGCGGCGACGACCACGTTGGCCTTCTGGGTCGCCTCTTCCCTCTCGGCACGGGCGTTTTCAGCATCACGCTCGCTCTTGTACGCCTCTTCGAGGGCACGGGCGGCCTGGACCTTCTCGGCGGCGACGGCGACGCGGGCGGCCTCGGCCTCCTTCTCGCGGCGCAGGGCGTTGGAGTTGGCTATCTCGATCTTGGCGTTGTTCTCACCCTTGACGGCGTCGGCGTCGGCGGCAGCGATGTTGACACGGGTGTCCTTGTCGGCGTTGGCCTTTCCGGTCTCACCGTAACGGTTCTGCTCGGCGACGCTCTTCTTCGCATCGTTGACGGCCTTGGCGGCGGCTTCCTTACCGAGGGCCTCGATGTACCCGGACTCGTCGCGGATATCGGTGACGTTGACGTTGATGAGCTTGAGGCCTATCTTGCGGAGCTCGGCTTCGACGTTCGCGCTGACGTTGGCGAGGAACTTGTCGCGGTCGGCGTTGATCTCCTCGATGTCCATCATGGCGATCACCAGACGAAGCTGGCCGAAGAGGATGTCGGTCGCGATGCTGCGGATGTCCTCGATGTTCAGCCCGAGAAGGCGCTCGGCGGCGTTGGTCATGCTCTCAGGCTCGGTCGAGATACCGACCGTGAAGCGGCAGGGCACGTCCACGCGGATGTTCTGCTTCGAAAGGGCGTTGGTAAGGTTGCACTCGATCGGAATGGGGGTCAGGTCGAGGAAAGCGTAATCCTGGAACACGGGCCAGATGAAGGCGGCGCCTCCGTGGATGCATTTCGCAGATGAGCGGCGGCCGGTCTTACCGTAGATGACCAGAATCTTGTCGGACGGGCAGCGGCGGTATCTCCTGAGGATGGCCGCAAAGGTCACGAACAGGACGAATACGATGATGAGGATAAGATAGAGTTGCATATACCTTTGGGATTAAATGATTATCGATTCGAGGGCTTCCACAAGGAGGGTGTCGTTGCCGATCACCTCGACGACGCGGATCTGGCGGCCGGTAGGCAGGGCGTCGCCGTCCGTGATCGCCGCGTACTCGCGCACGGAGCCGTTTATGTTGATCTGGACCTTGCCGGAACCGGAACGGGCGGCGGGAATGGTCAGATATACCTTTCCCTCGCAGCCGGCTGCGGACTTCGCAAGGTCGATGTTTCCGGACTCCTGCATCCCGCTCAGCCACTTGAAGAGCATCATCACGAGGAACACGAGGACGGCGCCGACAAGCATCGAGACGACAAGCAGCAACCCCGTCGAGGCTATGCTGTCGCGAAGCAGGATGGCGGCCCATCCGAAGCCCAGGCAGAAGTTCACGAAATTACGGAAGGTCAGAAGGCCCATCCCGGTCCCTTCACCGTCAGGGATATCGGAATTGGCGTCGAAATCAGTGTCCACGTCTCCGCCCACGCCGATGAAGGTCAGCACGGTCTGGATCAGGAAAATCAGGGTGGCCGCGAGAGTCACGGCCCAGAGGATTTTCATTGCGGGTTCAAGTCCGCTCCACCATTCGATTATCATATCAAGTCTGATTTTCTGCAAAAATAATAAGAAATTATCGTTTTGCAATAATTATTACAAAAATTTCAGAAATTTTTTATTGTTTGATGCGAAAAAATCCCGGCGGGAGGTTTGAAGGCCACTCGCCGGGACGGTTTTCCCCGTATTTACACATCCGGGGAATCAGGCGAAGGATTACTTTGCCAGTATCCTGACCTCGTGTGTCTTGCTGCCGAGCTTGGCGGTGATGGAAAGGGTTGCGGCGGGAGCAGAGCTCATGGTGAACTCCTGGCTGCAGGCCGTGCTTTCACCCTTCTGGCTGCCGGAGAGCCCGGTGCCCTGCCAGTCGATCTTGTGGAAGCCGTCCTTGAGACTCATCTTGTAAACCACGTTCTCGATGTCCTCGTACTTGCCGTCGGCCTTGAGGGCCTGCATCTGCACCTTGAAGGAAGAGCTGCCGGAAGCATCCCTTTCGGTCCAGACGAAATAAGGTTCACCGGTGCGGGAGACCATCTTCCATGCGCTGCCGACCTTCTGGTAAATCGCAAGTCTCCAGGGGGCGACGGTGAATTCGCCGGTGAAAGGCTCCACGGATTCGTCATCAAGGTTGGTGGCGGTAACATGGACCTTGGTGATGGTTTCGTGGAGGAGCGTGAACTGGGCATTGCAGTTCTTTCCGTTTTCGTCGTGACTTAGGAAGACAATGGAAGGGTTGTCGGTGCTCCAGCCGATCTTGCAGGTGGCTGTGGTGCCGAGGAAGGCCTTCTGTCCGTCATAAACGGTGGATCCGGAGAGTTCAAATACGGGATTCTTCGAGAGAGAATCGAGCATTTCTTCGCAGGAGACTGCCGAGAACGCCGCTGCGGCGACAAGGATGTACGCAAAAATCTTTTTCATAATCAAGTTTAAAAAATGACTCCGAAAGATACGGAAATAATCGGACTATCGGAACAAAATAATGGATTAATCAGCCGTGGAAGTTGATGATAGCAAAAAAAAGACTATATTTAGAAGCAAAATCTATAGAGCTATGAAAAGAGTTTTCTTTGCCTTGACGCTGGCCGCATTGTGCGTCTGTCAGGGATCTTCGGCCCAGATCAACCTGGGTAAACTCAAAAGCGCCGCGCAGAATGCGGTGAACAAGGCCGTGGGCAGCGCCACCCAGTCGGCAAATCCGCAGCAGGGCAGGATGGTGAACGGCACTCAGGCGGGATCGTCCTCCATGACGGCCCCCGCCAACCCCGCTCCGTCAGCCGCAACTGCCTCGAAAACCTACTACGTAAGCGCCACCACAGGTTCCGGCCGGGCGGACGGGCTGTCCGCAGCCACAGCGATGAAGGACCTGCAGAAGGCCATAAACGCCGCTGAAGAGGGCGACGTCATCCTCGTAGCGGAAGGCAACTATCTCGGCGGCATGGGCTGCGGCTACCACGAAATCGGCCGCTTCGGCAACTCCGCCAACGACCGGGGCAAGTTCCTCAGCCTCTATGGAGGTTATTCCACCGACTTCAGCGAAAGGGACGTCATAAAGCATGTCACCAAATTCCAGCCGACGGTCGAGCAATTCATCGCGCCGCTCTTCAACATCAACGCACGGAGGCCTTACGGCTACACCGGCCCGATGGGGAACGTGGTCGTGGACGGCTTCGTGTTCGACCTCGGAGAGAACAACCGCTACTGCGTTGCCAACGTGAACGACGAGCGCACCGGCACCCCCAACGAGGGTGTGCTTACCGGCCGTTTCGTCGAGCCTGACGCCAGCCCGGGAGTACCCGTCATCGGCACCTCCAGCGGCGACGAATACGGACTTCACCTCGACGTGGAAGGCAATGTGCGCATAGCCAACTGCATCTTCGTGAACTGCCGCGACTACGGCATCCAGGCCCTCATGGGCAAGGGCCACATCGAAATCTGCAACAACATCTTCATCTCCTGCCGCTACGCTTCCTGCCAGGTCAAGGGCAACGTGAGGGACGCCGACATCGAGCATGTCTCGCTCGACTTCCACCACAACACCGTCCTGTTCACATGGACCCGCAGCAAGGACTTCGAAGACATGGGCCAGGGCTTCCGCTTCATGAACGGCATCCGCACGATCGACGTGCACAACAACATCTTCGGCTGCAACAGCAACTGCGGCGTGGAAAGGGTATTCTTCGAGAGCACCAAGGCGATGGAGGCCCTCAAGAAGAGCAACCTCTACGACAACTACTTCTTTGCCAACAAGAGGGACTTCGAGACCGCGTCTTCCGGCGCGGCGACCATTTCCGTTTCGGCAGCCGGCATTGAAGACGTGGACGAGAGCCTGATCGGCCCCAGGTACGAAGGCAACAAGGAAATGCCCGAGAACGAAGGCTTCATCAACGCTATCGACAGGCCCTACCTTGAAGGCTTCCTCAGCCTCAAGATGATGCGCAGCCAGAGCTACAACCCCAACTCCGCCGCCAACCAGGTGAACCGGCTGTTCGGGATGAACCAGCAGGGAAGTGAGATTATCCGCCCCAGCATGTACTGCAACAAGTACCCCTGGGAGAAGGCCAAGGACCTCTTCGGAAAGGTCCCCGGATACGGCGCGCAGCTGCCCCAATAGCGCGCGAAGCCTACTGGGTCTTCACGACGGCCCAGCCGTCGATGACGCTGCGCTGCGTCCCGTCGGAGGGAGAGTTGCGGATTTCAAACTGCTTCGACGAAGGGTTGCGGACCAGCATCTGCGAGGATCCGCCTCCGTCGAGATTGACGGCCCAGTATGCCCCGAGGGCTTTGAATATGCTGGACATGTCGTCGTAAAGCATGCCTTCTGAGACTCCCGTCTTCCTGCCGTCGACGACCATCATATATACATACTGGTCCTTGGTCACTGCGATGGCCGTCCTGGGTTCGCGCGCAGTGTAGGATTTGTTATCCACGGCTTTCCCTTCCTCAATGAGAATGACTCCGGAGCCGGTCAGCTCGGAGCAGGAAGACGCATAAGTACCGTAAGTATCCCTGTAGCCGATAATCATCCTATCTGCCGTTCCCGCACTCCCGAGCAGTCCCACATAGCTCGCTCCCTGCTGCTTGTTTTCAGTATCGAATTCGGAACGCACGACCTCCCCGCCGCTATGGACGGGTCCGCGCGGCACTATGGTGGAAGTATTCCAGAAGTCGGCGTTCGTCATGGCGACGACCTGCGAGGACGAAGAATCCATGGCCCCGGCCATCAGGGTCAGGTTCTGCCTTTTCCAGCCGGAACTGACGGAGGTGGAGTTGTCCGGCAGGGCGACCTTCATGGTGATGTCTTCCCGGCGCAGGTCTACGGTCAGGATGAACACCTTCTCCGGCTGCCCGGAGGTCAGGGTAAGGACGAAGTCGGTCTCCCGGACACCATCAGTTATATCCAGGGTGGAGGTGGATTTGATTTCCTTGACGATTTCAGCGTCCTTCATGAGCGAGGCGACATTAGGAAGTACCCGCGTCGGATTGCCGCTGAACGGCGTTCTCGAGGCAGGCTGCGTCTCGCCGCAGGAAAGGACGATAAAAACGAGAAGGAACAACAGGATGTTCCTTCTCATGGGGTCAGACTTTCTTGCGGAGCCAGAAATAGTATACAGCGAATCCGATCCAGCTGGTGGCCAGGACGGCGATGCAGAGGATGATCTTCCAGAGAAGGTTCAGGGAGTTCTTCTTGAAGATGTCGAGCACGCACCATACGGCGGCCACGATACCGAGGATGTAAATGATTTTTCCCATAATAAAATGTATGAAATGAGTTATTTCTTGCCGTAAAGGTCGGGGTCTATGGTCTTGTCCTTCATATATGTATATACTCCGGAGGTGATGCCGGCGTCGAGTACAGCCTTGTAGAAGCGGGCCATGATGAGCAGGCAGCGCATGGAGCATATCATGCCCGTGAAGCCTTCAATTTCGAAGGAATGCAGGTACTGGAAATTGCCGACGTAGCCGAAGTCATTGGCCCTCTTGTACCACCAGGGCAGGAGCCGGAGCAGCAGGGGCATGGTCACGGGGTTCGTCGAGGAGAGATTCAGGGTGGCGTCCGCCTCATACCAGGGATAGGTCCATGCCTCCCAGGCGGAAGGGGAAGGGAGCATGGAGTCCAGCGTCGCTCCGTCCCCCGGAGTGTGGACCGGCGTACCTATCTCCACCTGCAGTTTCGAGGATCCTTCGACGGTGATGAGGTCGATGATGCCGCGTATCGCGAGCTCCCAAGCCTGGTAGAGCGTATACTTGTTGCCTCCGACCCTGACTATCGTGGCGGGAAGCTTGCTGTTGTCCGACTCGGCATAGCTCGAGACCGTCGGGATGAAGTGGACATTCTTGAAGGCGTTCGATCCGGAGTGCTTGCCATCGGCGTAAATCGTTCCCACATTGGCCTGCCAGACGTCGAGGACCTTGACGAAAGAGCGTGCGAAATCTCCGATGGAGACGGGGCCCTGCTCCGGATAGATACGGGTTTCGACTTGCTCGGGAAGCGCGTTTGAGGTGAAGTAGGCCTTGAGCGCTCGGGCTATGGTCACCGTGGCCCTGAGGGCTCCGTAATACGCGATGCCGTGCTCACGGACGAACATGACCGATTCGGGAACGCCCTGGCTCTTGCGCATCATTGCAATCATCCTTGACGCGACATTGACGAGATCCTCGGTCTGGATCCCGACCGAAGGACCGTTCTTCAGCGGCATCGAAGCCTTGTCGTAGTCGTCATCATCGTCAAGATAGATTTCCTTGAAGGAAAGCACGTTGATATCGTCCTTGATGCCGGCGGCGATGTTCACGAGAGCCTTGCAGAATGCATATTGGTACTGAGGGATAGTGAGTTCCTTTCCATCGACCGAAATCTTTGAAGGTACCGTGAAGTCTTCCTCCCATGCGGAATTGAATGCCTCGACCGCCGGAGCGAGGTCGGCCAGTTTCACCGTCCCGACGGAGGTGAAACCGGCATCCGGATCCACGGGCTTTTCTATTCCGGAGCCTTCCTGCCCCGGTTCCTTCCCGGGGCCGTCTTCAGGCTTTTCGCATCCGGCCAGTCCAAAAGAAGCGATCCCCAGCAGAAGGGCGGCTATTTTCCATGTCTTCTTCATGTGTCTTCTCGTATTTCGGGTTCACTTCTTCTTCATGACGGCCCAGCAGTCGACAAGGGGACGCTCGGAGCCGTCGGAAGGGTTGTTGCAGATGAAACGTTTCCCCGTCGCGGGGTCGCGGACCAGCATCTGGGTCGATCCGCCGCCGTCCATGTTGACGGCCGCCTTGCAGCCGAGGGCGAGGAAGATGCTGCCCATGTCGTCCATGGTCATGCCTTCGGAGATACCCTCGTTGATCTCGCGCCCGTCCACACAGAGGAAGAAGACGTAGTTGTCGGACGTGTAGCCGGCGGCAGTGCGGGGATGCCTGTCCTCCTCCGTCCCGGTATCGTTATTGACGAAGGCGCCGTCCTTGACCAGGAGGAGGCCGGTGCCCGTGAGGTTGTTGTACAGACTACCCAGGGTGGCGTACTGGTCGGAGGCCGCAATCGCGACGCTGCCGCCCTTGGTGCTGCCGAAGTAGCTGACGCCCTGCTTCCCGGAGCTGAGAGGATTGAACTTGTCCCATATCACGGTGCCGTTGCTGTGGACGGGGCCGCGGGGAACGAAAGTGGATGTGTTCCAGAATGAGGCGTTGGTCATCGCGATGACTTCGCCTTCAGCTTCGAGGGAACTCGCCATCTCGGTGAGGGTGGCCTGCGGCCATGCACCGGAGGGGACCGCGACGGACAGTCCGGGAGTCGCGACCCGGAGGTATATGCCGTCGGAGTAAGGGTCCACGGCGACTATGTTGAGCTTTTCGGGATGGTTCCTGGGCTTGGCGTCAAGGACGGAAGGGGCGATGGTGACGTTCATCGAAGTCCATACGACTCCGGGAGCGAGCGTGGTCGTCGTGCTCGCCGCGACGTCCAGCACCACCTTCGCGGTGCCGACAAGGGAATCGACCTTGGGGAAGGTCCTCTTCACCACAGGCTTCGAAGGCTTGGAAGGGGCGGGCTTATCCGTCCCCTTTTCTCCTTCCCCGCAGGATGCCGTGAGGAGGACGGCAAGGCAGGAGAGGAGCGCAAGCAGATACCTGGTCATGCGGATTTTCATGTTTGTGCGGTTATAGTCTCCACAAATATAATAAAAGTGGCTCAATGTTCGAACGTTTCGAAGAACCCGGGGTATGACTTCGCCACGCAGGCGACATCGTCGATAGTCACCGCGGAACCGGCGCCGAGCGCGGCCACGGTCAGGGCCATCACCATGCGGTGGTCGTGGGAAGAGGTAAACGAACCTCCGCGAAGGCGCAGTCCGGCAAGGTTCCGCCGGGTCAGGCTTTCTCCCTTCACGACCATCTCGTCGCCTTCAATCCGCACCGGTACGCCCATGCCCGCAAGCATGGCCCTGATGGCCTCGGCGCGGTTGCTTTCCTTCCCGGCGAGCCTCCCGACGCCGGCGATACGGCTCTCTCCCGGACAGAACGCGGCAAGCACGGCCACCGAAGGGAAGAGGTCCGGAGCATTGTTCAGGTCGAATTCGAAGGCCTCGAGCGGAGCCTTCCGGACGCTGACGATTCCGTCTTCTTCGAGCGTGGACACGCCGGCCCCGGCCTCGACGACGGCATCCAGGATGGTCAGGTCCGCCTGCAGGGAGTGCACGTCCATTCCGGACAGTTCGGCAGCTCCGAACACGGCTCCGGCCACGAGGAACGGGGCCGCGGCGCTCCAGTCGCGCTCAAGGTCGAAGTCCGCCGCCTTGTAACGCTGGCGTCCGCGGATACGGAAGGTGATTCCGGTGCATCCGGACCAGTCCTGCCGTTCGAGTTTTCCTGCATCCCCTTCCATCTCGCAATCTATCCTGACCCCGAAGCGGCGCAGCACGTCCACAGTGATGAACATGTAGGGTATGCTCTTCGGGTCGGTCACATAGAGGACGGACGGCTTATGACACAGGGGCAGGGCCATCAGGAGACCCGAAATCAGCTGCGAGCCTCCCCTTCCGGAGATCTCGGCCGTGCCGGGGATGAGTTTTCCGCTGACCTGCACGGGGATATGGCTGCCTTTCAGCACCACCCCGTATGCGGCCATTATCCCGCCCGCCCCGGGAAGGGGCCTTTCGAGCAGGGTCTTTTCGCCGGTGACGATGCATTCTCCGCTCCCGGCGGCCGCGATCACGGGTATCATGAGCCTGGCGAGAAGTCCGGACTCCCCGACATGGAGTTCACTGACGGGGGCCACGTTTCCGGCAGTGCCCGTCACCGACAGCGTGGTTCCGCGGCGCACGACCTTGGCCCCGAGGGCCCTGGCGACCTTGATCGCCGCTTCCGAGTCGTCGCATGGCGTGTAGCCGCGAAGCTTGCTCGTGCCCTCTGCGAGGGCGGCGGCGATGATGGCCCTCTGCGCGAAGCTTTTCGAGCAGGGCATCTCCAGATTGTTCCTGAAAAAGACCGGATTCTTGCCGTAAACGGCCTTGTGCATCTCTTCGAGGGCCCATTGGCCGGGGGCGACGGCATCTTCCGCCGACAGCGCCGCGTAGGTGTACGGAGCCCCTTTCTTCAAGCATTCGAGCCGGCTTCCGCGTCCAGCAGCCCCCATCCCGAAGGCTACGAGCCGGGAGGCTTCCACGGCGCAGCCGTTGCTCATGACCCCGCCGTAGAGTGCTTCCACACGTTCCGCGTCAGCGGCGGTCTTGCAGGTGGTCACGACCTTTGCTATGTCCGCTCCATAGCGGTAGCACCGCTCCACGACCTGCATGAGGTAGTCCCCGTCCGGAGTCCCGCCGAAATCGTGCCAGGAGCGGATAATGCGCGTATCGTTGTCATAGCACATTTTCCGGAAGGCCTTGCTTGCCGCGACCGGGGCTTCGAGTTCCAGGTCCGCAAAGGCTGCACCGGCTTCGATGGCAGTCTGCAGCCGCTTGAGAGCCTCGTCCTGCGCTTTCTCCCCGTATCTGGCCCGGAGTTCGGAAGCCCGGCAGGTCGCAATCAGCGGCTTTTCGCATTCGGAGAACAATTCGTCTATCTGGGCCCTTGTCAGGGGGCATCTGTCCAGCCGTATTTCGGCCATTTCGACGAAGACGTCCTGGAGGATGTCCAGTATCTCTTCAAAGGTTTTTCCCTGTATGCTGGTGCAGATCATATCTTCTTTATTACCACGTCCCCTATTTTCCGGATCAGCACATAGTTGATCTTGCTGTCCTCGCTTTTCTTGTCCTTGTGCATCGCCGCTTCGAGCTCGCTCAGCGGGCAGGGCAGTTCCGTGGGAAGGCCCACAGCCTTGAAGTCCGCGGCCAGTTTGTCCGCCAGACCCGGGCTCGCGATCTTCAGGGCCTCGGATTTGCGGGCTGCCTGGATGATCCCTATCGCGACGGCTTCCCCGTGGGTGTGGAGGGGGACTCCGGCGCGACTCTGCTGGTACCATTCGATGGCATGTCCCCAAGTATGTCCCAGGTTCAGCACCCTCCTCAGGCCTTTTTCGCCCTCGTCCCTTCGGACTATCCTGGCCTTGATCCTGGCCGCTTCGGCAATGAACGGCTTGAGTTCACCGGGATCCTTGCCGCGAGAAAGGACCTTGACCGCGAGCTCGTAGCGGCGGGCATCCTTGATAATGAAGGTCTTCAGAAGCTCGGCCACCCCCGAATAGAATTCTTTCGAGGGAAGGGTTTTCAGCGTGTCCGTGGCGATATAGGTAAATTCGGGCTGGCGGATGACCCCGAGCATGTTCTTGTATCCTTCGAAGTTCACCCCGGTTTTTCCGCCGATCCCGGCGTCAACCTGCCCGAGAAGGGTCGTGGGCACGTTGGCATAGCGCACCCCGCGCATGTATATGCTGCTGGCGAAGCCGACGACGTCGGTCGTCACTCCCCCTCCGACAGCGAGTACGAGCGCATTCCTGTCGGCCCCTTTTTCGAGCAGCCAGCGGCAGATGACGAGCACCTTGTCCATGTTCTTCGAGCTCTCCGACGCATCGATGGCCAGCGTGGGGATACCCGTGCTTATCTTGCGGGCGTAATCGGACACATTCCGGTCGCAGACCATGTAGACCTGCTTGTAGGGCAGAAGGAGCAATTTCAGCGCAGTGAATCCCGTTCCGCTCTTGATCTTGATCTTATTCATACGGGAAACGAAGATAACGCAAAAATTTGACAAATACTGAAAAATCCCTACCTTTGCAACTCGTGCGCAAGCCCGAGTGGCGGAATTGGTAGACGCGCTGGACTCAAAATCCTGTGTCCTTAAAAGACGTGCCGGTTCGAGCCCGGCCCCGGGCACATAGAAGCCTCCCTGTTTCGGGGAGGCTTCTTCGTCAGGGTTCCACGATTACGGGCGGGGTGTGCTGCGGGAACTCGCGCTCTATTACGCGGCCGTCGTGGAGCGTGACCTTCAGGGGACTGCGGGGCTTCTTCTTGAAGGACGACCGCGTCGCCCACGGGGACGGCGCCTTGTCGAAGGCGACGAATTCCTCGTAGTTGTAGTTGGCGGCGATGTAGGATGCCCAATTGCCGTATCCGGACGTCACGCCGCTGCCTGCCAGCCACATCTTGGTCCACTGGTAGATTGCCTCCCTGGAGGGAGCGTTGAAGCGGTCCCCGCCCTCTGCCGTTTGAATATTCATAACTGAATTCTCCGAAGGCCGGTACCAGCCGTAATTGGCATAATTTGCCCCTTCGAATACTCCCAAGCCTTCACTCGCATACCTGGGATCGGAAAGGAAATTGCGCCAGCGAACCTGCGCGGGGTCGGAAACATTATCCACATTGGCGTCGAGTCCATAGTTTACCCAGTACGGGTAGCTCGACGGAGCAGATCCCGGATTCGACGAGTTCGCGTTATACTCGTCTCCCAGTTTGCCTATACCGTGACCGAGAGTCTCGTGCGTAAAGGTAGGAAGGAAGTCTCCCGGGGCCGCGGGAGTGTAGGCAATCGAATAATTCCACTTGTCAAAGGAGTTGTAGTTCCAGTAGCATGTTCCGCCATAAGTGGAAGTGTTCATGATAACACCGATAACGGCATTGCTGCAGTCCCTGCCGGTCGCGGAGCTGACAAAGGCCAGTATGTCGCCATGGTTTCCTTCGACCGTAGATGCTCTTTCAGGATCCGTGTGCCTCGTGCCGAAAATGGTACAACTGCCGCTCCGGACCCCCGTCCCTTCCGTCCTGGAATGGGCATAGACAAGCCAGACATTATAGTATTCCGCAAGTTTGTCGTACGGCTCCTGGTGGAGGAACTGTTCCGCGCAGGCGGTAAGGTAAGCCTCCATCGTCCCGCCAACGGTATTGTTCTCTGCCGAGAACCCGTCTCCCGTGATGACAAGATCGAGGCCCGGGCCCTTGGTGGCGGCATGGTACAGGACAGCCTCTCCGTTCGGATGGACCGGTCCCGTGCCGTCCGCATCGCTCTTGTAGAGGATATTGGGCAGGTCATACACGTAGTCGCCGCCGTCCTGGGTTTCCCTTCTCACCAACTCGCGCTGGGGAGTCAGCCTGAAGTACCCGTTCGGGTGATAATACTTGCTGCCGTAATCCAGGAAAGAGTCCTTGGGGACCACTATGGTACAACCGGTAAAGGCGCATCCCCTGATCTCAAGATAAGTGAGCGTCTCCGACATGAGCAGTTTTCCCGGAATCGGTCCTCCGAGGGGATAACAATTGAACAGCGAAAGCTCTGTAAGTGAAGGCATATCCGCAATCCACTCGGGAAGATCGCCCTGGATGCGGCAGTCTTCCAGACTGAAGGACTTAAGTTTAGTCAGCGTCTTGAGGGATTCAGGGACAGGAGCTGTCACCTTGTCGCCGAAACCATGCAATCCAAAGTGCTCCAGGTTCTTCATGTATCCGATATCTTCGAGCGTGGTAATCGTCCCGCCCAGCGAATAGTAATCGGAGAAGGCAACGAAATAATCGATCTTTTCCAATTCGTAGGCAGAAAATTGCCCGTCTCCATTGACGTCATTGTTGGGATATACCTGAAGGATCAGATCGCGTAGGGCGGGGCTGGCAAATTCGACAGGGGCCAGCAGATTCTCGCCTTTATAGCGTATTTCAGCATTCCGGGCAACTCCGTACAAACCCGGAATCTCCATTCCGGTCATCAGCCATATGGTTCTTATCGACCAGGAAGCCGCCACGCTTGAAATGGATATCTGCTTGATTCCCGGGCACATGCTCAGGTCTATTTCCTCAGGAGGCGAAGCAATCGTATCGATATTGAGGTATGCAAGATCAAAGGCTTCCTCCGGGAGGATAATATCGGAATATGAGAGGGCCCGGCAGTATCCGACATACAGATTACGCAGCCTGGGACATGGCGCGATAATCTTGGACAATGACGGACACGATTCAACGGAAAGGTAATAAAGCTTCTTGTAGGGGGAACAATCCAAAGTAGTCAGCCAGGGACAATCGCGAAGATATAGGTTTTGAATATTCTTGAACCTGGCGATATCCAATCCAGTCAGGGACGCGCAGCCGCTTACCGTCAGATCGGAAAGGTCGGGAGCACTGACAGTAAGACTATTGAGTTTCGGAAGACTGTTCAAGGATACCTGTTTCAGCTTCGGATTGCCGGACAAGTCAATCTCCTCGATGTCGGCGCCACCATCCGGGGCCGTCCAGTAAAACCTCAAGAACTCCAGGTTGGGGAAATACTCCAGGCCCTGTACCGACTTGATGCCCGGAGTCTCGTTAAGAGTCATTTCTATAACCTTCACATTGTCGCATTCCGCCTTCGAGAGATTCTTGTCCCCGTTTTCATCGAACTGACCCAGGAGCCAGGCGTAGAATGCCGCATCGGGAATATACATCTGACCGGCTGCTTTCTGGGTAATGGTCACCGTCCTGGACTGCCCGAGCGCGGGAGCCGTAATCACCACCTCGCCGGTACGGTCAGAATTGGAGGCGTTCTCAGCTATCTGCAGGGATATGCTTCTGTTTTTCAGTGCCCTTGTATCCGTTACGCTTATCCAATCGCATTTCGACTCCGCCATTACCTCGACGCTGGAACGGGACCTCAGTTCGAGTATCTGTTTCACGGAACTGACCGTGTATTGTTCCTTGAAATCAGGCAGGAAAGCGTCGGCTCCGTCCTGCCGGATGGTGACCGTCTGGGACAACCTCTCAGGAATATCATGATACCCCTCGAAGACAAAGGGCGTTCCGGCTTTCAGCACATATACCGTACTGGTTTCCGGAGAGAGATAGAAGTCGTATGTCCCCGGCTCCATTTTATAATTGCCGCCACCCTGCGTGAGGAACACCTTCACATCGGCAGGAAGGGTGGGGCCGGGATTGGACATCGCTCCAAGATTCTCGTCCCAGTTCTTGTTTTTCCGGAATTTGAATTCGTCGGTGGCCGTGAAGGAAACGCCCCTGGCCACGTGCCATTTCCCGTCTGTCTTCATCCCGATGTCCCGGGTCCAATTGTCGCCGTTCATCGTACCGATGATGCTCCATGGACCGGGATCGGAGAAAACCGTAATCTCCTCTCCGCCGGCAAAAGTCACGGTACATTCCCGAACATCATAGCCCGTGTTAGGGTCCACCTCGAAATAATACGAAACCTGGCCCATCGACCTTGTAGTCACCCTGCGGACCCAGGATTCGGAGATGCTGACATCCAGGTCCATGTTCGTAGAGGCTTCCATGCTGACCCTCCCCCCGGCCGCTCCTATATCGTATACGGACTGCGATATGACCAGGGCGTCTTTCTGCATCTGCGTCACGGTCACTGTCGCTTCGACTCCGCTTTGGGAGTTCCTGAACGATATCTTCCCGACCCTGGCGTCATACCCCTCGTTAGGGGCCGCCCTGAAGGTGTAGCTATGCGTACTCATGGACCTCGTGGTGACTTCGCTCAGCCACTCCGCACCCGAGGCGATGGACATCGTCACGTCCACATTTGAATTCACATCCACGGTGAAGGTGCCGCCACCGGTCCTGACGGCCACGTTTTCGGACGAGAGTATTATCGAAGGCGCGCCCGCCTCCTGGTAAATCGTGATCCGTTCGCTGCCGAGGGCGCTGCTTACCGTGACGGTGCCTTCCCTCTTGCGCGTATCTTCATTCCTGTCGACGATGAAGGTGGTTTCACTGGCCACAAGCGCCCTGGTGGACGCCCGGTGGATCCAGTCGGCGTCTATTTCAATACCGTATTCTATATTGGCCTTCACTTCGATGGTGAAACTGCCGCCTTCCGCCCCGAACTGAGTCTTGGACGGAGTCTGTGTGAGGGCGTCCTTCTGCTTCTGCGTGACCGTCACGGAGGCCGATGCCGTGCCGCACTTGATGCGCAGGGCGGCGCTTCTGTCGTCGGGAGTCTCGTTGGGCTCCGCGGTCACGGTGACGCTGGCCTTTCCTGCCGGGCCGCTTTCCGGCTGTATGCCGAGCCAGCCCGCCCTGTCGTTGGACGGCTCCACGGTCCAGTCCCCGCCGGATTCGAAACTGAAGGTCGCGCTCCCGCCGCCTGCGCCTATGGTGACGGAAGACGGAGACGTCATCTTCACTTCATGTCTGGAGTTCTGCGATCCTCCACCCTCAGGCTCCTTGACGCAGGCTGAAGCGGCGATTATCGCCATAACGGTTATGACGGAATACTTGATCGTGTCTTTCATAAGGAGAAGTGGTTAAAACGGGAGCTGATAATCTCCCGGATATTTTTTCTTGATGCGATATTTCATGGTATATACGCTGGATGGCTCCACGCGCATGGCCTTGGATATATCTTCGGTACTCTTCCCTTCCAGGAACAGGGCAAGATACTTTTTCTCGATGACAGACAAAGGCTTGACGGCTGCCTGAAGGATAGAGTGGGCGGCGGCGGAATCGCTTTCGGGCAACCGGTCCGGGCGGATGGAACGCTTCCACCGGGCAAACAGCAGGAACACCATGAGCAGGGTAACCAGTCCCACGGCGAGGCAGAGCGAAAGCAGTATTATCACGAGTCCTTCCACATTACAAAAATATGGAAGGGGCAACGGCGTTCAAATAGACAAATCTAGACAAAAGATGTCAAGAAACGGAAAGATTTGTCTATGTCGCGCTAGAAAGGAAGGGGGAAGGACTCCGGGTATTTCTTTTTGATGCGATATTTCATCGTGTACACGCTCGCCGGCGCAACATTCATGGCATCAGCGATTTCCTCGGTCGATTTACCCGACATGAAGAGCATGATGTACTTCCGCTCCACGGCGGAAAGGGGTTTGAGGGCGGACGAGAACACCTGGGCGGCTTTGTCGGGAGACACCTTCTCCGTCAGGGCGCGGACTCCGGCGTCCGTCTCGACGAGGGCCTCGACGGCGGCAGTGTAGCGGCCTTCTTCCCTGTTGCGGATAAGCAGCCTGTAGTAGAAGACAAGGGCTATGAGAAGCAAGGACAGGATAGCCAGAGAAACCATCCACCCCCGCACTTTGGCAAGACGCACCTCAACCTTTGCCACATCGTATTTCGACTCGGCCTCACGCACGGCGGCGTTTCGCTGGGCGCTGAAGCGGAGCTTGTCGTTCTCGGCCTTCAGAGTCTGATATTCGAGAGCCTTCTGAAAATTTCCCATCGAGGAGTAAACCTCCACGAAAAACCCGTAAGCCTCGCCACGCTCGGTGATGACCGTATTCGGACTGGAAGCCTCCACGCTGTCTATCAGGGCCAGGACGGCGTCCATCTCCGCAATGGCCTCGTCATTCTTCCCGTCATAATAAAGGAGCCAGGCCCGGAGGTCCCGGATGGACACATCGATCTGTTGGTGCTCGAACGGCCTCAGGTAAGCCGTCTCCTTGTTCGACTTGTCGGCCAGATCGAGGTATTTGGCGATGGAATCACGCACCGGAGGATCGCAGTAAAGGTCGTAGCATACGGCCATGTTGTAATAGTTCCAGGCCGGCACGATGGCCTGGACCCTGTAGTCCTCCTGAGTCATCCGCTCCTGGAAGGCGACCGCTTTCCTGAGCGCCCCGAACATGGCGTCGCGGGTGGTTTCCGCCCCATCCTGCTCATACACCGAGGCATAGTATGTGCCGAGGACAGAGTAATAACTGTATCCGGCGCCGGTGTTTTCCGGATGGTCCTTCGCCAGACTCTCCATGCGGTCGAGGATGCGGCGCATCCCGAGGGTGTCCCGCTGGTCCAGATAGTTCGTGGCCATCTCATAAAGGGCGCAGGCCTCAAATGCATATTCCCCCTTCGCGTGGCACTCGTCGGCAAACCCCAGGAACAGGGCATGGGCCTTCTCCGGAGACTCCTTCATCGCCATCTGATGGATCCTGTTCCTCTGGGCAAAAAAGTCCGCCTCCCGCTTTCCGCAGGAAATGAGAATCAGCATAACTGCCAAAATGGCACCGGAACGGCTCATATATAATTCCATTTCCAGAAAGATACACAGCCTTTTTCGAAAAAACAATAAGGTTGATTGGAATAACCGCCCGGAAGACAACGACGCTACATATTATTATGTATCTTGTTTTCCCGACAAAAGACATATCTTTGCAATATGCGAAGAACTGCATGGTTAATAGCGCTTTTTCTCCCGGTCCTTCCGCTGTATGGCAAAGATTATTACCAGGAAGCGGAAAAGGCGTATTATGAATCGCGCTACGCCGAAGCAATCATGACCGCCCGCGAGGGCCTTTCGCAATCCGGCTTGCAGGAGGGCGACGCCGTTGAACTATATTCCATCCTGGGCTGTTCCTACTCCCGCCTGGGCGACTTCGACAAGGCGGCCGATTTCATGATCCGCTGCTATGAATGGGACAAGGAGCACGGGGAAGAGAAGGGGCTGACATCGTCCCTCATCAACCTCGCCTCGATGTACGTATATGCAGGCAAGCCGGAACTCGCCGCCGGATACGCTCTGGAGGCTATCGCCAACGAAGAATCGATAGGACGGCCGGATAAGCTCTCTATGGCCTGCGGGAAGGCTTGCGACGTATACCATGCTGCCGGAAATGACTCTCTGGCCCTTGCTTACGCGGACCGCGCGGTCTCGATTGCCGCAAGGGAGCTGGACCGCACCGCC
The DNA here is from genome assembly GCA_016281435.1 of Bacteroidales bacterium. The sequence goes on from JAEEIQ010000050.1 coordinate 21,007, forward strand.
CAGGCCATCCGCCGAAGCCAGAGGGCATACGCGCTGGAAGGTCTCGGCCGGTATGACGCCGCACTGAACGATCTTCTTTTCGCGGAAGACGTTTTCCGCAAGGAGAACATCAGGCAGTCCCTCAGCATAGTTTGCTTCCAGCTGGGACAGGAATATGGCCGCCGGGGGAGGACCGCCTCCGAAAGGCAGTATCTGAAGGAAGCCGCCGGACTGGCCATGGAACTCGGAGACCAGCCCCTGCTGGAAAAGATTTACCACCGGCTGGCCCTGGCGGCAAGGGATAACGACCCGGACGCAGCATTCGGCTATCTGGAGCAGAGCATGGCCCTGAAGGACAGCATTTCACGGCGCAAGAGTTCCAAAGCCATGGAACTTTTCAATATCGAGTACGAAACCCTGAGACGCGAACGTACCATAGCGCTGCAGAAGTCCGAGATTGCCGGAGAAAGACGGATGAACCTGGTCCTGACCCTTCTCGCCCTTCTTCTGCTTACCGTCGCGGCGGTAATCCTGCTGTACACCTTCCGGCTCGGCAAAGAACGCCGCAAGCTCAAGGAAAGCAATGCCCAGAAAGACTTCCTGTTCAAGGTAGTCTCCCATGACATACACGCTCCGGCGATGGCCCAGTTGAGGAGCATGCAGATGCTCCGCACGCACGGAGCCGGGCTGCATCCTTCCGAACTCGGCCAGGTTTACCTCCAGCTGGAACGCCAGGCAGAATCCGAAGTCGAGCTCATCGACAATGTCCTGCGATGGGCAAGGACGAAGACGGAGGCCCCTGAACCGGTCCGCTTCGCCTTGGACGAGATGGTCGGGGAAGTCATAGGACAGTATTCCGGCAGCGCGCGGTCAAAAGACATTTCCGTCAGCCTGGAATCCCCCGACGACATCGTAGTTTGTTCCATACGGAGCAACCTGATGCTGGCGCTCCGCAACCTTCTTTCCAACGCCATAAAATTCTCGCCCAAGGGCTCACCGGTCACGATCGCGATCGAACCGGTCACGGACGGAGCCCTGCTCAGCGTCTCCGACAGGGGCATCGGGATTCCGAAAGACAGGATCCCGTCCATCTTCAACGCGGACGGCTCTTTCCGCAGAAGCGGCACGGACGGAGAACCGTCCAACGGTCTCGGCCTCACCGTGACACGTGACCTCGTGGAGGAAACAGGATCGACAATCGGCGTCGAAAGCGAAGAAGGAAACGGCAGCCGTTTCACCATCCACATCAAAAACCTGCAGGAAAATGCCTGAAGCCATCAAAGTTCTTCTGGTCGACGACCATCCCCTGATCCTCGTCGGAATCCGTTCCATGCTGGAGGGGAAACCCGGCATTCAGATAGCAGGAACCGCAGCCGACGGCAGACAGGCCCTGGAAAAGGCCATGGCCCTCAGGCCGGACGTCATGGTCATGGATGTGATGATGCCGGGAATGGACGGGATCGAGCTGGCCCGGCGTATGCGCGCCCAGATACCCGATACCGCCCTTCTGGTCCTGTCCAGCGACACTTCAGTCGGCACGCTTGAAACCCTTCTCGGCATAGGCATAGACGGATTCCTTCCCAAAAGCAGCGACGAAGCCACTATGCTCGACGCAATCCGCTCCGTCGCAGGCGGATATGAATTCTTCGGCACGGACATCGCCCGCCTGATCGACCGGATATCCCTTGCGAAAAAGGCTCCGGACAACCTGTTCACCCCGAGGGAGCTGGACGTGATACGGCTCAGCTGCAAAGGCCTGCAGTACAAGGAAATCGCCGGCGAACTCGGAATCAAGTACCTGACCGTCGTCACCATCAAGAACAACATCTTCCGCAAGCTGGGCATCAACAACACGGTCGAGCTGGTCCTGTATGCCATCAAGAAAGGACTGATAATCCTCTGAAGGGCATTCAAAGAAAAACCCCGGAAGTCATACGGCTCCCGGGGATTTCTTATTTATGACAGGCTTTAGTACTAAGGCTGTTTGACGCATCTGACCTGCAGGCCGCTGGCAGGCCATTCTGTCTCAGCATATGTTTCAAACTGATACATATCAATGCTGGAAACACTGAAAGTATAGGCCTCTTCCGAATTTATCATACTGTTTCCCCAGTATTTTGCATCACCTACGTCTACGCTGTAGCTGTAGGTTTGCCATATGCTCCAGGATGAATCGCCGGTATTGTAATAGTAGAATCCGCAGTAAGGAAGCGTAAGGCCGTCAAACTGATAGGTTCCGCCGTAAGTACCACTGTCATGGATGGTCTTGGAGATAGGGCGCTTGTCGGGAGCTGATCCCCAGAAGTTGACGTCGGAGCCGTCGATGGTCCTATCGGCCTTTTCCTTGATTGCCGTCCATATTTCGGTATCGGCAACGCGCCATCCGTAAGGGCAGGGATCCTGTTCCTTTGTTGCAGTTCCCCATAGTCCGTCTACGGCGCCCAGGCTGGGCAGCCAGCTCTTGCTGGCCGTGGTTCCTTTGATGAAGGTCATGGGATTGCTGCTTGCATAATACTTATTGACCAGGCCTCCGCAATTCACCTGGGCCCAGTTGCCGGAATTGGTGGTCTCACGGTTGGCTGATGCCTCGTAGATGTTGTTTACACCGACAAAGGGATCTTTTCGGCCGAACTGGTAATAGAGGCCCACCTGCTCTTCGCGATAGCCGTTGATGCTTTCCGCGGAATTGTAGAAAGCGCCAAGGTTGCGCTTCATCATATAATACTCGGTGCCGTCGAGATTGATATAATTATAATCTGAGGAACTGTTGTTGGGGTCGTAGTCTGTAACCCACAGGTGCCAGCTCCAGATAATGGTTCCTTCGCCGTTCAGGACGGCCACCAGGGCATTGCCCTCGGTGCCGGTGGTCTCTACATAGATGCGGTTGTCGCTGCAGAGCTTGGCGTTCTTGATAACGGAGCCGACAGCAACGGAGTTGTTGTATGGAAGGGCCTCCCAGAGCACTGCGGCGCTGTATGAGGAATTATAAGTGTTTGGATAGGAGAAGCCCTGCTTGCTCTTTGCGCCAAAACTATAAGTTGACCCGGTGCAAGGAACAATGTAGCAGTTGGAGGGCTCGGTGCCGTCTGCGTCAAGTGCCGTTGCAACAGGAAGCGCCGGAATGGTTCCGGTCAACACTGTGGAGAAAGCCGCTCCCTTGCCTGCGCTGAAAGAGTAGTCGCCGGTGAACTCCAGTTCCTTTACAAATGTGTTGCCGTCGGCTGCGGTTGCGGTGACATTCCACTTGTAACCGGACTTCTGGTCCACAAAGTTGCCGATAATGTAGTATTTGAGCCAGGAGCTGCCGGAGTACCGGGTCGGGGGCACCAGGCCTGTGGGGTCGCTTTCCGCCGTATCAGGAGCACCGAAGTAAGAAATCTGCCTGGAGAGGTTGGATGTGCTGCCAGCCTTGAAACTAGCGGGATAGCCCCAGGACATATTCTCGAAGGCAAAATGATCGGCATTGATTTCAACGGTCTTGATGGCCGATGTTACCTGAGATTCGTCCCAGGGGTCGTCGGGATTGGTGGCGCCTCTGAAATCAAGGGTTACTGTAAGAACGCTGTAGAGGTTCTGAAGCGTTGCCGTCATGCTGCCGGCGGCAATCTGGGCCCTGCCGTAGAAAATGGAGCGCTCTTTCAGTACGTCCATATCAGTGTTCTCATCGGCATAGACGTAGGTGTAGGGGCTCAGGGTCATTCCGCTCTCCCCTATCTTCACCTCGTCTATAAGACGTCTCGAGAACGCGCCGTTAAGGGCTTCCGAGCCCCATTTGCCGCTTGCGGAGCCCTCGTAGGCCTCGAGATGGGGATAGACGATCATGACCCTCGGAGAACTTCCGCCGGTGTATGTACCGGTGAAAGTGCCCGTCACGGGATCCTGCACTTCAAAGTTGTCGATTGCGCTTATGTTCGCATAATCGCTGTCAGAATCGAAGGAAATCACGGAAATCTTGTCCCCGACCTCCCAGTCGCAGTAGAAACCGGCCACTCCGTTGGAAGTATAAGTCGTCCTCGTGCCGGCGAAGTCGACCTGAAGCGTCATCTGGACACCATCCGCACCGGTTTCGGGCACCTCCGGTCCATTGTTTTCATTTACCTGGCAGGAAACCATCGCGGCCGCGCATACGGCCATTAATGCATAGATCTTTTTCATGTTCATTCCTCCCTGGATTAAAATGGCAAATTCCCTCCATCTTCGTAGTCAGGAGAGTAGATGTCTCCCGTCACTTCGGAGCCGCAAAGGACTTTTCTGATCTGCACCTCTAGCATGAAACACGCCGGCGCCAAATACTTTTTGTTTTCTTCCATCATCATCAGTATTTTGAAAACGAGTCTATTCCGTTCGCAAAATTACCCCGTGATGATTTCAGCGGCAATACATAATTATATGTACAAAAAACCCGGCAAGGCTGCGTGCCCTGCCGGGTAAGGAGAATTACCGGTATCTTCTAACAGAGTTTCAGGAACACCTCGATGGCCTGATATTCGGCCATGCCGAGCTGGTCGTACAGGCGCGCCGTATTCTGCGTGCGCTCTTCGGCCCTCTGCCAGAATTCGCGGGGATCGTCGCCGGGGAAGGGGACTATATCCTTCTGCGAAAGGTGATGGTAGATGGCGTGACGCTTCTCCACGACCTCTTCGGGGCTGAGCGGCACAGCCATGTCCACCCTTCCGAGCTCCCATTCCATCCATGCGCCGCGGTACAGCCACACATGGCATCCATCCACCCAGCCTGCACCCTCAGCCTTCAGCTGGTCAAGGGCCTCGAGCGCCGCCTCCGTACAGACACGGTGCGTGCCGTGCGGATCGGCGAGGTCTCCGGCCATATAGATCTGGTCCGGGGCAATCTCGTCCATGAGGGCCTTGATAATATCCACGTCAGCCTGCGTGCGCGGCAGCTTGGCTACTCCGCCCGACTCGTAGAACGGAAGGTTCAGGAAATGCACATGGGACTCGTCCAGCCCGAAGGAGCGGACGGCCCCGCGAGCCTCGCTGCGGCGTATGGCGGCCTTGAGGGCCAGTAGAGGCTTCGGCTCCGGAGCTCCCGGCGCCTTGGAGGCGATCAGGGCCTTCACCTCGTCGAAACGGTCGCCGAAACCGAGCTGCGAGGCCGCATCCATATGCTGCAGGACCACGTCGTCGTGCACGGCGACGTTGCCCGAGGTCTGGTAGGCGACATGCACGTCGTGCCCCTGGTGGACAAGACGGATGAAGGTTCCTCCCATCGAGATCACGTCGTCATCAGGGTGCGGGGAAAGGATGAGCACCTTCTTCGGGAAGGGCCTGGAAGAGACCGGACGCGTGCTGTCGTCGGCATTGGGCTTTCCGCCCGGCCAGCCCGTGATGGTATGCTGAAGGTCGTTGAAGATGTCGATGTTGATCTTGGAGTGCGGTCCGTACTTTTCGAGCAATTCTTCGAGGGAGTTCTGCAGGTAATCCTGCTCCGAGAGCTTCAGAATCGGCTTTCCGACCTTCTGGCAAAGCCAGATGACCGCCTTGCGGCGGAACTTCGGGGTCCATTCGCAAGGTCCGATCAGCCAGGGGGCCACCTCGCGGGTCAGAAGGCTTCCGGCCGTCTCATCCACGAACATGCGCACCTTGGGATGGCGCTGGAACATGGTCGCCGGACAGGCGGGGTCGTACGGACCCTCGACCACCTTCTGGACCACTGCAGCCTTGTCCTCACCCCAGGCCATCAGGATGACCTTCTTCGCGCTGAGCATGGTGCTCATGCCCATGGTTATGGCCGCTTTCGGGGTGGAAGCCATCTCGCCGTTGAAATTCTTCGCCTGCCTCTTGCGGGACGGGTAGGAAAGGAGCACAGTGCGGGTGTGGCTCGTCTCCGAAGCGCCGCTTTCGTTGAATCCGACCTGGCCTTCCTCGCCTATGCCTATGACAAGGAGATCGAGGCCCCTGGCCATCACGTCGAAGGCCGCGCAGTAATGAGACACTTCTTTTTCGGGGACTGTCCCGTCAGGGATGTGCACATTGGCGGGCAGGACGTCGATGTTGTCCAGCAGTTCCTCGTGCAGCCGCCGGTTGCGGCTCTGGGACGCCGTGTTGGACGTAGGATAATATTCGTCTATCGAGAATATCTCGACGTTGCGAAACGAAACCTTCCCCTCCCGGTACTTTCGGCTCAGCTTCTTGTAAAGGGACACCGGGGTGGCGCCCGTCGTGAGGCCGAGTTTGAAAAGCTTGCCGGGGTTCGCCGCCTCGAATTCCTTGATTGCGGTGATGACCTTTTCTGAGATCACTTCGCTGGCTCCCGATGGTTCGGGATAGACGTCGGTGTAGATCTTGTCGTCAGCGTGAAGTATGTCTCCGGGCAGATTTTCGCGGATTAGTCCGCCGTCCTTGGGAAGGGAAAAGTGTTTCATTTATTCCTGCGCTTTTTTAAGAGCCTGGGTGGTCGTGTAATACTTCGCAAGCATGTTGGGAACTTCCCACTCGGGGAGTTTTCCATCCTGGAGGCACTTGAGATACCTTCTGACAACCTGGGAGAAATGGGCCTCGTGACCGACCTTGTAGCTGTCGGGGATGGCCACGTGCCAGCCGGCCTCAGTCTTTTCGAGGGCTATTCCGGGATAATTCTTCTCGAGGGCGGCGAAGGCCTCGGCAACCTGGGACTCATAGGCCGCGTCAGCTGCGACGGGCTCGATGTAGAGCTCGGGCTTGTAGCCCTGTTCGGCGCCCTGGCGGATTACGAGGGAAGCCTTGGAGCCGCGCATGATGGAGAAGTGCGTGTCGCCGGTGCCGGCGGGAGCCTCATAGTTCCAGACCACGATGACCTTGGCGTAAGTATCTTTCAGTTTGTATGTCATCTCGCCGTTGGCCATGCACTCGAGATTGCCGTCCTTGACGCAGTCCTGAAGGAATTCGGGGAATTCGGCGCATCCGGTGGAGGCCTCGAACTGGGCCGGGGTGATGATCGTGGGCCAGTGCTTCGCGGAAATCATTTCGACATCCTTGGTGTAGTCGAGGACCACATCGGGATAGACGCTCCACTGGACTATGTCCACGAGATGGACGGTCACGTCCACAATGCCCTCGCCCTGCTGCTTGACGTCATAGTACCATGCCGGACGGACGAGCTTGTTGCCGGAGACGTTCTTGAAGAAGTGGTGCACGCTCTCCTTGACGACGGCGGGTTCCTCGGGAGTGCCGGCGAGCTGCTCGCCGTAGATGGCGGGAATCTGGCGCAGCTCCCTCTGGAGGGCTGTGGTGATTTCGAACCTCTCGGTCATGATGTCGGAAAGGAGGACACCGTTCTTTTCGGCTGTCTCAAAGCTTTCCTTCAGGGTGTCGAAGTCTTCGGGCGTGATGGCCATAGGCTTGTCCGACAGCACGTTGATGCCCGCCTGGACAGTCTTGAGGATGTAGGCTGGCTTCTTGCCGTTGTTGCCCGCGGTAATCATCAGGTTGCCCTTCTTCTCAGCGAGCATCTTCTCGAGGAAGTCGTCACCGGTATAGACTATCTCGTTCCAATGCGTGGGGTTCTCAGCGCGGTTGTTGAAACCCTCGATACGGGCGAGATGGGCCTTGAGGTCGGCTCCTTCGGGAGCATAGACATAGACGTCGGGGTTGATCTCGTCGTAGGAGACGTTCTGCAGGAGGGCGGCGTGGAAATGCCCGGGATCGACGGTGATGAGTGTCACTTTCTTGTCATTTTTGCACGCTGCGAGCGCAAGCACGGAAAACAGCGCGACAATTGCTTTCTTCATATCTTTCTGGTTATTGGTTTACAGGAGGTGGAAACCGGCGGTAAGGCCGGCCATGACGATGGAGACCATGCTCATGAGCTTGATCAGGATGTTCAAGGAAGGCCCTGATGTATCCTTGAAGGGGTCGCCGACGGTATCGCCCACGACGGTGGCGTGGTGGCAGTCGGAGTTCTTGCCTCCGAAATTGCCCTCCTCGACGAACTTCTTCGCGTTGTCCCAGGCTCCGCCGGAGTTGGACATGAACACGGCGAGCACGAAGCCGGCGCCGAGTCCGCCGATGAGCAGGCCGAGAACCCCGGCCACACCGAGGACCAGGCCAATTACGATGGGAGCGGCAATTGCAAGCAGGGACGGTATGAGCATCTCATGCTGGGCGGCCCTGGTAGAGATTTCGACGCACCTCTTGTAGTCGGGAGTGCCTTCTCCGGTCAGGATGCCCTTGATCTCACGGAACTGGCGGCGCACTTCGACCACCATCTTGGAAGCTGCCCTTCCGACGGCGTTCATGGTCAGGCCGCAGAAGAGGAAAGCCATCATGGCTCCGATGAAGACTCCCGCCAGGACGGTGGGGTTCATCAGGGAGACATGGTAGTTGTTCAGCACGTCCAGTATGCTGGCGTCGGCGGCGGCGACAAGGTCTCCGGCCACGGAAACGACTTTCTCACCGGCCCTTTCGAGGGCAATCTTGATCTCTTCGATGTAGGAGGCCAGCAGGGCCAGGGCGGTCAGGGCGGCGGAACCTATGGCAAAGCCCTTTCCGGTGGCGGCGGTGGTGTTGCCGAGAGCATCGAGCACGTCGGTGCGTTCACGCACTTCAGGGTCGAGTTCGCTCATCTGGGCGTTGCCGCCGGCGTTGTCGGCGATGGGACCGTAGGCATCTGTGGCAAGGGTGATGCCCAGGGTGCTGAGCATGCCCACGGCGGCGATGGCCACGCCGTAGAGGCCCTTGGACAGGCTGGCGGCGGTCATCATGCTTTGCACGTCGAAGCCGATGGCGAAGAGGTACGCCAGGACTATGGCGCAGACTATGGCTATCACTGGTATGGCCGTGGAGACCATTCCGAGGCCTACACCCTGTATGATGACGGTAGCGGGACCGGTCATCGAAGACTCGGCCAGCTTCTGCGTGGGCTTGTAGGAGTGCGAGGTGTAGTATTCGGTAGCCTTGCCGATGATGACTCCGGCGAGAAGCCCGGCGACGACCGAGCAGGAGAAGTGCCACCAGTCTGCCGTCTCAGTGCCGAACACCAGGGCGAGGATGCCGAAGGTGGCAAGGCCGCTGAGGATGGCCGCCATGTTGGTGCCGAAGCTCATGCTCTTGAGGAGCTGGCCCATGCCGGCGCCTTCCTTGGTGCGGACGGTGAAGATGCTGATTACCGACAGAAGGACCCCGACGGCGGCGATGAGCATGGGGGCCAGGATGGCCTTTGTCTGCATCTCGGGGCCGAGGGCGTAGAAGGCGGATGCACCGAGCGCCATGGTGCTCAGGATCGAACCGCAATAGCTCTCATAGAGGTCAGCGCCCATGCCGGCGACGTCGCCCACGTTGTCACCGACGTTGTCGGCGATGGTCGCAGGGTTGCGGGGATCGTCCTCGGGAAGGTCGCTCTCGACCTTGCCCACGATGTCGGCTCCCACGTCGGCGGCCTTGGTGTAGATGCCGCCGCCTACCCTCGCGAAGAGGGCCTGGGTGGAGGCGCCCATGCCGAAGGTCAGCATCGTGGTGGTGATCACCACGAGCTTCTGAGCTTCGGAGGCCTCACCGACGAAGGCATTGAGGATGATATACCAAAGGGCTATGTCGAGAAGTCCGAGGCCGACCACGGTCAGTCCCATCACGGCGCCGGAACGGAAGGCGACCTTGAGCCCGGCGTTAAGGGAGCGGCGGGCGGCGTTGGCAGTACGTCCCGAAGCGAAAGTCGCGGTCTTCATGCCGATGAACCCGGCCAGTCCGCTGAAGAAACCTCCGGTCAGGAAGGCGAACGGGACCCAGGGGTTCTGCACATGGAACACATAGGCCAGGATCGCGAAGAACACGGCAAGGATGGCGAAGACGATTACCACGACCTTGTACTGCTGGCGCAGGTAGGCCATTGCGCCTTCGCGAACATACTGGGCGATCTGGCGCATCGTGGGCGTGCCCTCGTCTTCCTTCTTCATCTGACGGTAGAAGATGAAGGCGAAAGTCAGGGCCAGGACTGAAGCCGCCGGAACGGCGTAGAATAGAGCATTCATAAATCTTGTTTTACTATATCAAGCAAAATTAATCATTTTTCATATAAAACGAAAAGGCGGCACGGCAAATGACGCGCCGTAAAAGCCCGCCGCGCCCCCACTCCGGCCGTGGCGGACAAACTCCTCTGCAGTAGCCACTTAAACAGAGTCGCTTCCATCGAAATCGATGGAAGCGACAATGCCTTGTTTGTTGTATATCAGCCGTTTAACTGCCACGGGCGACTATGCTTTGCGCCGGGCAGAACGGCCGCAACGGTCTGTATTACTCGGCGGCGGGAGCCTCCGCTGCAGGGGCGGCCTCGACGGGAGCTTCTGCTACGGGAGCCTCGGCGGCAGGAGCTTCGGCAGCGGGGGCTGCAGGAGCCTCGGCGGCCTTCTTGGCGCGGCTGCGGCGGGTGGTCTTCTTGGTCTCCTTCGCGGCGGCAAGAGCGGCCTCGTTGAAGTCGACAAGCTCGATCAGGGCCATTTCAGCTGCGTCACCCTGACGGAAACCGACGTGAAGTACGCGGGTGTATCCGCCCGGACGGCCGGCGATCTTGGGAGCTATGGTGCGGAAGAGTTCAGTGACCGCCTCCTTGTTCTTCAGATAGCTGAATACCACGCGGCGCGAGTGGGTCGTATCCTCTTTGGACTTCGTGATGAGGGGTTCCACATAGGACTTGAGGGCCTTGGCCTTCGCCACGGTGGTGGTGATCCTCTTGTGCATGATCAGAGAGGTGGCCATGTTGGCCAGGAGGGCCTTGCGGTGACCGCTCTTGCGTCCGAGATGATTGATTGCTTTGTTATGTCTCATCTTTAGATATTCTTTTTCTTGGGTTCAATATTGTACTTGGTCACATCCATTCCGAACGAAAGCTTCATCTTCTCGACAAGCAGGTCGATCTCGCCAAGGGACTTCCTTCCGAAATTGCGGAACTTCATCAGCTCGCTGCGGGAGTAAGACACCAGGTCTGCGAACGTGTCGATGTCAGCCGCCTTGAGGCAGTTGAAAGCCCTGACTGAAAGTCCCATGTCGGAGAGTTTCGTCAGAAGCAGGTGACGCATGTGCAGGCTTTCCTCGTCCAGCTCCTTGGAGTCGGGCTCCACGGTGCTCTCGAGCACGGTCTTCTTGTCGTCCGTGAAGAGCTTGAAGTGGTAGATGAGGATGTTGGCGGCGTCCTGGAGGGCGGCGTTCGGGGAGATGGAACCGTCGGTGACGATCTCAAGATTGAGCTTCTCGTAGTCGGTCTTCTGCTCGACACGCCAGTTCTCCACGGACCAGTTGACCTTGCGGATAGGCGTATAGATCGCATCCACAGGGATGGTGCCGATGGGCGTATTCTCGTCCCTGAGTTCCTCGGCGGGCACGAATCCGCGACCCTTGGTGATGGTCAGCGTGATTTCGAGCTTGACGGAGGGCTCCAGGGAGCAGATGTGCTGTTCGGGATTCAACACCTTGAATGAAGACAATCCCTTCGAGATATCCTCGGCGGTAAACTCCTGCTTGCCGCTGATGACGATGGAAACGGTTTCGGTATCGACAGACTCGACCATTCTCTTGAAACGGACCTGCTTGAGGTTGAGGATGATGTCCTGCATGCCCTCGATCACGCCGGGGATGGTGGCGAACTCCTGGTCTACGCCGGAGATCTTGATCTGACTGATAGCAAAC
>JAEEIQ010000051.1 GCA_016281435.1 Bacteroidales bacterium
CCGTTCTTGGCCTTGTAGATTCTCTGCATCCACTTCATCCCTCTTTTCCTCCGTCTCCTGTTGCCTTTTGCCTTGTTCCTGATTCAGATGTTAGCACCACAACAAGTTCCAAATGACGCGCGCACGCGCCCGCGCGCGTCATCTTATAAAAGATCAATGTTGCGTGCTGTCAAGCTGCATTGCGGGCCTCTGTCGTTCGTAGGGGCGCGTACCCACGCGCCCGCCGCCCTCCGTATGGGATTGGTTTACCCCCGCCCTGAACCACGTCGGAGTGTTTCCCGCTCGTCAGAAGGCCGCCTCGCGGCCCTCTGACCAACGCCCGGGCCGTCCGCCCGGGTGTGGCCTTTTGATCAGTCTTCAATCCGTTTTGTCATTGGTCCCCTTTCCCTCCGTCCATTTCCTGTCGAGGTAGCTCTTGAAAACGACCCAGTTCTTGTAAGGCCGCGCCTCGTCGAGCACGTCCAGAACAGCAGTTGCTCCGATGTCCTTCGCTGCTTTGATCAGATCGGCCCTCTGATCGGCGCGCAGCTCGCCGCAGACGAGCTCAACTCTGGCAATCAGTTCACTGACTTTCATTTCCCGACCTCCTGCACGCCCACCGGCGCTTGAGCGCTTCCGTGATCCTGACCTGCTGCTCGGCTCGCGGCATGATGAGCACGCCCTTCCCCCGCTCCTCGATTTGGCACAGCCGCTCAATGACGGCCATCAAATCAACGTCCGGCATCAGCCGCGCCCGACCTTCCGGATCGCGGCAGGTGAGCCGATTCAATTCAGCCATTGCCCTCCTGTTCCATTCCTCGATTGCTTCTTCCGGTTCGTCGAAGCGTGTCACCATCTGGCACCAGCAGTTCTCGTTGGAACAGCGCACCCACACCATATCGCACTCTCCGGTAAGTTCGGCGAGGCTCCCGCAAAACGGGCACGGTTTCAGCTTATCCATTCTTTCCATGTTGTCTCCTTTCAGAAAAGCGATAGCTGTTCGGGCTCGGAAGGCGGGGAAGCAGCCCCATCCTTCCGGCCATAATTTTCATCGAATGCGGCCTTTGCGGCCTTGATCCTCTTCTGGCGCTTGGCTTCTTTCGCCTCACGGTACGCCTGTCTGCGGTCCTTTTTGGCCTTTGCGGCTGCCTTTTTGAGATCAGAGGCGTGGACAACGGTCAGCCCCTGTTCGACGTCCCGGAGGTCTTGCAAGAGGTCACGGGACTCTTTTTTCTCAATGCGGATGTTCTCGACCTCGTAGTGAAACTCGAAGTAGTCATAGCCGGGCCAGGTGCGGTGAAGATCAGAGAAAAACTGCATCCTGTAATCGTCCCGGTTCGTCTTGCCCTGGATGACCTGGCGGTTATTCAGCGGAGTGTATTCGGCCTGCTTTACCTTTAGCCAGATCTCCGCGTCCGTCCGGGCGACGGGCTTCTCGAAGACCTTCTCGCCCTTGGTGACCGTAACCTCGGTGCTTTCCAGGAATCCCTTGCGGGTGATCTTCGTCCTGCGCACGTCGTAGAAGATGTTGACCTTGGTCAGATCCCGGTGCTGCTTGCGGATGACGCAGTATTCATTCTGGCAGCCGTAGTTGATGCACTTCTGAACGTCGTACTCGATGCGGACAAGCCCGCCCTGGAAGCCGTTAGTGTCGCAGACGCAGGCGCAGCAGCTCCCTCCGGTGATCTCCATGTACTGCTCGTGGTACCGCTTGGCCCGGTCCTCCTCGATGGCCTCCAGACTTCGGGACTTGTCGTAGGGCTCCTCCGTCGTGTGGCAGGGACAGAGCGGGTATTTCCCACGCAGACCCTCCGGGATATGCTCACAGGCCTTCTTCTTGTAGGGACAGAGGACCAGCGGATTGTCGTTCTCCGGGATGTAGTCCACGCCGCCGTAGCTGGTGTCGGAGGAGCCCGCAGTCCAGCCGGAGGCGAACAGACCGCAGGGCGTCTTCCAGACCAGCTCCCGCTCGTACTCCCATTTGTACCGGAAGCCTTGGATGAAGGCCCAGAACACATGACCCGGGTGATGATCCTCAGTCCAGCCCTCGGCGAAGAGGCGCTTCGTCAGCTCGTTCATATCCCCGGGCAGGGCACCAGGCCGAAGTGCTCCTTCATGGTGTCCCGGAGCTCCTCGACGCTGACGCCGTACTCCTTTCCGATGCATTCCTCGCATGTGATGTGCTGGTAGCCCAGGGCCCGGGAGCATCGCTTGTCCCAGGAGTTGACTTCGCCGCCGCAGACGTGGCAGCTCACGTCAGCCAGCCAAGTCACCTTCTTGGGATCGGCGTAGCTCATTCCAGCCCACCCGCTTTCTCCACGGTGGGCCGATGGCAGCCGCACCGATCCGTGGTGTTCTGGCCTGTTCTTCCTGTCGGAGCTTCGCCAAGCTGGATGTCAGCCATCCTCGCCGCCTCCTTCCAGCAGCTCCGGGTTGTCGTGGATGTTGCCGACGACTGTGAAGTATTCGGAGTCCCAGAAATCTTGCTCGTCATCTTTCCAAAAGCTACGCCAGCGGCGATCTTCTTCTGCTTCTTCCTCGGGGTGTAGAGGAAAGAACCCGACTGCTCCATGCTCTATCGACACAGCTTTCAGGCTGTGATCTGGCCCTAAGATTGACAGATCCAGAACGTCCCCCTCAAAAATCCGAGTTCCGTTCTTGTCGAACAGCCCAGTGAACTGCCCGACAGTCTCCGGATCGACGTCATAGCCGAAGGGAGGAAGATCGATAATGCAGTGCCTTATGGGCTTCCCGTCCTCGGAAAATGGATTGGGCTTCTGGATATAAAACCCTTTCACCCAGTCGCCGGTGTCGGATCGCTTTCCACGGAATAAGATTTCACGCATGGCGGTCACCTCCGATCTGCTCCTTCATCCCGTCCAGCAGGGCGGCCAGGCCGCGGCGGGCGCCGGCCTGCTTGTCTGCGGGAAGGGTGGCAACGCTTTGGACGAGCTCCGAGAGATCCGCCTGGACCCGCTCGAAGCGAGAGCGGAACACAGCCAGCTCCGGCGCCGCCAGCGCCAGCTCCCGC
>JAEEIQ010000052.1 GCA_016281435.1 Bacteroidales bacterium
AATCGTCCCGTACTTCATTTCAGCACATCCCGGCTGTTCCATGAAGGAGATGGAGGCGCTCTCGAAGCATCCCGCGCTCCGTGGCGTCAGGACCGAGCAGGTACAGGATTTCACCCCGACCCCCATGACGGTTTCGACCGAAATGTTCCATACCGGCCGCGATCCCAGGACGGGGAAAAAGATATTCGTGGAGCGGGATATAGCAAAAAAACAAAGGCAGAAGTCTTTTTTCTTCAAGAAACGCTAATTAATTTTGTCGGAACGAAAAATTCCCCTATACTTGCACAACTAAATTTATACGAACTATGTCAGGACAAAGTATCCCTAGGAAACGTGCTGTTATCAGCTACGAGAACATGTCGGAAGAACTTCTGGAAGCTTTCAAGGAGAAGTATCCCCACGGATATGCCGACTACATGGGGGACATATTCAAAGTTGACAAGCCTGACGGCACTTCGTTCTATGCCGTTACACTGGAGATTCCGGACGCGCTTTACCTTGTCAAGATCAAGGTGAAGGTGGACGACTATGAGGATGCTGAAGAAGTTTTCAAGAGCGACGACGGCGACGACGGTGACGAAGGGGAGGGCGGAAGCTTCCCCGCTTCGGACGACGATATCGCCGCGGCCGAAGCTGCCCAGGAAGAAGGTGAAGACTGAAAAGACAAAGCTTCTGCTGCTTGCGGTGTTGGTGGGATTGCTGTGCGGATGCGCGGCAATTTTGCTTAAGTGGCTTATCTCCATCATACAGGAAGGACTGACCTCGTGGATAGATACATCCGCCGAAGGGCTGTTGTATCTTGTCTATCCCGGTATCGGCATGCTGCTGTCGCTTATTTTCGTCCGTTACCTGCTCAAGGACGATATCGGCCACGGCGTGACGAAGGTCCTGCAGGCAGTTTCGAAGAATGATTCCAATATAAAGGCGCACAATACCTGGTCGTCCATAGCCGCCAGTTCCGTTACCATCGGCTTCGGCGGCAGCGTCGGTGCCGAGGCTCCTATCGTCTACTCCGGAGCGGCCATAGGATCGGTCGTCGCCCGCCGTGCAGGCCTTTCCTACAAGAACGTTACCATGCTGCTGGGCTGCGGCGCCGCCGCGGCGATCGCGGGTACTTTCAAGGCCCCGCTCGCCGGTGTGCTTTTCACACTGGAGATCCTCATGTTCAATATGTCGATGAACGCCATCCTTCCGCTGCTCCTGTCATCGGTGACGGCGACAGTGGTGACATATATTTTCATGGGGAACGATGTCCAGTTTGCAGGTACTATAGAGGCTTTCCGCATCGGCAACATTCCCTTCTATCTGATACTCGGAATATTCTGCGGCTTCATGTCGCTCTATTTCATGCGCGTCACCCTCAAGGTCGAGGACAGGATGAGGCATCTCGGCAACCCTTTCTGGCGCTGGATAATCTGCGCCGCATTGCTGGGCGTGCTGATTTTCCTCTTCCCCCCTCTCTACGGCGAGGGATACCATTCGCTTTCCCTGATGCTCAACAACAACCCCGGAGAGGTGTCGATGGCGGTTTTCGGTGACCATCTGCTCAAAAACGAGTGGCTTTTCCTGCTCTATTTCGCCGCCATCCTGCTTTTCAAAGTCTTCGCCACCGCTTTCACCAATGCAGGCGGCGGAGTCGGAGGCACCTTCGGTCCGACGCTGGTCAGCGGTGGCCTGGCCGGTTTCGTGATTGCCAGGCTGATCAATCTCAGCGGCATTGCCGGAGTCCCCGAGGCAAATTTCGTCCTTGCCGGAATGGGTGGACTGATGGCCGGAGTGATGCAGGCCCCGATGACTGCAATCTTCCTCATAGCCGAGATCACGGGAGGATACGAGCTGCTCATCCCGCTTATCATAACGGCCTCTATCAGCTACGCGACAATACGTTTCTTCGAGCACTACTCCATCTACACCAAGCGGATAGCGGCACAGGGGGAACTGCTCACCCACGACAGCGACCAGGCGGTGCTCACGCTCCTGAAGACAGGAGATATGATAGAGCACGATTTCACCCCGGTATATGCCGACGGGACCCTCGGCGACGTGGTCGACGCCATATCCAGGTCAAGCCGCAATCTTTTCCCCGTGCTCGACCATGAAGGCCGTTTCCAGGGAGTCGTGACCCTCGACGACGTACGCGACATGATGTTCGACCGCTCCAGGTACGATTCCGTGAAAATAGGATCGATCATGAAGAGCGCCCCGGCTTTCATCTATCAGGACGAGAAGATGGACAGCGTAATGGACAAATTCGAATCGACCCAGGCCTGGAACCTCCCGGTGATGGACGATGAAAACAAATATCTGGGTTTCGTGTCGAAGAGCAAGATATTCTCTTCCTACCGCGACCAGCTCAAAGTGGTTTCCAATGAATAGCCTCTACATCGACCACATAGCCCGCCAGCTGCAGGTAGCCGCCTGGCAGGTGGAACACTGCATAGGACTCTTCGAAGAAGGGGCCACCGTCCCGTTCATCAGCCGTTACCGCAAGGAGCGCACCGGAGCCCTCGACGAGATCCAGGTCGCGGCCGTCAAGCACTATTTCCTCCGCTTCACGGAACTTGAGAAGCGCAAGGCGGCCATACTGAAAAGCATTGAAGAACAGGGACAGTTGACCGACGCCCTGCGCAAGGCGATTGAGAACGAGGTCGATGCCCAGACCGTTGAGGACCTCTATCTGCCGTTCCGTCCCAAGCGCCGCACCCGTGCCAGCGTGGCCCGCGAGAAGGGCTACGGCCCTCTTGCGGACAAATTGTGGGCGATGGAACTGGACCGTCCGGAACGTGAGGACCCCGAAGCCCTTGCCGGAGCGCGCGACATTGTCGCCGAGATGATATCCGAAAGCCAGCCGGTCCGTTCGCAGCTCCGCGACCTGTACCAGCGCTGGGGCACCGTGGTCTCGCATGTCGCCCGTGGCAAGGAAGAGGATCCGGAGGCGCTCAACTACCAGAATTATTTCGATTTCTCGCAGCGGCTCGACCGTATACCCTCGCACCGGCTGCTGGCAATGCTCCGGGCCCGTTCCCTCGATCTCGTATCGGTCAGGGTGGAGGTCAATCCCGAGCATGCCATAGAGAGGATCGAGCGCAAGGTGTATGAGAAAAAGCGCCGCCCCACATCCTCCTGCAGGGAGCAGGTCGGGATGGCGGTGCAGGACGCATACAAGCGTCTTCTCCATCCTTCGATAGAAAATGAAACCCTTGCTCAGGCGAAGGAGAAAGCCGATATCGAGGCGATAAGGGTGTTCGGGGAGAACCTCCGCGAGCTGCTCCTCGCCCCCCCGGTCGGGCAGAAGAGGACACTGGCCATCGACC
>JAEEIQ010000053.1 GCA_016281435.1 Bacteroidales bacterium
AGATCAGGAGTCGTTTCCGCGGTGAAGCCGAAACTTTCGAAGTAAACAGGATTGATTTTCTCCTTGGGCTCTTTTTCACCGCAGGAGATGACTGAGGCAATGATTGCAAGTGCCGCAATCAGAATCGATGTTTTTTTCATAACAGCTTAATCTGAATATTTGGTAATAACAATGTCCTTGTTCTTTTTCGACGGTCCGGGCATGCCAAGGAGGATATCGGGCTGGCTGCACTCCGTCAGGCTGATGGTCACGGTGTTGTCTTTTGCCGGATCGATGTCGTGCTTGAGCCATTTTATCTTTATCTCCCGGTCATAAACTCCGGAATAGAACTGCAGGCTCTTGCTTGCGCTTTCGATGGAGTAATCAACCCCTTCTTTCATCCCGTCTCCAGGGAATACATCCCATTTCACGACTATGGTGTTGTCGGGTTTCACCGTCGAAAGATGAACCTTGTAGGTTCCGGTCACGGTGCCCTGGGCGTTGATTATTGTGGAAGAAGACTCCTCCGGCATGAAGCAGACGAAGTATGGCGCTTCAAACCGGATCCGGTCGGTGCATGAGCACAACGCTCCGGCGAGCAGGATAATGCAGGCAAATATCTTTTTCATGATGTCGTTACTTTTTATAATCGTCATAGCCTTCGTTCTGCTGGATATACTCGTTGTACTGGCACTCCATGCGGTCGATGGGAAGAATGAAACGGTAATCGGGGTACTTCAGCTGTTTCATCTTCGACAAGGATGTCGCAGGACGGTTGAGATCCTGCCTGCAGCGGAGGATGTCGAAGAAGCGGTGGCCTTCGAAGCAAAGTTCCTTTTTCCTCTCCAGCTCGATCAGCGAGAGCATCCCGTCCTTGCCGGACCAGCTGAGCGATACGGAAGACGCAGGGATGTTCCGGGCTCGTCCTTCAAGGGCTTTGATGTCGTCTTCAGCAGTGGCGGTGTCTCCGCGTCCCTTGACTGCCGCCTCGGCATGGATGAGGTACATCTCGGAGGAACGCAGGACGAAGCAGTCGCTGACTTTCTTGTATGGGTCGGTGATAGTCCTGTCGTATGAATACTTGCTTACTCCGGACATGATGAGGCCAGGCTTGTATATGGCTTCGGTAGGGAGGGGAACATAGACCAGGAGCTCTTTCCTCACATCCCCATAGGCAAACAATCCCGGGAAAGAAGGATCGTAGGTGAACTTGGGAGACCTCGACGGGTCATAGAAGGAGGCCATTGAAGTTGTCGTATTGTATGAGTTCATTCTCAGAATGGCTTCAGTCCCTTGATACTCCTGACTGTTACGGAACATTTTCACATAGCTGTCAAACGGAGTGAGAGGGACTTTGTCCATGACGTTCTTCGCGCACTTCTCCGCGTTCTCCCAATCTTCCATATATAGGTATATCCTTGCGAGAAGAGCCTCGCATGCTATATCCGAAATATGATAGCAGTCGGAGATGGAATTGAACTGGCAGAAGGATTCTGCGGTATCAGGACTGGTTTCAGCGCTTGATTTGAAATGCTCGCGAGCGCTTTTCAGATCAGCAAGGATCTGTTTATATACATCCTTGACGCTTTTGCGGTCAACTTTGTCGTTGAAACCGGGAACATGGTCCATGACCGGTATTCCGAGGTGGGAATGGTCTGCGGTATAGTTGTAAGGCCAGGCGTAGGCATTGCAGAGGCAGAAATGTGCGAATGCCCTGCCGAAATATGCTTGGGCGATGACTTTGTCCATGGTAGCTTTCTCCGTTGCAAGAGAATACCTGCCGCTGGATTTCAGTTTGCCCCCATAGTAGATAATGTTGTTCGCTTCCGTTACGATGGCCCATCCGGCAGCCCACAGGTTTCTGGGATAGGTTGACACATGCTCTGCCGTGAGTTCAAAGTTGTATGTGAGCAGGTCCCCTTCATTTGTGTCCGCGGTTGAGTTCAAGATATCTCCGCGTATGTCTCCATACCGGAGATACTCTCCGTCAATGAAAGAACGCATTTCTTTGTGAAGGCCTTCTCCTGCGGCGGACAGCCCGTCCAGTTCCGTGAAAAAGCTCTCGATAGTAGCTTTCCCGATCTGCTCCGTATAGAGCATTCTTTTTTCGAATTCCTCGCAAGCAGGCAATGTCATGCAGGATAATGCCAGAACTGGAAGTATATATCGTGTCTTCTTCATAGTGCTAAAAACTTAAGTGGACCGAAGCGGAGAACGTGCGGTGCATTCCGTATGGATCTTTGAGTGTTTTGTAGCTGTTTCTCTTAGTGTTCTGTCCGATTGTCCAGAGGTAGAGGTTCCGGCCTATGAGAGAAATCGTACAATCGTTCAGTCTAAGTTTACGGGATATGTTCGTCGGAAGAGTATAGCCGATCGAGACGCTGCGCAGTTGCGCGCTGGTCATATTCCAAAGGTCATACGGAGTATTGTAATCGGCCAAGGAGTTGCCGTTTTTATACTCAATCCTGGGTACTGTTGCGGCTTGTCCCGGAGTTGTCCATCGGTCAAGATATTCTACGGGAAGATTGTGGTCAATCGAACTCGCGTCGAAAATAAGAGTGTCGAAAAACCATCCGCCGATAGTGTAGTCGAACATTATCTGCGCGCTCCAGTGCTTGCCGAAGGTAAACTGGTTCGAAACTCCTCCGAACAACTCGGGCTGGTTCGAATACTGCGGCATGTAAACCCTGTCCGCGAAGTTTGCGGTGTAGGTAAGGTCTCCGTTTGCGTCGTAATACATCCTCCTTCCGTTCGTAGGGTCGATGCCGGCAAAATCAATAAGCCACATTGCGTCCTTCTGCTGGCCCTCGATCCAGATATGGTCGAAGAAACCGGTATATGAATCACCTTCGAGTTTCTTGATGAGGTTCCGGTTCCGGGCTCCGTTGATGTAGGTCCGCCATGTGAAATTGGGATTGTTGACGTTAACGGTGTTGATTGCGAATTCCCATCCGCGGTTCTCAATTATACCGACGTTGCGTTTGACTGTGCCGTCGGTGATAACTGAAGAGACACGCCCCGAATAGATAATGTCATGGGTCTGTTTGTTGTAATAGTCAATATCGACGGTAATCCTGCCGCCCAGGAATCCGACATTCAAGCCGGGATTTGCAATGAGGGTCCTTTCCCATGACAGTCCAGGATTGGGTGGCGTAGCCTGCGTTGCTGCAGGTTTCGACCCATAATAGCTGCTTAAGGAGTATGAACCGTAGCTGGAAGATGAATCGACGCGGGAATTGCCGTTGGATCCGTAGGACATTCGTAAACTCAGCTGGTTCATCCACGGAATATTGTAGAATGCTTCCCTGTGGACATTCCATCGTATGGCTGCCGCTGCGTATGTGTTCCACCGGCTGAATTCGCTGAAGGCTGAACTGCCCTGTCTGCGTGCGGTCAGGGTTAGCGTGTAGCGGTTGTCGTAGGTATATATCGCATTTGCGAGATAACTGAGGCTCTTGTCGCGAGAAGTGTTCGAAGTCCCTTTTCTTGTCGAGGAATCCGCATAGGAAATCTCTTGTATGTAGTCGTTTGCGAAACCGTTTCCAGTTGTCTGAAGATAAGGATGCTCCTTGTTTTTCCAAATTATGCCTGCTACTGCGGAAACGGTGTGAACGCTGCCAAAAATATGCTTGTAATTCGCCCTTAAGTCTTCCTGGAAATTGTAATCAAAAACTCCGTACCTGCCCGTATAGCCTCCCAATGATTGATCATCGAAGTTGATTCCGGAAAGAGACCGTCTTGATGAATACGAGGCTTCATATATGCTTTGCAGGTTAGCGGTTGTCATGGATGTGATGGTGAGACCTGAGAAAACATTGTAATTCAAAGTGAAGGCCGCCTCCATCGTGTTGGCATTCTGGTAGTGGGTATCGTATTCGCGTTCAGGGAGTTTGTTGTAGACAAATGTTCTTTGCCGGATATCTATGCTGTTTTCCGAGTTGTTGTAATAGTTGTACAGGCGGTAGGAGCCGTCGTCGTTGTATGGGGTCAGGATAGAAAGGTAATTGTTGAACCCCGAGATTGAGAAAATGTCGCTCTTTGAGAAGGTGCCAGACAGTTGTATATTGGCGGAGAGTCTCTTGGATATCTTTATATCCGTTTTTTCCCGGATGGAATAGCGGTCCTGTTTGTTACCGATGTACGGGCTGTTGAAGGAGTAAACTCCTCCTGAAAAGAAGTGCTTCAGTTTATCCGTACCTCCCGTTACCGAGAAGTTCGCTTCGAAAGTGGATCCGGTCCCTACGTATACGTCGAACCAGTCGGTATCCACGTTGCTGAAAGTCTGGTATTCGTTGTCCAAGTAGGGGAAATAGGCCAGGTTCCTTCCGGAATTGGTCCATGCTTCCTGGGCTATCGTCCACCAGTCTTTCGTGCTGAGGTATTTGGTGCGGGTTGTTTTGTCGATGTTGTCTATTCCGTATTGTACGGAAACGTTGAACTTGTTTTTTCCGGCCGAGGCGTTGCGTGTGGTCACGAGAATGACGCCGTTGGCCCCGTCCGCTCCGTAAAGGGTCGTAGTCGTCGCGTCCTTGAGGACGGTGATGTCTTCTATGTCGTCAGGGTTGATGTATGAAAGCGGACTGACTGTAGCGGAAGTGCCTGCAACGGCGCCGGTGTTGCTGCCGGTATAGACGGGGACTCCGTCGATGACCCACAGGGGCTCGTTGGATGCGCTCAATGAACCGTCTCCGCGGATGCGGATCTTGATGCTGCTGCGGGCTCCGTTGGTGCTGCTTTCCGACACCATCATTCCCGGGACCATGCCGGCCAGCATGTTGTCAAGCCTGTCGTGAGGACGGACTTTCAATTCGGTACTGGTCATCTGGTACGCGGAACCGGCGAAGTTCTCCCGTTTCTGGATGACGCCATAGCCGGCGCTGATCACGGCGCCTTCAAGCCTCGTGTTGGACTTGAGGGTGACCTTTATATCGTTGTCTTCGGGCTTTACGACGACTTTCTCCTCCTCGTAGCCGAGGTAAGAGACTAAGAGGATGGCGTTCTGGCTGGCAGAGACCTTTATCGAGAAGTTGCCGTTGAGGTCCGTTACGACGCCGTCTTTCGTGTCCTGGTTGATGACCCCGGCAGCTATCAGCGGAAGGCCTTCATCGTCCAGGACTGTGCCTTTCAGAGTGCGGGTTTTGCCCTGCGGAGCGCGGGTGCTACGGGATGTCTGGGCATATACGGCAGGGAAGAGAGCTGTCGAGCCCCCCATAAACGCCAGAGCGACAATAAGTTGGAGCGTTATGTTGCGAATACTCATCGAAATGTTTTTTTACGCGCAAAACACAAATATAACAATATTTTGAAAAATGGTACGAAGCGCGTTTTCAGCTGTGGGACAATCTATGATTGTATTCCGGTTTATTTTGTGTAATTTTGCGGCGCGAAATGCGTTGCTATAAATTATGAAATACCTTACAAACGAGAAATTGACCATCGTGGGAGCCGGCGGAATGATCGGTTCCAACATGGCGCAGACGGCGCTGATGCTCGGCCTCACGCCCAACATCTGCCTTTATGACATCATCGAGAACAGCGTCCATGGCGTCGCCGAGGAGATGTTCCACTGCGGCTTCGAAGGCGCATCCATCACCTGGACCACCGACCCTGCCGTCGCGTTCAAGGACGCCAAGTATATAGTTTCTTCCGGCGGAGCTCCCCGCAAGGAGGGCATGACCCGCGAAGACCTGCTGAAGGGCAACTGCCAGATCGCCGCCCAGTTCGGAGACTACATCAAGGAGTATTGCCCCGATGTCAAGCATGTCGTCGTCATCTTCAACCCGGCCGACGTCACGGCCCTCACGGCCCTGATCCACTCCGGCCTGAAGCCCAGCCAGCTGACTTCCCTCGCCGCCCTCGACAGCACCCGCCTGCAGAGCGAGATAGCGCGCGAGTTCGGCGTCCTCCAGTCCGAGGTCACCGGCGCATGCACTTACGGCGGACACGGAGAGGCCATGGCCGTCTTCGCTTCCAAGGTGAAGGTCGCCGGCAAGCCCCTTTCCGAAATGGGTCTTTCCGAAGAAAGGTTCTCCGAGATCAAGCACGCCACGATCCAGGGCGGTTCGAACATCATCAAGCTTCGCGGCCGCTCCTCGTTCCAGAGCCCGGCATACTGCGCCGTGAAGATGATCGAGGCTGCGATGGGCGGAACTCCGTTCACCCTGCCCGCAGGCTGCTATGTGGACTGCGACAGGTGCGGATTCAAGAACGTGATGATGGCTATGCCGACTACGATCGACGCTACCGGAGTTCATTTCAACGCTCCCGAAGGGACCGCCGAAGAGATGGCCGCGCTGCAAGCCTCTTACGAGCACCTCTGCAAGATGCGCGACGAGATTGTCTCGCTGGGCATCGTTCCCCCGGTGGCAGAGTGGAAGACCCTTAACCCCAACCTCTAGACAAAGAGGCCGTCCCTCATCTCCAGAGACCTGTCGCACAGTGCGGCAAGCGAGGGGTCATGGGTGACGAAAATGACTGTCTGACCGAAGAGATCCCGGACTTTGAAGAAAAGTTCGTGGATCTCTTTCTTTGTGGCGGAGTCGAGATTCCCGGTGGGTTCGTCGGCGAAGATGACCGACGGCCGGTTCACAAGGGCGCGCGCTATGGCCACGCGCTGCTGCTCGCCTCCGGAGAGTTGGCCGGGTTTGTGCGTGAGCCTTTCCGACAGGCCGACCTGGCCGAGCAGCGATTCCGCCTCCTGGCGCGCCGTGCGGCCGCTCTTTCCGGCTATCAGGGCCGGAATCATGACATTCTCGAGCGCCGTGAATTCAGGGAGCAGGTGGTGGAACTGGAATACGAATCCTATGTGCGAGCCCCGGAAGGCGGCGAGGGCCTTCGACCCGAGGGAGAGCACGTCGGTCCCGTCGATGGAAAGCGCCCCGGAAGTGGGCGTGGACAAGGTTCCGAGTATCTGCAGCAGGGTGGTCTTGCCTGCCCCGGATGCTCCCATTATGGACACCACTTCTCCCTTTTCGGCTGTGAAGTCTATTCCTTTCAGGACCTCGAGGTCCCCGAAAGTTTTCCTTATGTTGCGCGCTTCTATTATCATGACTTTTCAAAGATACGAATTTTTCATAACTTTGTCCTTCGGAATCGGGGTGTGGCGCAGTTGGTAGCGTACCTGGTTTGGGACCAGGTGGTCCCGCGTTCGAGTCGCGGTACCCCGACGAATCTGATACAATATGGAAAGGCGAGATTTCCTTAAATCGGCGGCTATTGCCGGAACGGCAGTGGCCCTTTACGGCTGCGACGCCGCTTCGAAGAAACGCTATCCTGCAGCCCCCCGGCTCGCGGATGATGCATCCCTCAAAACCATAACGATATCCCGCGCCCGCTGCGAATTCGAACGCAGGCCCATGATGCGTCCGTTCGGATTCAAGGGCGGATATCTTTCCGAACTGTGGAACGTTTACGTATCACTGGAGTCGTCGGGAGGCAATTTCGGTGTCGGGCAGGGAGTCCAGAGTTGCCTCTGGAGCGACGCGGCCGTCTTCTCGTCCAATTCGGAAGCCGGCGGCAATTCCATAATGTTCGCCATGACCCAGTACGCCCTGAAGCTGGCGGAAGGGGTCAGTTTCCGCACCCCGGTGGAGCTGAACGACTGGCTCTTCCCGCAGGTCTGGGAATATGGGAAGAAGGTTGCGGCCGATCCCAAGCTCCGCGCAACCTTCGCCCTGAACGCCCTCGTGCCCGTGGACAGTGCGGCATGGGTCCTCTATGCGCGTGAGAACGGTTTCAGGTCCTTCGACGAGATGATTCCTGCGGCATACCGCCCGGCGCTTTCCGGCCGTCACGGGATATGCGCCTCGATCCCTCTTCTGAGCTATGCCGTCCCCATCCCCGAAGTTCGCGCCGCCGCCGAAGACGGGTACTTCTTCCTGAAGATCAAGATAGGCCATGCCGGTACGCAGGAAGAGATGCTGGAGAAGGACTGCCGGCGGGTCAGCGAGATTCATGAGGCACTGAAGGACATACGCACCCCGCACACCACCTCGGGCAAGGTCCAGTATTATTTCGATGCCAACGGGCGCTACGAAACCAAGGAAACCTTCCTCCGTTTCGTGGACCATCTCGACAAGATAGGCGCGCTGGACCAGGTCGCCATCATCGAGGAGCCCTTCGACGAATATGCGCCGATAGATGTCAATGACATTCCGGTTCGGCTCGCCGCGGATGAGTCCGCGCACACCGTCGGGGATGCGCTGAAGCGTATCGAGATGGGATACAGGGCCATGGCGCTGAAGCCCATCGCCAAGACGATGTCCATGAGCATGAAGATCGCCCAGGCTTCTTTCGAAAAAGGAGTTCCCTGCTTCTGCGCCGACCTCACGGTGAATCCCGTGATGGTCGAATGGAACAAGGCCGTCGCGGCGAGGCTTCCGGCCTTCCCCGGCCTGGGTTCGCTTGGTCTCGTGGAATCCAACGGCCATCAGAACTATACCGACTGGGAAGCCATGCGTCAGGATCTTGCCTGGCCCGAGGCCCCTTGGACCCGCACTCAGAGGGGAGTTTTCGTGCTGGACGAGGACTACTGGTCAAAGTCCGGAGGCATCCTCGAACGCCTGCCCAGGATTGAAAAACTTCTCCATCTGGAAGGTTAAAAAACAGAAAAAAGCATAAGAAACACGTATTTGTGACGAGACCCCGGAAATCTGTGACGAAGGATTTTCCGGGGTCCGTCCGTTTTTGCACCTTTGGAGGCGAAAGAACGGGCGATATGGGATTGAAATGGAAATATGCGGCCCTGCTGCCGGTGCTGCTTTTCGCCGGATGCGACCGGGAAATGCCTTTGTTCAAGGGGTACAGGACGCGGAGCGAGATTCTGGGCGGCGGTACGGGAGTGAGGATGGCAGGGCCGAAGGAGGAGGCCCCGGCGGCGGACCGGGATACCCTGATTTACGTCTGCGGGGTGGAATGGGACGGCGCTTACGACTGGCAGAGGGATACCGCTTCCGGAGAAGCGCCCGGGAAGATCGTCCTGTTCGTGAAGGTGGACAACAGGCGCGAAGGGGAAGGCTTCCGGAGGGTGCTGGAGATCCCCGCCGGGCCGGGACGCATGGCGGGGACAGAGACGGACCGGCACCACCTTCTCGGCGGACACATATATACTGAAAAGGTGCTCCGTGAGAGGACTGTCCTGTGCCGTGACGGGGTGCAGGTCCTGGACATGGACGGGAAGTGGATGCTGTGCGGCCTCCTCGGAGGCGGGCAAGGCCCCCTGAAAGCGTTGTGGATGGACAGGAGCGGTTCCGGAATAAGGCTGACGGAGGATGCCGGAATCCTGATGGAAAGGGGCGGCGCCCGCCCGTACGGGAGCCTTCTCGGTCCCGGTCCGGGGCGCACGGGAGCCCTGCATGCAGACGGCGGCGGGTCGGTGAGTTTCGCTTTTTTCGAGGATGTCGGAGGAATCCGTATAAATAATCTTTGGCAGGACGGAAAGACGGTGCAGATAGCCGCTGAAGGGATGGACAGGATATTTGACGTCAGGATAGTGGACGGGCAGACGTGCATCCTAGGAGAAACGGACGGCGTGTGGTCGTTCCGGAAGGGAGGACTCAGCCGCAGCCTGGACGTCCCGTATCCGGAGTGGATGGAGGAGGGCTGGATCGCGGATGCCGCCGGGGATCCCGTCGTGTGCGGGACCGGATCCTGGGAGTCCATACTCCCCGGGGTACATGTCTGGACGGAGGAGATGCCGTATCCGGACAACATTTATCCTTACCCGGAAGCGTTGCTTCTGGGCGTCGGGCCGAGGGTGGATCTTGTCTGGTATGGCCCTGGCAACTATCTGGACCTTTCTCCCGTCGGAGGGAGTCCGCGCTGCGTGAGGTGCTACTTCCGTTACCCTTCCGGATCTTCGGTATGCGGGGGGAGCATCGCGCTTTCGCTTACCGGACGGGATGACGGGCAATCGTTCCTGTGGCTGGACGGACAGATGCACGAGGTCCCGCTGGACGGGTGCATGACGGGGGTTGAACATGTGATTATGGAAAAGGAATGAGATGCTGATCAATTTGAATGGAGCGAAATGCGTCGGAATCGACGCGGTGAGGGTGATGGTCGAGGTCGACGTCGCCGCCGGGATAGGGATACACCTCGTCGGGCTGGCGGATGCTGCCGTAAAGGAGAGCCTGCTGAGGACGGTCACGGCCCTGCAGTCCATGGGCTACCGTATTCCAGGAAGGAAGATAGTGATCAATCTGGCCCCGGCCGACCTGCGCAAGAACGGCAGCGGGTATGACCTGCCGATAGCCATAGGTATAATCGCCGCTTCGCAGCAGGTTTCGATGCCGCTGGCGGAGGATTACCTGATAATGGGGGAGCTGGGCCTTGATGCGAGCGTCCGTCCCGTCCCGGGAGCCCTCCCTTTCTGCGAACTCGCGGAAGCTGCCGGACTCAAGGGCTGCATCCTTCCGGAGTTGTCTGCGATGGAAGCGGCAGGGTCCGTCGAAACGACGGTGTACGGTGTGCGGACCCTTGCGGACGTGATCCGGATACTGTCGGGAGAAGATTGCAGCGACCTTCTCGCCGGCAAGGCCCGCTGGGACCATGGCGCGGACATCCCTTCCGACATACCTGATTTCTCGGACATCATAGGGCAGGATGTCGCGAAGCGCGGGGTGGAAATTGCCGCCGCAGGCGGGCACAACGTGATCATGGTCGGCCCTCCGGGATCGGGCAAGAGCCTGCTGGCCAAGGCGATGGGAGGGATCCTCCCGCCGATGGACAGGGAAGAGGCGCTCGTGACGAGCAAGATTTATTCGATAGCCGGGAAGTCGCTTCCGGGGCTCATGCGCCAGAGGCCTTTCCGTTCCCCGCATTACAGTGCTTCCATCGCCGCCATGATAGGCGGGGGAGGGGCGGACAACATCCTTCCCGGGGAAATCAGCCTGGCCCAGAACGGGATCCTGTTCCTGGACGAGTTCGGCCAGATGCCGAAATCGGTCATGGAGGCGCTCCGGGGGCCCATGGAGGACCGCAAGGTCGCCATTTCCCGTCTCCGCTCGAGGGTCGAATATCCTTCGTCGTTCATGCTGGTGGCCGCATCGAATCCCTGCCCGTGCGGATATTACGGCGAAGGGGACAGGTGTACCTGCACTCCCGGCCAGAGGCAGTCCTATCTCGGCAAACTGTCCGGACCGATAATGGACAGGATCGACATACAGCTTCTTGTTTCGGGGGTCCCGGCGGCCGCTCTCGTGCGGGCCGGCCGCGGGAAAGGCGGGAGGGAGACAAGCGCCGTCGTCAGGGAGAGGGTGACCGGGGCAAGGGCTGTCCAGGCACGGCGCTTCGCCGGGACGGGCATCCATACGAATGCGGAGATGAGCGCCCGGCAGCTGGAAGAATTTTGCCCCCTGTCGGAGGAATGCCAGGATCTCATGGAAAGGATAATAGAGGGCATGGGCCTTTCCGCCCGGGCTTTCTCGCGGCTGCGGCGCATAGCCAGGACCATCGCGGACCTCGACGCCGCCGCTGAAGCGGCCGCTTCCGGAGCGGCCCCCGTACCCGGTCCGATTGCCCCTGTCCACATATCCGAAGCCGCATCTTACCGCTTCCTGGACCGCACCGGCATTGTTTTATAATTACGAATTAATACATATCTTTGCATGCCTACGATATTTATTTGTTTCGGTTTTGTCTTCAAGTTCTTTTCGGATGATCATGAGCCTGTTCATGTCCACGTCGTGAAAGACGGGCATGAGGCCAAATTCAATGTAATGCCAGAAGTAAGGGAAGTTTACAACAGAGGCTTCAAGCGGCATGAGATGCTGATTATCAGGGGACTGGTGGAAGAGAATGCCGAAATAATCGAGGGAAAGTGGAAAGAGTTTTTCAAGTAGCGCCATGCGGCATATTGTAGATAAGGTCTGGACCGATAAAGAGAAAGTTTATGCGAGGACCACAGATGGTCTTGTCGCAAGTTATTCCTTCGACCTGTGGCCAAGACTCAAAGCTGCCACAGAGGAACAAAGAGAGGCTTTTGAACTTTCTTATCTCGGTATAACATGGCCTCAGATAGATGAGGACCTTAGTTTTGAAGGAATGTTCAGCGCTGCCGGCCTCTGCCCCCGGACTGAAAAAGAGGACTCTGTATGCTGGATAGGCTGACAGATTCAGTGCCGGTCAGACAGTTTTGCGGATGACGTCCGACAGGGCCAGCATGTAGGAGGCCGTCTCGGAGATGCGGCGGTCTGGAGTGCCGTCTTTAAGGGCGTGCCAGGTCTTGTCGCTGTCGTCTATGCTTTCCACGAAATCCACTTTGTCGTAGCGGGCCTTGATGCTCTCCCTGAACGCGGAAGTGTACTCCCGGCATAGGATGTCGGCATCCTCTTCCATGGCCTCCTTCGCATGCAACTCCTGCAGGGCTGAATACGCCTGCTTGAAGGCGTCGTAGCTGCCGGAACGCACCAGCGTGGACTTCGAATCCGGACCTTCCAGGATCCAGCAGTGCGCTATGTCCCCGCCGTCCCGCTCCAGTTCGCCCGAAATGTCATGCAGGCGGCTGAAACGCACTCCGGAGAACAGGAGGGAGTCCCCGTCGGCGCAGTATTTTATCTTGCTGAAATCTAGTCCTATGGATGCCTTGTAATAGTATTTGCGGATGAAGAGGACCTTCCTGGAGGCTGCGTCCCTGAGTTTCAGGGCTCCGAGCAGGCGGCCGGCAGTCCCTTCCGCCGGGAGGGTCCCGGCGAAGCGGGAATCGTTCCGGAAGGCCTCGAGCGGCTCCTCCTTGACGATGTATCCCTTCTTGGAATACTCCATCTGCTCGAGTTTGAACGTGAAATTCACGTCGGAAGGCAGCCTTTCGGCCTGTGAGCGGGTGTCGAGTTTCTCTTCCAGCTCCTTCTTCTCCCGCTCCAGGGCGGCCATCTTTTCCTTCATGTCCTCTTCCCTGCGGATACGCGTGTAGATCTCTCGCTCCCTGCGGGCGACGTAGCGGCGCATGAGAAAACCAGCGGGCCTCATCACGAGGACAGTCAGGGCGATGCAGCCCAGGTTCGTCAGGAGCAGGTAGAATGGAGGGATCGTATGCGGGGCCAGCATCGGCAGGACTATCCCTGCGACGATGAGGAGAATGCAGAATGCGACGGCTATCTTTTTCATGGGAGTGCAGTTCAGGGAACAGGGTCATATCCGCTTCCTCCCCAGGGGTGGCAGCGGAGTATTCTTTTAAAACTGAGCCAGAAGCCCTTCAGGGGGCCGTATTTGCGGAAGGCTTCGAGCGCGTACTGGGAGCAGGTCGGGGTGAAGCGGCAGGTCGGGGGCTTGAGCGGAGAGATGCACAGCTGATAGAATTTGATCAGCAGGATGAAAGGGGCGGAAAGTATTCTTTTCAGCGTGCTCATTTTCCCCGGGATTTAGAGGAAACTTCACGAAGGATATCCGCTACCTCGGAGCAGATCTGCCCGAACGGGAGGATTTCCGGATTGGACCATACGAAGAGCAGGTCCACTCCGGCGGTCTCCAGCAGTTCCTTGCGGGTGCGGTAGGCTTCGCGTATGCGCCTTTTCAGCAGATTCCTTTTGACGGCCCTCTTGAAATGGCGCTTCGGAACGGACACCATGATGCGGTTCAGCCCGCAGCCGTTTTCCTTCCAGCAATACCGGATGTCGTCGCATGATCCCCATCTTCCCTTGTCCAGCAGGGCGGAAATATCCGTCTTGCCTGACAGCCTCTCTTCTTTGGGCAGGGTATGGGAACCCGTGGCCGCCATGCCCTTACTTGTTTTGGGAAAGGTACAGTTCGAGCGCCTTGGAAAGGGACGGAGCCTCGGGAGTGGGACCCTGAAGCACCGAAGTGAGACCGGCCTCGTCCATGGCCTTGACTATGGACTTGCCGAAGGATATGAACTTCATGTCCCCCTGCTTGAAATCAGGGTAGCTGGCGAAAAGGGCCTTGACATCTGCGGGGTTGTGCAGCGCCACGAGGTCGTAGGCCGCGAGGTCCACGCCCTTCAGGTCCTGCGACACGCTCTTTACCAGCACGGCAGTGGTGTAGTTCAGGCCTGCTTCGTCGAACAGATGCGACAGGGTGCTGCCGCCGGCGGTGTCGGAGGTGGTCAGGAGAAACCTTTCACCCTTGTGCTTGGAGCCTATCTGGGCGACGATGGACGCGGGTGTGCCGTTTCCGAAGAAAATCTTGCGCTTGCGGTAGATGATGTGCTTCTGGAGATACATGGCCACCACTTCCGTCGAGCAGAAATACTTCATGGTTTCGGGGACCTTGAAGCGGCAATCCTCGCAGAGTGCGAAGTATGCGTCGATGGCATGCCTCGAAGAAAAGACGACTGCTGTATAATCGGGAAGGTTCACCTTCTGCGAACGGAATTCCCTTGACGACAACGGCTCGATGAGGAAGAAAGGGCGGAAATCGATGCTGACGTCGTAACGATTGCTGATTGCTGTATAGTGAGCCAGGTTTGCGGGCTCCTGCTGGGCGACAAGTATCTTTCGGATGGGCATAATTTCAACTAATTCTCGGTCAAAGCACGACGGCGCTCGTAACCAGAAGAGCCGCCGGCAAGATTTCAAGGCCGCAAAGGTACAAAAAACTGGCGAAAAAATAGCAGTCTGCTTTCAAAATCTGCCATTTGCGGACGAGGAAAAGGATGAAAACGATGCTGCATTCCGCTCCGAAAACGACTCGCGCAGCCCCGTCAGAGGCCCCTGTGACGAGGAGTATCGCCGCACTGGGAAGAAGCACCGCCGCCAGCAGGAGCAGGTAGTTGAAAAAACTGGAGTAGACAGCCTTCCGCGCCTCGGAGTGCATTTTCCTTGGGTGGAAGGGAAGATGCGCGAGCCACCGGACGAGAAGATAAGCGACGAAAACGCCTATTGTCGCGGGGAGACGCCATCCAGGAACCAGGCGGACGATGAATCCGGGAGCATACACGCAGAAGCGCTCGGCTATGATGCAAAAGAACAGGATGGCCGTCAGCGCCGCCCAGTTCCTCTCGCGGGAGAGGTGGACGCTGTGCTCGATGTCGAGGTTCCCCCTCCAGCGGATGGCGCATCCGGCGGTTGCCGGAACGAGGTCCTTCAAATCCCTCATCACTGTCAGGAACAGTACCGCCGCGAGGGCCAGGATGGCAGAATTGACTTCGTTCCCTATCCACGAGGGAGCCGCTTCCTCCAGGGACGGAGCGACTGCAGGAAGGTCCAGCGAACCCTCCCTGAAAGCCTGCCCTGCAGGAAGTATGTCCTGAAGCGGGAACATGGGTCAGTTTCCTCTTTTTGCCTTGTAGCCCAAAGTGAGCAGAAGCGCCGTCACCTTATCCCTGAGGTCGCCCTGGATGACGATTTCGCCGTCCTTTGCCGTCCCTCCGACCCCGCACTTGACTTTCAGGGTCTTGCCCAGGGCGGCGAGGTCTTCCGCAGTCCCGCGGAAACCGGTGACGAGGGTGACCTGCTTGCCTCCGCGTCCGCTCCGCTCAAGGCTCACGCGCAGGTTCTGGTCCTTCGGTTCGGGCGTGGAGACGGCCTCTTCCGCCTGCTGCCGGTAGTTGAACGAAGGGTCGGTAGAATAAACCACTCCCAGTCTTTTCTTCCAGTCGTTGTCTGCCATGATGAACGATTTTTGCAAAGATACGGATTTACTTTGTTATCTTTGTGGGTTATGACTGAAACAAGATTCAAACTTTGGAACCGGATATGCGCCGCAGTCGCATTCGTCGCCTCGGCCGTGACATATCTTCTCACCATAGAGCCGTCGGCTTCTTTCTGGGACTGCGGCGAGTTTATCGCCTCGTCCTACAAGCTTGAAGTGGGCCATCCTCCCGGAAACCCCGTCTTCCAGCTGATAGCCCGTTTCTTCACGATATTCGGGGATGCGTCCCACGCGGCGGTAATCGTCAATTCCATGAGCGCCATATGTTCGGCTCTGACGATACTGCTGTTGTATCTTACGATAGTTTTCTTCGCGAAGAGGCTGTTCAGCTCTTCCGATGGCGGTTATACGACAGGTCAGGCCGTTGCTATCTTCGGCAGCGGTCTTGTCGGGGCCCTCGCATACACTTTCTCCGACACCTTCTGGTTCTCCGCGGTCGAAGGCGAGGTCTATGCCATGTCCTCCCTGTTCACGGCCCTGGTCTTCTGGGCCATGACAAAGTGGTACGAGCAGGCGGACGGCCCCCGCGCAAACCGCTGGATAGTGCTTATCAGTTTCCTGATGGGCCTGTCGATAGGTGTGCACCTCCTGAACCTCCTGGCGATTCCCGCCCTCGTGTTCATGTATTATTATAGGAAGAACGAGGACGGCCGGTTCACTTTCAAGATGGCCCTCAAGGCCCTTCTCATCGGTGCGGCCATAGTCGGCGTGATCCTTTTCGTCATCATCCCCTGGACCCCGAAGGTCGCTGCTTACACGGATCTCTTCTTCGTGAACGTCCTCGGCCTTCCATACAACACCGGAGCCGCCTTCTTCGTGGCCGTGCTTATCGGAGCTTGCTTCTGGGGCATATCGTGGACCTTCCGGCACGGCAAGGTCTTCGCCAATACGGTCCTGCTGTGCTACGTATCCATCCTGATAGGATTCTCGATTTTTTCGATAGACATCATACGCTCCGCCGCAAAGACTCCGACCAACGAATACCAGCCGGACAACGCCTTCACCCTCGTGCGCTACCTGACCCGGGAGCAGTACGGGAGCACCCCGCTTCTCTACGGCCAGTATTACGATGCGCCGTATGACTTGAAACAGAGCAAGTACTGGGCTCCGCTGGACGGACGCTACGCCCACGTGGACGCCCCGGTGGACGCAAAATACAAACCCGAGGGCAAGATGCTCTTCCCCAGGATGTGGAGCAGCCCCGAGCCGCGGTACGCCGACTTTTACGAGGCCTATACCGGAGGGAAAGGCAGGACGGTACGCGGAGCGACCCACAAGAAGCCCTCGCAGATAGCGAACCTGTCGTACTTCTTCGACTACCAGCTCAACTGGATGTACTGGCGCTATTTCTTCTGGAATTTCGTCGGACGCCAGAACGACATCCATAGCCCTTCGCCGGGAGATATCTTCCACGGCAACTGGGAGAGCGGGATCGGATTCCTCGACTCCGTGCGCCTCGGCGACCAGGGTGATGCGCCGGAGTGCCTTGCCTCGAACAAGGGCAAGAACCACTATTTCTTCCTCCCCCTGCTGCTCGGCCTTCTCGGCCTGTTCTTCCAGTTCGCCCGGGACAAGAGGGGATGCTGGCTGACCTTCCTGATGTTCTTCATGACCGGGATAGCCATCGTGGTCTATCTCAACCAGCCGCCGTTCCAGGTTCGTGAGAGGGACTACGTCTATGCAGGTTCATTCTATTTCTTCGCAGTGTGGATAGGACTGGCCGTGGCGGCGTTCTACGGATGGATTTCCGATGCCGCGAAGGGCAGGGGCGGCACGGTCACGGCGGCCGTGGCCACTGCTGCCTGCCTGTGCGTCCCCGCCCTCATGGGTGCGCAGAACTGGGACGACCATGACCGTTCGAACCGCGCCACCGCGGTCGAACTTGCGGCCAACTACCTCAACTCGGTCGGCAAGGACGGCATACTCGTCACGCACGGGGATAACGACACTTTCCCCGTCTGGTATGCCCAGGAGGTCGAATCCATACGCACCGACGTGCGCATATGCAACACCTCGCTGCTCGGGACCGACTGGCACATCGACCAGATGCGCTACGCGGTCAACGAGTCCGCTCCGCTGGACATCAGCGTCCCTCACAGCCAGTACCTCTACGGCACGAACGAGTATATTCCCATCTACGACACCCGCGGAGGGACCATGGACATCAGGGACGTCATGACCCTGTTCCGTCATCCGAAGGTCAAGGTGGCCCTTACCAGCGGCCGCAAGGTAGACTACATAGCCTCGCGCCGGATACGCATCCCCGTGGACAAGGAGAACGCCCTGCGCAGCGGCCTCGTGCGTTCCGAAAACCTGGAATCCGTCCCCGATAGCATAGTGCTGAACATCCCGAAGGACAAGGACTACCTGAGCAAGCCTGAGCTCTTCATCCTCGACCTCCTCTCGAATTATAAATGGGACAGGCCCCTGCACTTCCTCAATATGGGCGGGGACCTCAACGTGGGCATCAAGGAGTATCTCGAGTACTGCGGCTATTCCTACAGGCTCGTTCCCTGGCGCAACCGTCCCACTTCCACCAATATAGGCAAGGTGGACACGGACCATCTGTGGCATCTGATGACGGAAGTCTTCCGCTGGGACGCCCTGGGACGTGATGACTATTTCATCGATTACCAGAATCTCTATACCCACCTCGGGGTATCTTCCGTAAGGGGCAATTTCGTCACCTGCGCCAAGGCGTTCCTGAAGGAAGGTCAGCGGGACAGGGCCCTTGCGATGCTCGACAAGAGCCGCGAGGTGATGGCCCATTATCCGCTGGAGTCCATCCCTCTGGGATTCTCCGGCAACGATTACATGGTCATAGAGACGATCGAGCTCTACTACAGTCTCGGCAAGCCCGAAGTCGCCCGCGAGATTGCAGGGCAGCTGGGAGGAGACCTTATCGCCGCCGCACGCTTCTACCTCGAATTCTATGAGTTCGCCCATGAGGACTTCGAGCTTTGCGGCAACTACATCTATTATCTCGCCGACGCTCTCAAGAAGGGCGGGGACAAGGAACTTGCGGAAGCTCTGACGAAGAGCCTCACCGACCTTGTCCACGTGGCGTCCGGATCCGACAAGAAATGAAGACGGAGTACCCTTCCCTGCAGTGGCGGGACTACGAGCTCGTGGACTGCGGCTCCTTTGAGAAGCTGGAGAGGTTCGGGCAGTACTTCCTCGCCCGTCCCGAGCCCAAAGCCCTGTGGGACAAGGCTATGTCCGAAGCCGAATGGGACAGGGCCGTCCATACCCGCTTCATCCCCGGCGCCGGTTTCGGCAAGGCCGGAAAAGAGGATTCGGGCACATGGACCCGCACTGCGAGAAGGATGGAGGGACAGTGGCCGGTACACTACGGCATCGGCGGCCCGTCCTTCAACCTGCGCCTCGGCCTGACCTCCTTCAAGCATGTTGGAGTCTTTCCCGAACAGGCTCCGAACTGGGAGTACATCTACAGCCATACGATGACCCTTGCCCAAAAGGCCGCCGCGGAAGGCCGGCCGGCTCCGCGGGTCCTCAACCTTTTTGCATACACCGGGGCGGCGTCCCTTGCCGCGAAGGCGGCGGGCGCTGACGTGACGCATCTGGATTCGGTGCGCCAGGTCGTGACCTGGGCCAGGGAGAACATGGAACGCTCCGGCCTTGACGGCATACGCTGGATAGTTGAGGACGCCATGAAATTCGCCGTGCGCGAAGCCCGTCGCGGCCGCCGGTACAACGGGATAATCATGGATCCCCCCGCCTACGGCCACGGCCCCGACGGGGAGAAGTGGAAGCTCGACGAATGCCTTTTCGACCTTCTCAAGACGGTCTCGCAGATACTTGAGCCCGTGGACAGTTTCCTCGTGCTGAACCTGTATTCCAACGGCTATTCGGCCATGCTCGGGGAAA
Organism: Bacteroidales bacterium; assembly: GCA_016281435.1. The sequence continues at coordinate 19,474 of JAEEIQ010000053.1, forward strand.
CCATGGTGCGCGAAGCCTTCCGTCCGGGGGAGGATGCCGAAATCGAAAGCGGGGAGCTGGCCCTCCGCGACCGCGCCGGCAGGAGCCTTCCCCTCTCCATTTTCGTCAGGATGGCCCGCTAGAAGATTGCCATCCACGAAAAAAGTGTTATTTTTGTAGTTCGAAACTTTATAAGACTATTATGCAGCAGTTCATCGACTCCTACGATTTCAAGGGCAAGAAAGCCATCGTGCGCGTTGATTTCAACGTCCCCCTTGATGAAAATTTCAACATCACCGACGACACCCGCATACGTGCGGCGATGCCGACTCTCAAGAAGGTCCTTGCCGGTGGCGGATCCCTTATCATAATGTCCCACCTGGGACGCCCCAAGAAGGTTGATCCCAAGTTCTCCCTGAAGCACATCGTCGCCCATGTCAGCGAGAGCCTTGGCGTTCCCGTCCAGTTTGCGGAAGATTGCCAGAAGGCTGACGCGCAGGTCGCCGCATTGAAACCGGGAGAGGCCCTGCTGCTCGAGAACCTCCGCTTCTATGCGGAAGAAGAAGGAAAGCCCCGCGGACTCGCGGAGGATGCCTCGGACGAAGAGAAGAAGGCTGCGAAAGCCGTTGTCAAGGAGAGCCAGAAGGAATTCGTGAAGAAACTCGCCTCCTACGCCGACTGCTATATCAACGACGCCTTCGGAACTGCCCACCGCGCCCACGGCTCAACCGCTCTCATCGCGAAGTATTTCCCGGACGACAAGATGTTCGGCTACCTCATGGAAGGTGAGATCAAAGCCATCGACAATGTCCTGAAGAACGCCCAGAGGCCCTTTACGGCCATCATCGGCGGCTCCAAGGTCTCTTCCAAGCTCGCGGTCCTGAAGAACCTCGTCGGCAAGGTCGACAACCTCATCATCGGCGGCGGAATGGGCTACACCTTCATCAAGGCCGAAGGCGGAAAAATCGGCACGTCCCTGCACGAGGACGAACTTATCCCCGATGCGCTCGAGATCATGGCCGAGGCCAAGGCGAAGGGCGTGAATCTCTCGCTTTCAGTCCAGACCAAGGTTGCGGACGACTTCAGCAACGACGCCAATGTCCAGCTGGTTCCTTCGCACGAGATTCCTGACGGCTGGGAAGGCATGGACGCCGGCCCGAAGTCCCTGGAGAACTGGAGGAACATCATCATGAACTCCAAGACCATACTCTGGAACGGCCCTGTCGGCGTGTTCGAGATGCCCAAGTTCGCGGAAGGCACGCTCCAGATTGCGAAGGACCTCGCTGACGCCACGGCGGCCGGCGCATACACCCTCGTCGGAGGCGGCGACTCGGTCGCAGCCGTGACCCGCATGGGCTTCGCCGACAAGGTCAGCTACGTCTCCACCGGAGGCGGCGCCATGCTCGAGGCCATCGAAGGCAAGGAACTGCCCGGCATCGCGGCCATCCGCGAGTAAAATAAACCAGAGTCATGTTCCAGCAGCTTGTCGTCCACTGGCACGTAGATCCCGTGCTGTTCCATATCTTCGGACTTGAGATCCGGTGGTATGCCCTTCTTTTCGTGTCGGGCTTCATCATCGGCTGGTATCTTTTCCGTTGGTTCGTCCGGCGGGAGGGCATTCCGGAGACAGTGCTTGACCCGCTGCTGTACACGCTGCTCTTCTGCACCATAGTGGGAGCCCGGCTGGGACACTGCCTGTTCTACCAGCCGGACTACTACCTTGGGTCCTGGCAGGGATTCTGGGAAATCTTCATGCCCTGGAAGGGCGGCCTGGCCAGCCACGGCGGGGCAATAGCCCTGCTGCTCGGAATGTGGTGGTTCTCAAGGAAGTACGGAAAGAAGTATGATTTCGACTTTCTTTGGATCATGGACCGCCTGTGCATCACGGTCGCATTCGCGGGCTGCCTGATACGCTGCGGCAACCTCTTCAATTCCGAGATTTACGGCGATGTGACGTCCCTGCCGTGGGGCTTTGTCTACGAACTCCGCGGGGAGACCGAGCCCAAGCACCCGACGCACATCTACGAAGCCCTGAGCTATCTCATCCTCGGTCTTATACTCGTCTGGATATATGCAAAGAAACTGGACAAGGTCTATCGCGGATTCTTCTTCGGGGCTTTCCTCATCGGGTGTTTCGGGATGCGCTTCCTCATCGAGTTCATCAAGGAACCGCAGGTCGGTTTCGAGGAGAACATGGTCCTCAACATGGGCCAGCTCCTTTCGATCCCGTTCATCATCGCCGGAATAGCGCTGATAATCTTCTCGTTCAGCAAGAAACTTCCGGCTGCGGCGGTCCACCCGGAAACAGCCCGCAAGCCCAAGGAAGAAACGCATTTCGCGAAGCCCCTGGGCCGGTAGCTCGTGGCGGGCGCCACCATTACGACGGGTCTCGCTCCAGACAGGCATCGCGCTACAGGCGTGCCATGCCCGCCACCGTTCCGCTGCCCTGCCGGCTTCCTGCAGGGCCTTTCATTTAGGTATGAATTTTGCTATCTTTGCAGCCCTGTAAAACAGAGTGTATGAGAAGAGTTCAATTATTGTTGATCATATCGTTGATGGTTCCGATTCCTGCCCTTTCGCAGATACGCCCGGGCTCTCCGGCTCCGGAGGATACTGCGGCATCCGGACAGGAGCAGGCGGACAGCGCGAAACCGGCACCCACCCTCCTGACCCTTGAGCAGGCGCTGCAGTTCGCTCTCAGCGAAAACGTCTCGGTGAAGGTGGCGGACAAGGAGATAGAACGGGCCGGTTATGCCCGCAAAGGCTCCTACGCGGCGCTCTTTCCGCAGGTGGACGGCAACGGCGCATACCAGCGTACGATCAAGAAGCAGATAATGTACATGGACGGGGACGGATTCGACTTCTCATCCATGATAGGCGAATCCCTTGCGGCATACCTGATGCCCCTTTACGCCCAGCATCCGGGCGTCACCCCTCCGGCTCCGGCCGCTCCCGAGGAAGATACTTCGGGCGGCAACGAAGGTTTCGCGGTAGGCCGCTGGAACACGTGGTCGGCAGGCGTTTCCGCCAGCATGCCCCTCGTGAACGCGCAGCTGTGGAAGAGCCTTGCGATTTCGGACAAGGACGTGGAACTTGCCGTGGAGAAGGCGAGATCCTCCCGTCTCGAGACGGTCACGCAGGTGAAGCAGGCCTTCTTCGGGGTCCTTCTTGCGAAGCAGGCTTTCGAAGTGTACAAGAGCGTCTATGAAAACGCCCTCGAGAATCTGGACCTGATAGAGAAGAAGTACCGCTCGCAGCGGGCTTCCGAACTGGACCTGACACGCGCGAAGACCACCCTCGCCAACGCAATACCCAATGTCTACGATGCGGAGAACGCGATAATGATAGCCCTCTGGCAGCTCAAGGCCGTAATGGGCATGAACCTGGACGAGAACATCGACGTGGCCGGTTCGCTTGACGACTATGCCGAACACATGTTCTATGACCTGAATGAAAGCGCTTCCGCGAGCCTCGAGAACAACTCCGCCCTGCGCCAGCTTGCCATCCAGGCCGAGCAGCTGGCTTCCTCGGTGAAGCTCCAGCAGTACGCTTCCCTTCCGAGCCTTGCCCTGGGATTTTCCTACAGCCTGAACGCCATGGCGAACGACTTCAAGTTCAGCGAGTACCAGTGGTCGCCCTATTCCTACGTCGGGCTCAGCCTGTCCATCCCAATCTTCGCCGGGGGCAAGCGCACCCAGGCGGTCAGGCAGGCCCGCGTGCAGGCCGTGGAACTGGACCTCCAGAGGGAGAACACCGAGCGTCAGCTGAGGATAGCCATACGCCAGTACCTCAACACCATGGATACGGCGATGAAGAGCTATTCCTCTGCCCGCAGCGCGGTTGAATCGGCGGAAAAGGCCTATTCGATCGCGTCCAAGTCCTACAACGTCGGGCGCAGCACCCTGACGGACCTGAACGACGCTCAGCTCGCCCTGACACAGGCCCGGCTCGGCGTCTGCCAGGCCGTGTACAATTTCGTCGTGGCGAAAGCCAATCTCGAAGGCACCCTGGGCGCGGACTTCATTGACGAAAGCGGCAATGTCCAATTGAACAAGACATATTGATGAATATGAAAAGATACATTATACCCGTCGCGGCGGTCCTTTTCGCCACCCTGGCATCTTGCGGCAACGGCGCCGTCAGGCAGCCCAAGGCCGCCGGGACCCCCGAATTGAGCGCGGCTCCCGTCCTGCAGCTTGTCGAAGTGCAGGCTGCCGCAAAGGAAAACGTGCCGTACACGATGGTCTTCTCCAGTACCGTACAGGCCAACATCGTCAACAACATCGCTCCCCAGACCGCGGGCCGCATAGTGCGCATCAATGCCGAGATCGGCGACTTCGTCAATGCCGGCCAGGTGCTCGCCGAGATGGAAAGGGCAAACCTGATCCAGGCCGAACTCCGCCTCAAGAACGCCAAGGCCGAACTCGACAGGGTCAAGAGCCTGCTCGACGAGGGAGCCATCAGCCAGTCCGACTACGACCAGCTGGAACTCAACTACAAGGTCTCCAAGAGCAGCTATGACAACCTGCGCGACAACACGATCCTCCGCTCGCCCGTGACCGGGGTCGTCACCGCCCGCAACTATGACAAGGGGGACATGTATTCGATGGCCCAGCCCCTTTTCACCGTCCAGCAGATAGTTCCCGTCAAGCTGCTCGTCCCCATCTCCGAGAGCGACTACACCCGTGTCAGCAAGGGGGACAAGGTCACCGTCCAGGCGGATGCCCTCCCGGGGCGCAGCTATGAGGGCAAGATAGTCCGCATCCATCCTACCATGGACGCGGCGACCCATACCTTCAACGTCGAGGTGCAGGTCCGCAACGAAAAGAAGGAACTCCGTCCCGGCATGTTCGCCCGCGCAACGGTCGACTTCGGTTCCGCCAACTCGATCACCGTTCCAGACCAGGCTGTCGTGAAGATGCAGGGCGCCGGCACCCGTTCGGTCTACGTCATGGAGGCCGACAGCACTGTCTCAGCCCGCGTTGTCACGCTCGGACGCCATTTCGATTCGAAGTACGAGATCCTTGAAGGCCTGGCCGAAGGCGAGAGCGTCGTCGTCAAGGGCGCATCCACGCTGAAGTCCGGAGAAAAAGTGCGTCTGCAATGAGCATATACCGTAGCGCAGTCAACCATCCCGTGACCACGGCGCTGATATTCATAGCGTTCGTGGTCCTCGGCGTGTTTTCCCTGAGCCGCACCAGCATAGCGCAGTTCCCCGAGTTCGACTCCAACGTCATCATGGTGATGTCCTCGTACCAGGGAGCGAACGCCCAGGATATCGAGACCAACCTGACGAAGGTCCTTGAGAATGCCCTCAACGGCGTCGAGAACCTGAAGAAACTGAACTCGTCCTCGAAGGAGAACGTTTCCCTGCTGACCTTGCAGTTCGAGTATGGAATAGATATAGAAGAGGCGACCAACAACGTCCGCGACAAGCTGGACATGGTCAACTCCATCCTGCCGGACGGTGCGGCCAAGCCCGTCATCTTCAAGTTCAGCGCCGACGACATGCCCGTCATGTTCCTGTCCGCCACCGCCAGCGAGAGTCTGCCCGGCCTGGACAAGATACTCGACGACAAGCTTGCCACCCCTCTGGCCCGTGTCAAGGGCGTCGGGACGGTCTCCATCTCCGGAGCCCCGACCCGCGAGATCCAGGTCTACTGCGATCCCAACAAGCTGCAGGCTTACGGCTTGAGCGTCAGCACCCTTGCGAGCATCATCGCTGCGGAAAACCGCAACCTCCCTTCCGGCAACATCGATATCGGTTCGGAAACCTATACCCTCCGTGTCCAGAAAGAGTTCACCGACCCTTCGCAGCTCCTTGACGTCGTGGTCGGCACTTCCGCCGGAAGGACGGTGTACCTGCGCGACGTCGCCACGGTCCGTGACGGAGGCGAGGAGCGGGAGCAGGAGTCCTACACCAACGGTGTCCGCGCTGCGAGGATAGTGATCCAGAAGCAGTCCGGGGCCAATACCGTGAACGTCGTCCGGGCGTGCAAGAAGAAGATAGAAGAAGTGAAGAAGACCCTTCCCCAGGACGTCGAAGTGACTATCATCGTCGACGGCTCGAGGGAAATCATCAACACAATCAGGACCCTGCTGGAGACCATCCTGATCACCTTCGCGGTGGTCATGCTGGTGGTGTTCCTCTTCCTCGGGAACTTCACTTCCACGATCATCATCATACTTTCAATCCCTATCGCCCTGCTGGCGTCGCTGATGTATCTCTATGCGACTGGAAGCACCCTGAACATAGTTTCCATGTCGGCCCTTGCGATTGCGATAGGAATGGTCGTGGATGATGCCATAGTGGTCCTCGAGAACGTCAGTACGCACCTTGCCCGCGGTGAAAAGCCGAAGGAAGCGGCCGTCCACGGCACTTCCGAGGTCGGAATCTCCGTCATAGCCTCGACGCTGACCATGCTCTGCGTATTCCTGCCCCTGACCATGCTCAGCGGTTTCGCCGGCATCATGTTCAAGCAGCTGGGCTGGATCGTGTCCATCATCATGATAGTCTCGACCACTGCGGCCCTGACCCTCGTACCCATGCTCTGCTCCCGCTGGCTCAGGCCCGGAGGCAGCCACAGCAAGGTCTACAAGGCCCTGTTCGAGCCGTTCAACCGTTTCATCGCCTGGATCAGCCGCGGCTACGCCCACGTCATCCGCTGGTGCACCGGACGCAGGACCATCGTGGTGCTGACCTTCATCGCGGCCTTCGCCGCCTCGGTCATCTTCCTCGCTCCGGGCGTGAAGACGGAATTCTTCCCGCACAGCGACACGGACCGCATCTCGGTCAACATCGAGCTGCCCATGGGCACGGCGCAGAATGTCACCCGTGACTTCAACGAGCGCCTGACCGCAGAGATCCGGCAGGCCGTTCCCGAGATCCGGGTGCTCAACTCCACCTTCGGCCAGGCCGACTCCGACAACATATTCGCGAGCATGAACAGCAACGGGACACACGTCATATCGATGAACATGAACATCGGCACGGCCAGTACCCGTGAACGTACTTCCGCCGAAATCGCCGATGTCGTGCGCGCCGTTGTCGGACGCTATCCCGAAATCCACCGTGCCATCGTCTCGGAAGGCGGCGGAGGCATGGGAGGTGCATCCACCATCGACCTTGAGATTTACGGCTACTCCTTCGAGGAGACCGACCGCATCGCGCGGGAACTGCGCGAGAAGCTGCTCGCTTCGCCCTCGTTCACGCAGGTGACCCTCAGCCGTGACGAGTACACTCCGGAGTTCCAGATGGACTTCGACCGCACGAAACTGGCCCTGAACGGGCTCAATTCAGCCACCGCAGGCGCAGCGTTCAGCGCCGCCATGAGCGGGACCCTGGCCTCGTTCTACCGTGAGGATGGGGAGGAGTATAACATACGCGTCCGTTACGCTCCCGAGTTCCGCACCAGCATCGAGGACATGGAGAACATAATCGTGACCAACCCTGCCGGAAGGGCTGTCCGCATGAAGGAACTTGGCAGCGTCGTCGAGACCCGGGTTCCGCCGACCATCGAGCGCAAGGACCGTGAGAGGCTCATTACCGTCCGCGGCATAGTCGCGCGCGGCAAGGCCCTTTCCGAAGCCGTGGCGGACACGCAGCAGATTCTCGACTCCACCCCGATGCCTGCCGGGATCACTCCCGTCATCTCCGGAGACTATGAGGACCAGCAGGAGATGTTCTCCGACATGTTTGTGCTGATCATACTTATTATAATATTGGTGTACATGGTGATGGCCTCGCAGTTCGAGTCCTTCATGTCCCCGTTTGTCATCATGTTCAGCGTGCCCTTCGCGGCAGTCGGCGTCCTGATCGGACTTGCAGTATCCGGGACGGCGCTCGGCATGATGGGCATGGTCGGCGTGATCATCCTGCTCGGCATAGTGGTGAAGAACGGAATCGTGCTGATCGACTATACGATACTCCTGCGCGAAAGGGGAGTGAACGTCCGTGACGCTTCCGTGACCGCAGCGCGCAGCCGCCTGAGGCCCATCCTCATGACGACCCTTACCACCGTGCTCGGAATGCTGCCCATGGCCCTCGGGACCGGCGAAGGAGCCGAACTGTGGCGTTCGCTTGGAATGGTGGTCTGCTGGGGTCTTTCTGTTTCGACACTTGTCACCCTGGTGCTGATCCCGACCCTGTACTGCTCCTTCTCGGGCATGCAGGCGAAGGCGGCGCTCAAAAAGAAAAGGAGGGAAAAATGAAAGCCGTGTTCATCGCCTATAACCAGGCGTACAACGAAGAGATAGTCGAACTGCTCGAAAAGCACCGCCAGAGGGGTTTCACCCGCTGGACGGACATCCAGGGCAAGGGAGGATTCAACGGGATCCCGCATATGGGCAGCCACGCGTGGCCCGAGCAGAACCATGCCATCCTGACCGTCACGGAGGATGAGAAAGTGCAGCCCCTGCTCGCCGACCTGAAATCGCGGGACGAGTCCGCTCCGGACCTGGGGCTCAGGGCGTTCGTTTGGAATATTGATTTATTTTATTAATTTTGCCGAATATGGAAAAGATTGTAACCGAAGGGAATATTGCTGAGATCCTTGCATCTGAGCAGCCTGTAATGATTGATTTCTGGGCCACATGGTGCGGCCCTTGCCGCGCCCTCGCCCCCACGGTCGAGGAGATTGCTGAAGAGTTCGACGGAAAAGCCGTCGTCGCCAAATGCAACGTTGACGATTGCGAAAGCATCTCTATGTCGTATGGAATCCGCAACATACCGACTCTGCTGTTCTTCAAGGGCGGCCAGGTGGTCGACAGGAGCGTCGGAGTCGTGCCCAAGGCGGATATAGAAATGAAGCTTAAAAACCTTTTATAAATGAAAAAGCTTTTGACAGTGCTCGCGGCTTTGGTTATTGCCGCCAGCGCACATGCCCAGTTCGGTATCATCGCAGGTGTGACTTCCCCCAGCCAGGATCTCAAGACCGCGTATGAGAATTACAGCGCCATTGACCAGTACCATGCCGGTATCACCGTCAAGATTCCTCTCTTCCTCGGCCTGGCCATCCAGCCGTCCATCATGTATAGCGTTCAGGGCACTCCCATCAAGGATATCGCATCGGGCAGCAGCTCCGAAAGCGGGTCCGGCGATGGAAGCGGTTCCGAGACCGGAGAGAGCGAGGGTAACGGCGAATTCGCGATAGCGAAGAACGGCTATATCCAGGTCCCCGTCCAGCTCCAGTGGGGCATCGATGTCGGCGGTGTAGCCCGCGTGTATGCTTTCGCAGAGCCTTATGTCGGCTACAGGGTTGACGAGACCACCTTCAAGTTCGAAGAGGGCGAGACCCCCGAGAAGAAGGACTGGGACTTCCAGAACCGTCTCAACTACGGTGTCGGCGCCGGTCTCGGTGTCGAGGTCCTGAAGCACATCCAGCTCAGTGCCCGTTACGTTTGGAACATGGGACAGCTTCTCGATGAGAACGGAAAGGTCACGGTCAATGGCAGTGAAGCCGTCGAGACCGTGAAGACCGGACTCAAGGAAGGCTCCAACAACGGTATCAAGGTTTCCCTCGCATTCCTCTTCTAAAAAGGGATGAACGAAAAGAAGGCGGTCATTTTTTGCTCCGCCAGCGGGAAAATAGACCCACGTTACAATCAAGCTGCACGGGATGTAGTCCGTGTGGCTTGTTTGTATGGGTACACGCTGGTTTCCGGCGGAACGGTCAAGGGCACGATGGGTGTCGTCTCGGATGAGGCGGCTGCGGCCGGAGGCCGGCACATCGGCATCCTGCCCCGTTTCATGGCCGGCCTTGAGCATCCGGCCCTGACGGAAACGGTCTGGACGGACACGATGTCGGAAAGGAAGGAGCTGATGCGGCGTGGCGTCAGTCTCGCCATAGCCCTTCCAGGAGGCATAGGGACGCTCGACGAGCTGATCGAGACGCTTGTGCTCGTGAAGCTGGGCCGCCTGCGCGCGACGGTCGTCGCTTATGACGTGGATGGGTTCTGGCAGCCTCTGAAGGCCCTTCTTGACCATTTTGTCGCGGAAGGGATGCTGGAGCCGGGCGACAGGGAGCTGATACATTTTCCAGGCAGCGTGGAAGAATTGAAAGAACTCTTGTAAAAGAATGGACAGGACATCCGTGATAAGGCATCTTGGGGACGCTTGGGAGCAGACGATGGCTCTCATCCGCAGCGCCCTCGGGACTGACATAGAGTTGCTGCGCACCACCAACGAGGCCATACTTGCCCATGGAGGAAAGCAGCTCAGGCCGATGCTGAGCCTTCTTGTGGCCCGCGCCTGCGGCGGAGGAAGGACGACGGAGGAGAGCGTGCGTTATGCCGCCGCCTCCGAAATCCTGCACAACGCCACCCTTATCCACGACGATGTCGCAGACTGCAGCGACCGCCGCAGGGGCTATCCCACCGCTGCGTCCCTCTTGGGCCCTTCCGCCGCAGTCCTGCTCGGGGATTTCTGGCTTGCCCGCGCCGTAATGACCATCATGGCCGGAGGGATACGCGAGGAGGCCTTGAGGATCTTCTCAAAGACGCTTTCCGACCTCTCGGAAGGAGAGATGCTCCAACTCGAGAAGGCGGACCACGCCGATACTACGGAAGAAGATTATTACCGTATCGTCTATTGCAAGACGGCGTCTCTTTTCGAAGCCGCCTGCACGACCGGAGCCATGTCCGTGGATGCCCCTGCCGCTTATCTGGAGGCCGCGCGTGAGTATGCCGTCGCCCTCGGGATCGCGTTCCAGATCAAGGATGACATACTCGACTATGCCGGGAAGGAAGAGGTCGGAAAGCCCCTCGGGGCGGACCTACGGGAGCAGAAGATAACCCTGCCCTTGCTCGGAGCCCTCCGCTCCGCCCCCGGCGCGGAAAAGATCAGGGACATGGTCCGCGCTTTGCCCGAGAATCCGGGCAATCTGGAAACGATACGTAGTTTCGTATTCGAAAACGGCGGGGTGGAATATGCCTATGCATGCCTCGACAGACAGGTGGACAAGGCCCTTGCGGCCCTGGAGTGCCTGCCCCCGTCGAAGGATAGGGACCTGCTGTCCGAAATAGCCGTTTACAATTCATCGAGGACAAAATGAGATTTTCCCAAATACAGGGTGCGGACGAGGTGAAGCAGGCTCTTGCCGGAATGGTCGATTCCGGAAAGGTGCCGCATGCGCTGATGTTCCATGAGGATGACGGCGGGGGCGGAGTGTCCTTTGCCCTTGCCTTCCTGCAGTATCTGATGTGCCACTCGAAGTCGGAAGGGGACTCCTGCGGGGCCTGCCCTTCATGCAACAAGATTTCGAAAATGATACATCCGGACCTGCATTTCCTTTTCCCTGTGACGGGAGGTACGACAGTTGCCGATTACCTGCCGGAGTGGAGGAAACTGGTGTCGGAGACTCCTTCCTTCACCCGTCCCCTGATGGAAGAAGCCCTCGGGATGGAAGGGAAATCGCCCCTGATCGCAGTCCCGCAGGTCAAGGTCCTTCTCGACGCCCTTTCCCTGAGCGCCCTTGAAGGAGGATACCGCTGCGTCCTTATCTACCTTCCCGAGTCGCTCAATGCCGAAGCGGGGAACAGGCTGCTGAAACTCATCGAGGAGCCGCCGGCAATGACGCAGTTCGTGCTCGTCACGCATGCTCCGGAGAAGGTCCTTCCGACGATAAGGTCCCGCTGCCAGCTCATTCGCCTGCTTCCTCTGCGCTTCCCCGGTGCCGCTGAACGGGATGCGGCCGCGTCCGAGGATGAGAACGAAGAGATCATGGACTCGCTCATGGAGGCCCTTCTGTCGAAGGACCTGCTGAAGGCGCTCAGGGCCGGTGAAGATATTGCGGGCCTGCCGTCCCGTGAAAGACAGAAAGGTTTTTGTATATTTGCATCGGAGATTTTCCGCAATCTGTTCCTTATCCAGCAAGGGATGGAAAAGCTTGCGGGGGCGTCCCCGGAGAAAATGGAAAAATACTCCGGGTGGGCCCGGAGGTGTCGTAAGACCTTCCCGAGAAAGGGACTTGAGGCTGTCAGCCGCTCGGCCAGGCTCGTGGAGAGGAACGTCGCCCCGAAGATTATCTTCACCGACCTGGTGGACAGATTGTTCCTGTCCGTCTAAAAGTTTGAGCAATGGAGAATATCGAAACAAAGCAATACGACTGCAACCGCGGTTGCGTGACAGTCCGGGATCCGAAGACTTCCGAACCGGGGTGCACCTACCGTGAGGGCTGCTGCAAGCTGAACTCTTACAACTGGCTGAAAGAGGCTTCCGACGGGTCTTTCAAGGACATCTTCGAAGTCCGTTTCAAGAATACGCGCAAGGGCTTTTACCGTAATGATTCCGGCCAGAGCGTCAAGGTGGGTGACATGGTCGTCGTCGAGGCGACTAACGGCCATGACCTCGGCATCGTCACCCTCGAAGGCCCGACCGTAGGACGCCAGATGAAGGCACGCGGCGTCGACCCGCAGACCGCGGAGTTTAAGAAAATATACCGCCGTGCCCGTGAGAATGACATAGAACGCTGGCTCGAAGCCGTTTCGAGGGAGCAGGAGACCATGATCAAATCCCGCCAGATAGCGGCCGAGATGGGCCTGGAGATGAAAATCGGGGACGTGGAGTTCCAGGGCGACGGGACCAAGGCCATATTCTACTATATCGCCGACGGACGCGTGGACTTCCGCCAGCTGATCAAGGTATTCGCCGAAGAATTCCGCATCAGGATAGAAATGAAGCAGATCGGTGCGCGGCAGGAAGCCGGCCTCATCGGGGGCATCGGGGTCTGCGGCCGCGAGCTTTGCTGCGCGAACCATATCACCAATTTCCTCAGCATCACTACTGCTGCCGCCCGCTGCCAGGACCTTTCCCTGAATCCGCAGAAACTCGCGGGGCAGTGCGGCAAGCTCAAATGCTGCCTCAATTATGAGGTTGCGACCTACCAGGACGCCCAGAGCCGCATCCCGAAGGTGGTTGAGCCCCTCGAATTCGAGGACGGCCAGGCGTGGCTCCGCAAGACGGACATATTGAAGGAAGTGATGTATTTCTCGTACGACAAGACCTCCGATGCCGAACTCTTCGCGCTGGATGCCTGCGAGGTCCGGGAAATCATCAAGATGAACCGCAACGGCGTGAAGCCCGAGTCCCTGAAGACGGAGCCGGAACCTTCCGCGCCTGAGTTCGTCAGCGCCGTCGGCGACGACAGCATCTCCCGCTTCGACGCTCCCAGACGCAGACGTTCCCGCGGCCGCCAGAGAAAGGGCCGCCCCGGCCAGGATAAAAATTCCCAGAAATGATGCGCGTCCCTGTGGCGGTCACGTTTCTTCTGGCGCTGCTTCTGTGCCTTGGATGCAGCCGCCCCGTCAGGGTCGAAGGGTTCATCCGCGCCCAGGATGCGCCGGGAGGAGTCTATCATTTCGACGTCGACCTCCAGGACAGCCTGGCCGTCTATGACATCAAGCTGTTTTCCCGCGTGGAGTCCGTTTTCAAGCACCTTCCAGGGATGATGAACGTGCCCCTTTCCATCGTCTGGACGGCTCCTTCCGGCCAGCAATACTCAGAAGACGTATGGATGACGCTCCTGCGGCCTTCCGAGTCGCCGTTCCTTCTTGAAACGGAGCAGTATTACCGCCGTGCCCTGGTGCCTTCCGAGTATGGAAAATGGACCGTTGATGTACGTGTTACGGATTCTCCCAAAGGCTTTAGCGGTCTCGGACTCATAAGCATAAGGCGCGATGGGACACGATAAGCTCCGTAAATTTGCAGAGAACGAATCTTTCCTTTGCCTGAAGCAGCCGCAGACCCGCGAGTTGCTCGAGGACGGCTACGACCGTCTCCGGGACCACCCGCTCAAGGGCCATTGGGACGAAGTCTTCAGGGAACTCGGATTCCCTCCGGGGACGGGGGCTCCGCTCGTTCTGGAGCTGGGTTGCGGAAAGGGAGAGTACACGGTGGCCCTGGCCGAAAAATATCCGGGCAGGCGCTTTGTCGGCGTGGATATCAAGGGCGCCCGCCTCTGGAAGGGGGCGAAGTATGCGACGCAGCACGCCATGCCCAACGTGGCCTTCCTCCGCTGCAGGATAGAATTCATCGGGGCTTTCTTTGCTCCCGGGGAGGTCTCGGAAATCTGGCTTACTTTCTCCGATCCGCAATTGCGCAAGGAGAACGCGCGTCTGACCTCGCCAATGTTCCTGGAGCGTTACAGCCGTTTCCTTGCTCCAGGGGGAATAGTGCATCTAAAGACCGATTCCCGCTTCCTGCACGAATACACGAAGGCTGTCTGCGCGGAGAACGGGCTCGAGGTACTGACGTGCAGCGAGGACCTTTACGGCGGCGGCTTCACCGGAGCCGAACCGGCCCCGGAAGTGCGGCAGGTCCAGACTTTCTATGAAGGAATCTTCCGCTCGCAGGGTTACAAAATCAATTATCTGGCATTCCGCCCCGGGGCAAGGCGGGAGTTCGTCTCCCCGTCTTCTTTCAATGCGGATTACTGGCGCTCCGTCGAGGGTGACCGCCAGCTTTTCGGGCGCGATACGGCCGAGACGCGGCGCCGTAAACTGGCTGAAAACCGATGAAAACGAAAGCATTTGTCATTGCCGTCACGGGGCTTGTCGCCCTGGCGTGCACACCGAAGGCCCTTCCCGACTGGACGGAAGAGGAAGCCATGCTGATATGGGACTGCGAGGGTGTGATGCCTGTGCTGACCGTGCAGGATTCGCTTGAACTCAAGGTCCTGCGGGCAGAGGCTGCAGAACTTAGCGATGCCGACCTTCTGTCGGACACGTACTCCCGCCTTGCTTCCCTGATGGTCGCGACCGTGACCTCACCCGAACAGGACGGCGTCGGCATAGCCGGCCCGCAGGTCGGGGTTTCCCGCAGGGTGGTGGCGGTCCAGCGCTTCGACAAGGAAGGGGAGCCCTTCGAGGTGTATCCCGATATCCGGATAACGGCTTTCCGCGGGGAGAACGTCGAGGGTCCTGAGGGCTGCCTTTCCGTCCCCGGATTCCGGGGAATGGTGCCGCGCAGCCGGGATATCGACATTTCCTATAAGATAATCCGCTGCGGCACGGTCAAAGACACGACCGAACGGGTCCAGGGCTTCACTGCAGTGATTTTCCAGCACGAAACCGACCATCTCGACGGTATCCTCTATACCGACAAGGCCGTGTCCGTCAGTCCGAGATAATTGCTTATCTTTGCAGCCGTCATGCCCAAGGCGAAGAGTAAGATACAGGTGAGCAACCGCCGCGCGAGTTTCGACTACGAGTTTCTCGAGACTTACACGGCCGGGATCAGCCTTGTCGGCACGGAGATCAAGTCCATCCGTGCCGGAAGGGTGTCCCTGCAGGACGCCTTCTGCTACTTTGCGAACGGGGAACTCTATGTCAAGGGGATGAACGTCGCCTTGTATGCCCAGGGCTCATGGGGCCAGCACGAGCCGGCCCGCGACCGCAAGCTCCTCCTGACCCGGAAGGAACTGAGGCACCTCGCGCAGTCGGTAAAGATCAAGGGGCTGACCATCGTGGCCGTGCGCCTGTTCGTCGCCGACAACGGCTACGCGAAGCTCGTCATCGCCCTGGCAAAGGGCAAGAAGGAATACGACAAGCGCCAGTCCATAAAGGAAAAGGACATCAAGCGCGAAATGGAAAGGGAATAGCCCCATGCCCCGCCGCTTCAAACCCATACTCGCAGCGCTTCCGGAGCCCGAAAAGGTCGATCCGGAAGATCTCGCGGCCTCGTACCGCGCCGGGGACATCGACCTTGTCTGCGTGCTCGGGCCCACGGCGTCCGGAAAGACCCGTTATGCCGTCTCCCTTGCGCGGCGGATAGGGGGAGAGATACTCTCTGCGGATTCCCGACAGGTGTATCGCGGCATGGACGTCGGAACCGGAAAGGACCTGTCGGAGTACGGGGATGTCCCGTACCACCTCATAGACCTCGTCCCTGCCGGGTCCGACTACAATGTCTGGCAGTTCCAGAGGGATTTCTCGGCGGCCTGGGCCGATATCCGCAGACGCGGGGCGGTCCCCGTGCTCTGCGGGGGCACCGGCCTGTACATCAACGCGGTCACGGCCGGTTACGACTTCCGCTCGAAAAAGCCTCTCAGCGCGGAGGGCGATGCATTCATGTCCGGTCCCGGCGCCGTTGCGGATGGCGCCCTGCCGCGCAGTACATATTTCATAGGAACCCTCGTTTCGAGGGAAGAGCGCAACGCCCGCATCGACAGGCGCCTTGGGCAGCGCCTTGAGCACGAGGGCCTCGTGGAAGAGATACGCGGGCTGCTCGACGGGGGAGTCCCGGCCGAAAGGCTGATCGCGTACGGCCTCGAGTACAAATATGTCACCCAATACGTCCTCGGGAAGATCGGCTACGATGAGATGTTCACCCTACTTTCGACCGCCATCCATCAGTTCGCCAAACGCCAGATGACCTGGTTCCGCGGAATGGAACGCTCCGGCGTCCGCATCCACTGGGTTGAAGTCTGACGAAAATTGCTTATATTTGCGGCCTGTTTAACATACGTGGAAGGATTTGCCTGCTTGCAACCACGTCTAAAAAATGCTAAAATGAACTATTTATTCACTTCGGAGTCAGTCTCCGAGGGCCATCCTGACAAGGTGGCCGACCAGATTTCAGATGCCATTCTCGACGAGTTCCTGCGCCAGGACGCGGACGCCCATGTGGCGTGCGAGACTTTCTGCACGTCGGGACTCGTTATCGTCGGGGGCGAGGTCGCTTCCGAAAAGGCCTATGTCGACATTGACAAGACCGTCCGCGGAGTAATCAGCCGCATAGGCTACGACAAGGCGGAATACGGTTTCGACGCTTCTTCTTGCGGGGTTATCTCGACCATACACGAGCAGAGCGCGGACATCCACCGCGGCGTCGTGCGCGCCAGCGAAGACGAGCAGGGTGCCGGCGACCAGGGCATGATGTTCGGTTATGCCTGCCGCGACACGGAAGACTACATGCCTTTCGCTCTGTCTCTTTCGCACAAGATCCTGCAGGTCCTTGCCGATATCCGCAGGGAGCAGCCTTCCCCGATGCCCTACCTGCGTCCGGACGCGAAAGCCCAGTTTACGGTCGAGTTCTCGGCCAGGCACAAGCCGGTCCGGGTCCATACCATAGTGCTTTCGACCCAGCACGACGAATTCGATACCGACGAGGCCATGCATGCGCGCATCGAAAAAGACGTTCGCGAAATAGTGCTGCCGAGGCTCATAGCATCCCTTCCGGAAGAGACGGCCTCCCTTTTCGACGGCAGCGCCATCCTTCATGTGAACCCCACCGGGAAGTTCGTCATCGGCGGTCCTGCCGGGGATACCGGCCTGACCGGACGCAAGATAATAGTCGATACCTATGGCGGAAGGGGAGCCCACGGTGGCGGAGCCTTCTCCGGGAAGGACCCTTCGAAGGTGGACCGCAGCGCGGCGTACGCCGCCCGCTGGCTCGCCAAGAACCTGGTGGCGTCCGGGGTCTGCGACGAGTGTCTCGTGCAGCTGGCCTATGCGATCGGAGTGGCGAAACCCGTAAGCGTCTTCGTGGACACTTACGGCACCGCACGGCCTGCGAACGGTCTCACCGGGGAAGCGGCCGATGCCTATATCGCCTCCCGCATCTCGGAGATTTTCGATCTCCGCCCGGCCGCAATCGTGAGGCGCTTCGGCCTGAAGAACCCCATCTACGGCCCTACGGCGGCTTATGGCCACATGGGCCGCAAGCCCTATGTCAAGGCAGTTCCGGTAAGGAACCCCGACGGGAGCTGGGCGCAGAAGGAAGTGCAGTTCTTCGGCTGGGAAAAGCTCGATGCAGCCGATACCCTGAAAGCGGAATTCGGATTATAGACCGCTGACCACAAGGCCGGGAAAGGCTTCCGGGTTGGGCGCGGCCTTCAAGGGCTTGCCGCTGGAGACGGTGATGTCCTTCAGGACCACCTTGCAATCCGTTCCGAAGGGGAAGGGTTCCTTCGCTCCGCCCTTCCTGTTGAAAGAAGAAAATATGGAAGGCCCCTTGTACCCCGGTGAAGTGACGGCCGAGTCGTCTATGGTCAGGCCGTCGAT
>JAEEIQ010000054.1 GCA_016281435.1 Bacteroidales bacterium
CCGGCGTGGAGGTTCTCTACAAGGAGAATGAGCTCAACGACGTCTTCGAGCTTGCGTTCGTGTACAATACCGGCACCGACGACGACCCCGCCATCGGTTTCGCCCTCGACTACCTGTCATACCTCGGCACGCCGTCTATGAACAAGGCGGAAATCGCATCCCGCATGTACGGACTCGCGTGCGATTTCAACTTGAGTGCCGGACCCCACCAGGCCTCCATCAGCATCAGCGGCCTGGGCGACAATATGGCCGAGGCCCTTGCCATCGTCCGCGACCTCACAGCCAACGCAGTCCCCGATGACGCCATCCTGGAGAACCTGAAGGCCGACGAACTCAAGGCCCGCGCCGACAGCAAGCTCAGCCAGCGTGGCTGCTTCTCCGCACTCCGTACCTATGCAACCTACGGCCCCGAATACGTCAAGCGCACCCACCTGAGCAACCAGCAGATCAAGGATATCACATCCGAGGAGCTGCTCGCCAAGGTCAGGAACCTCGTTGCCGGCGGCTGTGAGGTCCTTTATTACGGTCCGTTCACGGAGAAGCAGGTGGAGGACGCCGTTCCCTTCGAGGGCTCGCGCGAAATGCTTCCCGAGCGCTACCCGCTCAGGCAGCAGACTCCCGAATCCACCGTCCTGCTTGCACCCTTCAAGGCCAACAACGTCTATTACGACCAGTATTCCGACCGGGGAGAGAAGTTCGACGCTGCAAGCGAGCCCGTCCGTACCCTGTTCAACGAGTACTTCGGCGGCGGCATGAACACCATCGTCTTCCAGGAGATGCGCGAGGCCCGCGGACTTGCATACAGCGCATCCGCCTATCTGCGCAATCCTACCAGCCTTGACGATACCTTCTCCTTCGACGCATTCATCGCAACCCAGAACGACAAGCTGCCCAAGGCGGTGCAGGCCTTCGACGAAATCATCAACGACATGCCCGAGTCCGAGGCTGCCTTCAGCATCGCCAAAGACGCCCTCGACAGCCGCTACCGCACCCAGCGCACCGTCGGCCAGGGTGTCCTCTGGGAGTACCGCTACTGCCGCCGCATGGGCATCAGCGAGCCTCTCGACAAGGCCGTTTTCGAGGCCCTGCCGTCACTCACCCTCGCCGATGTCAAGGCCGCCCAGGAGCAGTGGATCAAGGGACGTACCTACACCTACGCCATCCTCGGCGACCCTGCCGACATCGACATGGCGTTCCTGAAAACCCTCGGTCCCGTCAAGACCCTCACACTGGAAGACATCTTCGGCTATTAGAATGAAAAAGACGATACTGATTGCCGCACTGATCCTCTCGGCCTGGGCTTCCTCCCGGGCCGACGAGGGCATGTGGCTGCCCGCCCTCATCTCGCAGCGCATCGACGACATGGGCTCGAAAGGCGCCCGCCTTTCCGCAGAAGACATATACAGCATCAACAGGGCCTCGCTCAAGGATGCCGTAGTCCTTTTCGGCTCCGGATGCACCGGTGAGCTGGTGTCCGAATCGGGTCTCCTGCTGACCAATCATCACTGCGGTTACAGCTATATCCAGCGTCACAGCAGCGTGGAGCACGATTACCTCAAGGACGGCTTCTGGGCCGGATGCCGCAGGGACGAACTTCCCAATCCCGGGCTGACGGTAAGCTTCCTGGACAGGATGGAAGACGTAACCGCCGAGGTTCTCGCAGGTTATGACGAATCGATGCCCGAGTCGGGCCGCGACTCCATCGTGGCCGCCAATTCCGCCGCGATTGTGAAGCGTTCGTCCGACAAGTCCAAGGGCATCCGCGCCAGCGTGGAGGCGCTGTATTACGCCAATCAGTATTATCTGTTCGTTTACAGGGTGTACCGCGACGTCCGCCTTGTCGGCGCCCCGCCTTCTTCGATCGGCAAGTTCGGAGGCGACACCGACAACTGGATGTGGCCCCGTCACACCGGCGATTTCTCCATTTTCCGCATATACGCCGACGCCGACAACAATCCCGCCGACTACTCTCCGGACAACGTTCCCTACGTGCCCCGCAAGTTCTTCCGCATCAACCGTTCCGGCGTGAAGGAAGGGGACTTTACGATGGTTTACGGCTGTCCCGGTACCACCCGCGAATACGTAATGAGCGAAGTGGTGCGCTATATCGGCGAAGTCTCCGACCCCCGCAAGATCGCCCTGCGTACGCTCCGTCTCGACATCCAGAAGAAATATATGTCACAGAGCCAGGCCGTACGCATCCAGTATTCTTCCAAGAATGCCAATGTCGCCAACGCCTGGAAGAAGTGGCAGGGCGAGTCCGGAGGCATCATGCGCCTTGGGACCGTCGCCGCCAAGCAGGAATACGAACGCCGTTTTGAGCAATGGGCAAAAGGCACCCGTTACGAAGGCCTCACCGCAAAGCTCGGTAGCCTGTATGCCCGTCGTGAGCCTTATTACCTTGCCTACGAGTACCTTAACGAGACGGTCCGGAGCATCGAACTCCTGAGTTTCGCCTCCCGTGTCCGCGCCGCTCTCAAGGCCGGACGTTCCCTGCAGGGGCTGGCCGACAACTTCTTCAAGGATTATTATCAGCCCATCGATGAAGAGACCTTCGTGGCGCTCATGAGTGCGTTTGCAAAGGAACTGCCGCCCGAATTCCAGCCGGAGTATTTCAAACAAAAGCTTGCATCATACGGCAGCATGGAGGCTTGGAAGGACGATCTGTACGCCCGCTCCCTGTTCACTGACAAGGCCCGCGTCTGTGCTATCTCTTCCGTGGAAGACCTGGCAGGCGACCCTGCACTGGAAATGTGCGACGCCTTCGATTCCTGGTTCTCCGGGACACTCGCCCCCGTCATCCAGGAGGTGGCCAAAGAGCTCAAGAAGGCCAACAGGGAGTATATGAAGGCGCAGATGGAGTTCGAACCGCAGAAGGCTTTCTATCCCGACGCCAACCTGACCCTGCGCGTCGCATACGGCAAGGTCCAGGGATACAGTCCCGCCGACGCCGTGTATTACTCGCCCGTCTCGACCCTCAGGGGCATTATGGAGAAGGACAATCCTAACATTTTCGATTATGACATTCCCCAGAAGCTGCGTGACATCTATGCGGCCGGCGGATATGAGAACCAGCCTGTCTGTTTCCTCGCCACCAACCATACGTCCGGCGGCAATTCCGGCAGTCCGGTCATTGACGCCGACGGCAACCTCATCGGCATCAACTTCGACCGCGTATGGGAAGGCACGATGAGCGACCTGGTCTTCGACCCCGGCTACTGCAGGAACATCTCCCTGGATATCAGATATCTGTTGTTCGTCGTCGAACGCATAGGAGGAGCCTCCTGGCTGCTTGACGAAATGGTATTTACAGACTGAATATGAAACGTTTTTTCCTTGCTGCGCTTGTAGCGATCGCCGTCTGCTGTACCGGGGGAACCGACATCCCCGGCGGAGGTCCCCGGCCTTCGGACGACAAGGAACTGCCCGGCGGAGACGAGACCCCTGGCGACGATACCCCCGGTGGCGATGAAACTCCTGGCGGAGACGAGACCCCTGGCGATGACAATCCAGGCGGCGGCTCCCAGTCCGGCCAGGAGAACATCCCCGAAGAGTTCTCCGGCTATTCCCGGGTGCCCCTCACCTCGTCCCTCACGCAGGTCCAGCCTATGACCGGAATAGTCCTCTGGACCGATTCGGACCAGGTGGCGAAGGGCGACCTCCAGCTGGAGTTCTCCTATATGCTTTATTCCGACGTCTGCAAGGAAAAGGACATCTATGACTGGTCCGTGGTCGATAAGCTGCTTGCCAGGGTTGCATCCAGGGGACACCAGGCGGTCATCCGTTTCCGTTATACTTATGTCGGCAAGTCCTGCGCGGTCCCCGATTATATCAAGGCCCTGCCTGATTATGAAGAGACAAAGGGCAAGAGCGAAGGCCGTACGACCTATTTCCCCGACTGGCGCTGCAGCGAACTCCGGCGTTTCCATATGGAGTTCTACCGCCTGTTTGCGGAACGATACGACCAGGATCCGCGCCTGGCGTTCATAGAGACAGGATTTGGCCTGTGGGCCGAATACCACATATACGACGGCCCCTTCATCCTCGGCAGGACTTTCCCCTCCAAGGAGTTCCAGGCTAAATTCATCCAGGCCATGCCGGGCTGGTTCGTCCATACCCCCTGGCTCATCTCCATCGATGCCGCCGACGGCAAATACAGTCCATTCCCGTCCACTCCGGCGCTGCTTGATGTCCGTTTCGGCGTGTTCGACGATTCCTTCATGTGCGAGGAGCACGACAAGTACAACCGCAAGAACTGGAACTTCTTCGGCTCCGATAGGTATGTGGGGTCTCCTGCCGGGGGAGAGTTCAGCTATTACGAAGACTACGACCAGAAGCACTGCCTGGACCCTGCCGGCATATATGGGCGCAAGTTCGAGAACGAAGTGGCTAAGTTCCACCTCACGTTCATCATCGGCAACGACCAGCCCCGCTACCAGAAATGGTCCCGCATAAAGGAGGCCTCCATGTCCATGGGTTACAGGTTCCGTGTGGAGGACTTCCTGGTAAAGGAAGGTGCTGGTGCTGCAGTGCTGGTCAGCAACATGGGCGTGGCTCCGATTTATCACGATGCCTTCGTGGAGGTCGATGGCGTCCGGGGCGGGTACGACCTGCGGTCGCTGCTGCCCGGCAAGTCACAGTGGATCGTCATCGACAATCCTTCCGTAAGCGGCACCCCGTCGCTTGCAATCGCCTGCGACCGCCTGGTCCAGGGTCAGAAAATCGAATTCGAAGCAGATATACAATGAAGACAGGTTTGATCGTAGCAATGGACTCCGAATATGAGGCCTTGCGCCGCGCCGGTATCACCGGTGTCGTAAAGTCCGGAGTGGGTAAGGCCGACGCCGCCCG
>JAEEIQ010000055.1 GCA_016281435.1 Bacteroidales bacterium
ACCTGGAAGAAATACAAATGAGGTTGAATAGCCGCCCTCGAAAAAGGCTGGGCTATTCAACCCCAAATGAAATTTTTAAAACTTTAACCCAGATTGACGATTCAGTTGCATTTCACGCTTGAATCCACGCGATGGAAGCGTGTAGGTTCCTTTTGTTGACTGTCAATTGTTTATCTGCCACGGCAAAGGGGGGGGATACTTTGTGGGGCAGGAGCGCCGCGTATAGGCGCGGGCCTGGATGGCGTGAGCCAAGAGGGCGCGGTACAGGAGGGGTGAAAAAAGCCTCGCCGCAAAGAGAAATGCCTTGCAGTTAAGAAAATAATTGCTATCTTTGCGCGCCCAAATTACGGGTACAAAACATAATGTTCAACAACTAATCTGTACAACAAAAACTATTATGGCAGAAGAAATGAAAGAAACCAAGGCTGTCCTGAACGCATCAGTGGCGCCTGAGAACTTCGACTGGGAAGCCTTCGAAGGCGGCGACGTCTATGGCGGAGCCGAGAAGGACCAGATCAGGGCGGAGTACGAGAAGACCCTCTCGAAGATCGTCGAGAACGAAGTCGTCGAGGGAGAAGTCACCGCGATCAACAAGCGCGAGGTCGTCGTCACGATCGGCGGCAAGAGCGAGGGTGTCATCCCCGCCACCGACTTCCGTTACAACCCCGACCTCAAGGTCGGCGACAAGGTCGAAGTCTATGTCGAATCCGCGGAAGACAAGAAGGGCCAGTTGGTCCTCAGCCACAAGAAAGCCCGCGCTCTCAAGTCTTGGGACAGGGTCAACGAAGCCTACGAGAACGACGAGGTCGTCAAGGGATTCGTCAAGACCCGCACGAAAGGCGGCATGATAGTCGACGTGTTCGGAATCGAGGCGTTCCTGCCCGGCTCCCAGATCGATATCAAGCCCATCCGTGACTACGATGTATATGTGAACCAGACGATCGACTTCAAGATCGTCAAGATCAACCAGGAGTTCCGCAATGTGGTCGTATCCCACAAGGCTCTCCTCGAGGCCGAGCAGGAAGCCCGCAGGGCTGAGCTCATCGGCAAGCTCGAGAAGGGACAGGTCCTCGAAGGCGAAGTCAAGAACATCACCAACTACGGCGTGTTCGTGGACCTCGGCGGAGTGGACGGTCTCATCCACATCACCGACCTCAGCTGGGGCCGCATCAACCATCCCGAAGAGGTGGTCGCGCTCGAGCAGAAGATCAAGGTGGTCGTTCTCGACTTCAACGAGCAGCAGAAGAGGATCGCCCTCGGACTCAAGCAGCTCACCCCGCACCCTTGGGACAACCTCGATCCGAACCTCAAGGTCGGCGACAAGGTCAAGGGCAAGGTCATCCTGCTTGCAGACTACGGCGCATTCATCGAGATCGAACCCGGCGTCGAAGGACTCGTACACGTCTCCGAAATGTCCTGGAGCCCCCGTCTGCACAACGCGCAGGAGTTCCTCAAGGTCGGTGACGAGGTCGAGGCCCAGATCCTGAGCATCGACCGCGAGGCCCGCAAGATGTCCCTCGGCATCAAGCAGCTCACCGCGAACCCTTGGGAGACCATCCGTGAGAAATATCCCGTCGGCAGCGCCCACAAGGCCGTCGTCCGCAACATCACCAACTTCGGCGTGTTCGCCGAGCTGGAAGACGGCGTGGAAGGCCTCGTGCACATCAGCGACCTCAGCTGGAACAAGATCAAGCATCCTTCCGAGCTCGTCGCATCCGGCGACACGATCGACGTCCAGATCCTCGACTTCGACGAGGCGAACCACAAGCTCAGCCTCGGCCGCAAGCAGCTTCTTCCCAACCCTTGGGACGAGGTTGAGGCCAAGTACCCTGTAGGCAGCACGATCGAAGGCACCATCGCCTCCGTGACCGACAAGGGCGCTTCCATCACCCTCGAAGGTGAGGCTGAAGGATTCGCGTTCACCCGCGAGCTCATCAAGGAAGACGGCAAGCAGGCAGTCGCCGGCGAGACCCTCCCGTTCAAGGTGGTCGAGCTGCGCCGCAGCACCCGCCGCATCCTCCTCTCGCACGTGAGGACCTATCAGGAAGTCAAGGAGAAGGCCGCCATCGCCGAATCCGACAACACCAAGAAGGCCGTCAAGAAGATCAACTCCAACCTTGAAAAGACCACCCTCGGCGACATCGACGCCCTGGCGGCCCTCAAGGAGAAACTCGAGAAGGGAGAATAATGATCTTCCGGCTTCAGACACTGGGTACGGCTTCGGCCATGCCCGTATCTGACAGAAATCCAAGCGCCCAGGTACTGTCCGTACAGGGGCGCTTGTTTCTGATAGATTGCGGGGAAGGCACGCAGCGGCAGATGCGCCGCTGCCACCTTTCCTTTCTCAAGACCGAGGCAATCTTCATCTCGCACACCCACGGGGACCACGTCTTCGGCCTCCCGGGGCTGCTCAACACGATGTCCATGTACGGCCGGCCGGGCCGGCTCGACATCTACGGTCCGGAAGACCTCGGCGAGTTCCTGGACTACTGCAGGGCCCATTTCGGCGCGGGAGAGGGCTACGAACTCGTCTTCCACCCGTTGACCGGGGACGGAGCGCGGCTCGTCCACACTTCCAAGCACGTGGCCGTCACGGCCTTCCCTCTGGACCACAAGATACCCACGTGGGGCTACCGCTTCGACGAGATAGTAACGGAGCGGCACCGCCTCGAAAACCCGGACTACGAGGCCAAATCCTACGCCTACTGCTCCGACACCAGGCCCTTCGACGCACTGCCCGGCCATGTCCGAGGGGTGCACACCCTCTACCACGAAGCAACCTACTGCTCGGATATGGCGGACAAGGCCGCCGAGCGCTTCCACTCCACCACTGCCCAGGCCGCCCGCTGCGCCCTCGACGCCGGCGTCCGCAGGCTCATAGTTGGCCATTACAGCTCCCGCATCAAAGATTTCGACCGCTACATCGCGGAATGCCGGGAAGTCTTTCCGGAAACATACGCTGCACAAGACGGAGACCTGTTCGAGATATAGAACTTTTTCATTAAATTTGCGTGAACAGCGCAATATGATGAAAAGGTTACTCGTTCTCTTCTCCCTGCTCCTTGCAGGCCTGGCCCTGACGGGACAGGATGTCAGGCAGACCTATATAGACAAATACTCCGAAGTTGCGGTCAGCGAGATGTACCGCACGGGCGTCCCTGCGAGCATCACGCTCGCCCAGGGCATAATCGAATCCGGCGCCGGCCTCTCGAAACTCGCCGCCGAAGGCAACAACCACTTCGGCATCAAGTGCCACACCGACTGGAAGGGCAAGACCATGGCCATCGACGACGACAAGAAGGGGGAGTGCTTCCGCGTGTACAAGAACGCCGAAATGTCTTTCCGCGACCACTCCGACTTCCTGCGTTACCGCGACCGCTACAAGTTCCTCTTCTCGTACGACGTTACCGACTATAAATCATGGGCTTACGGCCTCAAGAAGGCCGGTTACGCGACAGACCCCGCCTATGCCGGGAAGCTCATAAAGATGATCGAGGACTACAAGCTCTGGCGCTTCGACACCCCGAAACTCGAAGAGCGCCCGGACACCATCCCGGAATCCCCGGAAACCATCGAGGAGCCGAAGAGGATAGACACGGACGTCTATGACGAGGACTATGTCTTCTCCCTCCGCCGGCCCGTCTATGAGAAGAACGGAGTGCCCTTCGTATATGCCTCGGAAGGCGAGAGCTACGCCTCCATCGCCCAGGCCTACAAGCTATTCACGAAGGAGATCCTGCGCTACAACGACCTCCGCGAAAGCGAGCCCCTCGCGCCCGGGACCATGGTCTTCATCCAGCCCAAGAAAGCCCACGCCGCGAAGGGCCTCGACAAGTACATCGTCGGGGAAGACCCCGTGACCCTCAGGGACATATGCCAGCGCTTCGCCGTGCGCATGGGGTCCGTCCGCCGCATGAACGGCTTCGCAGCCGACTACGTCCCCTCTGAAGGGGACACCGTGCTCCTCCGTCCCGCCAAGTCCCGCAAGAAATGAAGAAGATAATCCCTGCGATACTCCTTTTCGCGCTGGCTGCCTATGGGGTGGCCGAAGGCTTCATCTGGCTGCTGGATAACAAGATACCCAACTTCCGCGAGGAAGGTGAGCTGTTCGTGCGCCCCGGGATGGGACCGGAAGATGTGGCGGCCCAGCTCGAAGGCAACGTGCGCCGGGAGCGCAGCCTCATGCGCACGTTCGAAAAGAAGCAGGTCGCGACCTACATCACCCCTGGCCACTATGTCGTAAGGCCCGGCCACACCAGCGTCTATGTGGCCCGAATGCTGAACAACGGCTGGCAGACCCCGGTCCGCCTGACCCTGTCCGGGACCCTGCGCCTGCGAGGCGAGATAGCCCGGAAGATATCCTCGCAGATGATGGCGGACTCCGCCGAAGTGCGCGCCGCGATGGAAGACAAGGCCCTGCTCTCCGAATTCGGGTTCACCCCGGAGACGGTCTTCGCCCTCTTCGTCCCGGATACCTATGAAATGTACTGGACGGCCTCGGTGAAGGACATCCTCGCCAGGCAGAAAAAGGCCCTCGACGAGTTCTGGACAAAGGAGCGCGACGCTAAGGCAAAGGCCCTGAAACTGGACCGCCTGCAGGTCGCCATCGTGGCTTCGATAGTCTGCGGCGAATCCAACTATCTTCCTGAATATCCTAAGATTGCCGGGGTTTACCTGAACCGTCTCTCCCGCGGGATGAAACTGCAGGCGGACCCCACCGTGGCCTTCTGCTTCGACTACGACGTGCGGAGGATCCTGAAATCCCAGCTCAAGGTGGACTCCCCGTACAACACCTATGTCCATGCGGGCCTTCCCCCGGGACCCATCTACATCCCCTCGAAGGCCGCCCTCGACGCCGTCCTGAACCCCGACAGGGGAGGCGGCAACCTCTACTTCTGCGCCGACCCTTCGTTCAACGGCTCCCACCGTTTCGCGAAGACCTACGACGAACACAGGCGGAACGCCCGCGCGTTCCAGCGCGCCCTCGATGCGAAATCCATAAAGAACTGACAGAGAGATGCTCACAGAAGCCCGGAACATAGCCCTGCGGGCGCTTGAGGCGGAACTCAGGAGCAACGGCCACCCCTTCATCGAGCACCCGGACAACGTCGTCGCGATAGTGCGCGACGAGATAGGCCTTCCCGAAGCCTGCCAGGTCGCCGTCTATCTCCACGAAGCCACCCGCCTGCACCCGGACATCCCCGTGGACGCCTTCCCGGAGGACGTGCGGACCATGGTGGACGGGCTGAACAAGATCTCGACAATCAAGCCTCGCGACACCCGTCTCGAGGCCGAAAACTACAAGAAACTCATAGTCCAGTACTCCTCGGACCCGAGAGTCACCCTCATAAAGATTGCGGACAGGCTCGAAGTGATGCGCAACCTGCAGTATTTCCCGAAAGGCGCGCGCGACCAGAAACTCCTCGAGACCCTGATGCTCTACATCCCGCTGGCGCACCAGCTCGGGCTCTACAACATCAAGTCCGAGATGGAGGACATATGGTTCCGCCACGCCGAGCCGGAGCAGTTCCGGGCCATCACCAACAAGCTGAAAGCCACGGAGAAAGACCGCGAGGAGCTGTCCCGCGACTTCATCGAGCCGCTGAAAAAGAAGCTCTCCGCAGCCGGGATCGCATACAAGCTCAAGGTCCGCACGAAGACTGCCTACTCGATCTACCGCAAGATGCAGGCGCAGAACGTCCCCTTCGAGGGGGTCTACGACGTCTTCGCGATACGCTTCATAATCGACTGCGAGCCGGACCGCAAGAAGGAACTCGACCTCTGCTGGAAGGTCTATTCATACGTCACGGAAGAATACGAGGCGGACACCAACCGCCTTCGCGACTGGCTGACCCAGCCCAAGCCCAACGGCTACGAATCCCTGCACATCACGGTGCGCAACCGTGCCGGGAATGCCCTGGAAGTGCAGATCAGAACGAAGCGCATGGACGAAGTGGCCGAGAGCGGCCTCGCCTCGCACTGGTCCTACAAGGGCATCAAGGGGGCCCAGACCCTGGACGGTTGGCTGACCAGCGTGCGCTACAACCTCGAGCACCGCAGCGACGCCGCTCCGGAGGACCTTCCGAAGCCGCCGGCAGGGGAGATCTTCGTGTTCACGCCGACGGGGGAACTGCGCATCCTTCCCGCCGGGGCCAGCGTGCTGGACTTCGCCTTCAACATCCACAGCGGCCTCGGATGCCGCTGCACCGGCGCCCGCATCTCCGGCAAGGCCGTCTCGATCCGGGAGCCGCTGAAGACCGGCGACGTAGTCGAGATCATGACCGGAAAGAACCAGCACCCCAGCCGCGACTGGCTGGGCTGGGTGGTCACCGGAAAGGCCAGGCAGAAGATACGCCAGGAACTCGACGCGGCCGAGCGCAAGCGGGCCGCGGAAGGGCGCGAGCTGCTCGAAAGGCGGCTCAAGAACTGGAAGCTCGAATTCCCGGACGACATGATGAAGGACTTCATGAAGTCCCGCAAGATCAGCTCCGTGATTCCGTTCATGGCGGCCATCGCCGACGGCCAGATCGACATCAACGAGATAAAGGCATGGATCCAGAAGGCCGCGGAAGAAGAGGAAAAGCCCGCCGCCGCGGTCGCCGAGGCCCCGAAGCCTGAGCGCTGGACCGCAGAGGGAGCGACCGCCGCCGGGTCGGACAACATCCTGGTGCTCAATGCGAAGAACGTGCGCGGGATGGACTACAAGATGGCCCGCTGCTGCAACCCCGTCTTCGGGGACGACGTCTTCGGATTCGTGACGCGCGGTGAAGGGATCAAGATCCACCGCATGTCTTGTCCCAACGCCGCCAGGCTGATATCGAACTACCCCTACCGCATCCAGAAGGTGCGCTGGGTCAACACCGGCTCCGACGCCGACTTCCAGTGTTCGCTCTCGATTACGGCGGACCTCGAGCACTCCGTCCTCGCGGACGTGATGAACGTGATAGGGCAGTTCAAGGCCTCCGTGCGCTCCTTCAACGTCAGCGAGAACCGCCGCGCAGGTTCATACGAGATAGCAGTGCGGCTGATGGTCCCCTCCAACACGGAACTGGACAAGGTCCTCTCGCAGGTGGGGGCCCTGAAACACGTGCAGAAAGTGCGGCGCGTCTAGTCTTTCCAGACCTTGAGATACTCCTGCAGGGCCCACATCTCGTCCCTGTAGCGGGCAGCCGCGCTGAAATCCAGCTCCGCGGCGGAATGGGTCATCTTCTCCTTGTCCTCCGCTACCAGCTTTTCGACCTGCTCCCGGCTCATGGAACGGATCACGGGATCCTGCAGAACGGCCGCGAGATCGGCCCTTATGCGGCCGGCCTCGAAGGCGGAACCGGCCTCCCGCTTCGAATCATGTCCGAGGCCGACGGAGATGCGTCCGCGCCCTAGCTCCGAAGGGCTGGGGATATAGGTCGGCGCGTCGTAAGAATTTGCGGCAGAGACCCTTCCGCGCGGCTGCTCCTTGCCGGAAGTCAGCTCGCTCGCGAGGATGTTCGTGCGCGTCTCGACCTGGCGCGGGGTGATATGATGCAACTCGTTGTACTCGATCTGGCGGGAGCGGCGGCGGTTCGTCTCGCGTATGGTCTCCTCCATCGCGGGAGTGATAGTGTCCGCATACATCACGACGAGGCCGTTGATGTTGCGGGCGGCCCGGCCGGCTGTCTGCGTGAGGGCGCGCGTCGTGCGGAGGAACCCCTCCTTGTCCGCATCCAGGATGGCCACGAGCGAGACGGACGGGATGTCGAGACCCTCTCGCAGGAGGTTCACCCCGACCAGCACGTCGAAGAGCCCGTTCTTGAAATCCTCGATGATCTCGACCCTCTCCGAAGTGTCCACGTCCGAATGGATGTAGCGCACGCGCACCCCGATGCGCTCGAGATAGGAATTCAGTTCCTCTGCCATGCGCTTGGTGAGCGTCGTCACGAGCACCCTTTCCTCCCGCTCGGAACGCTCCCGTATCTTCTCGACGAGATCGTCCACCTGGTTCTTCGTCGGCAGGACCTCGATGGGAGGGTCGAGCAGGCCGGTGGGCCGCACAAGCTGCTCCACGACAAGGCCTTCCGAGGCCTCTAGCTCGTACTCCGCCGGGGTGGCGCTGACATAGACCTTCTGCCCGGTTATGGCGTTGAACTCCTGGAAGGTAAGCGGCCTGTTGTCTGCCGCGGCGGGAAGCCGGAAGCCGTACTGGATGAGGACCTCCTTGCGGGAATGGTCGCCGCCGTACATGGCCCGCACCTGGGGCAGGGTCACGTGCGACTCATCGACGAAGGTGATGAAATCCTTCGGGAAATAATCCAGCAGGCAGAAGGGGCGCTGTCCCTCGGAGCGGCCGTCGAAATAACGGGAATAATTCTCGATCCCGGGGCACCAGCCCATCTCCTTTATCATCTCGAGGTCATACTCGACCCTCTGCTTCAAACGTTTGGCCTCCAGGCCCTTGCCCATATCCTCAAACCAGTCGATCTGGCGCTTCAGGTCGTCCTGGATGTGGCTTACAGCGGCGATCCCGCGCTCCTTCGTCGTGACGAAGTTGTTGGCCGGGTAGATCGAGATGCTCTCGACCTCCTCGATCGTCGCTCCGGTCAGCGGGTCGATCACGAAGAGCCCCTCGACCTCGTCCCCGAAAAACTCTATGCGGACGGCGTTGTCGGAGCCTCCGAGATAGACGTCCACGGTGTCCCCGCGCACGCGGAAGGTGCCCCTCTTGAAGTCCACCTCCGTGCGGGAGTAAAGCGCGTCCACGAGCTTGTACAGCAGGGAAGTAAGGCTTCTCGTCTCGCCCCGGCGGACCGTCACCGTCTGCTCGTGGAAGTCGTCCGGGTTGCCTATGCCGTAGAGGCACGAGACCGAAGAGACGACAACGACGTCCCGGCGCCCGGAAAGCAGGGCCGATGCGGCCGAAAGGCGCAACTTGTCGATCTGGTCGTTGATGCTGAGATCCTTCTCGATATAGGTGTCGCTCTGGGGTATGTAGGCTTCGGGCTGGTAGTAGTCGTAGTAGGAGACGAAATACTCGACGGCGTTGTTCGGGAAGAAGGATTTGAACTCCCCGTAAAGTTGGGCCGCGAGGGTCTTGTTATGGCTGAGGATCAGGGCCGGCCTCTGCAGGCGCTCGATCACCCCGGCCATGGTGAAAGTCTTTCCGGACCCGGTCACGCCGAGCAGGGTCACGCCCCCGACCCCGCTCTCGATCGCGGAGCAGAGCTGGTCTATGGCCCGGGGCTGGTCGCCGGAGGGCTTGAACTCGGATTCAAGATGGAATTTTGCCATACGTAACACAAAGATAATTATTTTTTTATTGCCGGGGAATGCTTATATTTGTACAATAATCAGCCAAGTGGCGGAAAGCCATCGAAGAATCCGGGAAAAGGGCGCTGGACAGGCTCCTCGAACCGTAGGACAGCGGCGAAAGAAACGGAGTGGATTCCGGCTGCTTCCGGGGACGGAGTTTTTAAGAAAAACGGTGTCCCGGGGAGTGGAAAGTGTGCGCCCAGCGTTCGCCGAAAATTTCCGTAACGAGCTGAAAATCAATTCCTTGCAAAGGCAGCAAAAATAATATTTTGTTAAACCAAACGATTCTGTATGAATCTGAAAAATCTCAAAATCACCAAGCTCAGGGAGAACTATCTCCGCAGTGAAATCATTTTCTCCATCGACTTCGTCCTCTCGATGGCGGCTTCCTTCATCGTGCTCTTCGGCACTGACCGGCTGCTGTCGATACCCCTGACGTCCAGGGACCTGTGCATAGTCTATTTCTGCGCCGCTGCGATAGGATCGGGCGTGATGTTCCTCTGGGCCAGGACCTACAAGATCATCATCCGTCACATCGGGATCAAGGATGTCATCCCCTTCATCTTCTCGGCGGCCGGCAAATCCGTGTTGATCCTGATCGCGATCGCGGTCAGCGGCTTCTACTCGAACTGGCTGTTCTTCATCTCCGGGCTGGACTTCATGGTCACGCTGGCCCTGCTGCTCGGGGTGAGGATAGTGATGATCCTCGTTTACAACGCGCTCAACAGCCGTCTCCTTGAGAAATACGAGCACGAGCGCATCCTCGTCTACGGCACCTCCGACAAGAGCGTGGCGACCATAGTACGCCTGCAGAACTCGAAGCACTACAAGATGCTCGGCTTCGTCGAGCGCTCCACTGTCCGGTCCAGCCTCATCCTCGACCAGTACCCGGTGTACCATTTCGACGACGAGAGGCAGTTGCGCAAGATCATCCTCGACAACGGGATCGACGCCGTGCTCTTCTCGAAAGACACGGACGCCCAGGGCGAGGAAGACGGGCTGATCAAGTTCTGCTCGCAGCACGGTGTGAAGATCCTGATAATCCCCTCCGTGGACGAAGTCGTGGAAGGCCAGTCCATCCTGCGCCCCCGCGAAGTCAAGGTCGAGGACCTTCTCGGCCGCAAGGAGATAGTGATCTCGCTCGACGCGATCAGGGCCAACTTCGCCGGCAAGGTAGTGATGGTCACCGGCGCCGCCGGATCGATAGGCTCGGAGCTGGTGCGCCAGCTTGCGACCTTCGGGGTGAAGCAGCTCGTCCTCTTCGACAACGCCGAGACCCCGATGCACAACCTCCGCCTCGAACTCGAATCCCGTTTCCCCGAGCTCTACTTCGTGCCCGTGATAGGCGACGTGCGCCAGAAGGAACGCGTGGACTTCGCCTTCCGCACCTGGCACCCGCAGGTGGTCTTCCACGCCGCGGCCTACAAGCACGTGCCCCTGATGGAAGAAAACCCCTGCGAAGCAGTCCTCGTCAACGTCTACGGCACACGCAACGTGGCCGACAAGTGCCTCGAATACGGGGTCGAGAAGATGGTCATGATCTCGACGGACAAGGCCGTCAACCCAACCAACATCATGGGCTGCACGAAGCGGCTCGCCGAAATCTATGTCCAGAGCCTCGGCCTCTCGATCGAGAAAGGCGAGACCCGCGGCAAGACCCGCTTTGTCACGACGCGCTTCGGCAACGTGCTGGGCTCCAACGGCTCCGTGATCCCGCGCTTCCGCGAGCAGATCGCCGCCGGCGGCCCCGTCACGGTCACGCATCCCGACATCAACCGCTTCTTCATGACCATACCGGAGGCCTGCCGCCTCGTCATGGAGGCCGCGACGATGAGCACCGGGAACCAGATCTTCGTCTTCGACATGGGCAAGGCCGTGAAGATCGACCAGCTCGCCCGCCGCATGATCACCCTCGCCGGATTCGTGCCGGACAAGGACATCAAGATCGAATACACGGGCCTGCGCCCCGGCGAAAAGCTCTACGAGGAAGTGCTCTCGGACAAGGAAAACACCCTGCCCGCCTTCCACGAGAGGATACGCATCGCGAAGGTGCGCGCCTACGAGTACGAAGACGCCTGCAAGGTAGTCTCTACCCTCGAAACCCTCGCCCGCAAGGTCGAAATCCCGGACATGGTGAAACTGATGAAGCGCACCGTGCCTGAATTCAAATCGGCTTCATCCTCCAAATTTGCAGAATACGATGTTCAAACTGACTGACCTCCCTTACGCTCCGGACGCACTGGAGCCCGTTATCAGCGCCCGTACGCTGGAGTTCCACCACGGCAAGCACCTCAAGGGCTACGTGGACAAA
The DNA here is from genome assembly GCA_016281435.1 of Bacteroidales bacterium. The sequence goes on from JAEEIQ010000055.1 coordinate 11,594, forward strand.
CTCAACGAACTTATCGCAGGCACCCCCTTCGAGGAGCAGCCTCTGGAAGACATAATCCGGGGCTCTGAAGGCGCCGTGTTCAACAACGCGGGCCAGATCCTGAACCACGAGATGTACTTCGAACAGTTCTCCGCCGCCCCTTCGGCTCCCGCCGGGGCCCTTGCAGCGAAGATCGCGGAGCAGTGGGGCAGCATCGACGCCTTCAAGGCCGAATTCGCCGCGAAAGGCGCCGGAGTTTTCGGCAGCGGCTGGGTCTGGCTCGCCGCCAACGCGGAAGGGCAGTTGCAGATCCTGCAGGAAAGCGGCGCGGGCAACCCCGTCGCTCGCGGGCTCAGGCCCATCCTGACCTTCGACGTCTGGGAGCACGCCTACTACCTCGACTGGCAGAACAGGCGCCCGGCCTACCTCGAAGCCCTCTGGAAGATACTCGACTGGAAAGTCATAGAAAAGCGTTTTGCGTAGGAGGGTTGTTCTCATAACCGGAGGAGCCGGATTCATAGGCAGCCACGTCGTGCGGCTGTTCGTCACGAAGTACCCGGAGTACAGGATCATCAACCTCGACAAGCTGACCTACGCCGGGAACCTCGCGAACCTGCGAGACATCGAGGACAGGTCGAACTATCGGTTCGTGAAGATGGACATCTGCGACTTCGAGGGAGTGCTGGCCCTGATGCGCGAAGAAGGCGTCGACGGGATTATCCACCTTGCGGCGGAATCGCACGTCGACCGTTCGATCAAGGACCCCTTCACCTTCGCCCAGACTAACGTCATGGGGACTTTGAGTCTCCTTCAGGCCGCGAAGGCCGCATGGGAAGGCGCTTTCGAAGGGAAGAGGTTCTACCATATCTCGACGGACGAAGTCTACGGGGCGCTGCAGATGGACGGCCGGCTCTTTACGGAGGAAACCAGGTACAATCCGCACTCTCCATATTCGGCGGCGAAGGCTTCGAGCGACCATTTCGTGCGGGCCTTCCATGACACCTACGGTCTTCCGGTAGTCGTCACGAACTGCTCGAACAACTACGGCCCCTACCAGTTCCCCGAGAAGCTCATCCCGCTGTTCATCAACAATATCCGGCACCGCAAGCCGCTGCCGGTGTACGGGAAGGGCGAGAACGTGCGCGACTGGCTCTATGTCGAGGACCACGCGAGGGCGATAGACCTGATCTTCCATGAAGGCCGCGACGGGGACACCTACAACATCGGCGGCTTCAACGAGTGGAAGAACATCGACATAGTGAAGGTGCTGATCCGGACCGTGGACCGGCTCCTCGGCCGCGCCGAAGGGGAGGACATGGACCTGATTACCTATGTCACCGACCGTGCCGGGCACGACCTGCGCTACGCAATCGACTCCCGAAAGCTGCAGCGCGAACTCGGCTGGGAACCCTCCCTCCAGTTCGAAGAAGGCATAGAAAAGACAGTCCGCTGGTACCTCGACCACCAGGCCTGGCTCGACAACGTCACCTCCGGCGACTACCAGAGGTACTACGAGGAGATGTATAAAGGACGATAAATGAAAGGAATCGTACTTGCCGGAGGCTCCGGCACAAGGCTTTACCCTATAACGAAGGGCGTCAGCAAGCAGCTGCTGCCCGTCTATGACAAGCCGATGGTCTATTACCCCATCAGCATGCTGATGCTGGCGGGGATACGGGATATTCTGATCATCTCCACCCCTCAGGACCTTCCGGCCTTCCGCCGCCTGCTGGGCGACGGGAGCGAGCTCGGAGTCCGCTTCGAATACGCCGAGCAGCCCTCGCCGGACGGCCTCGCGCAGGCCTTCATCATAGGCGAAAAGTTCATAGGGAGCGACAGCGTGTGCCTGGTCCTCGGGGACAATATCTTCTACGGCAGCAGGTTCACCGAACTGCTGCGGGACGCGGTCCGCGCGGCGGAAAGCGGAGCCAAGGCCACCGTCTTCGGCTACTGGGTATCGGACCCCGAAAGATACGGCGTCGCCGAATTCGACGGGCAGGGCAACTGCGTGTCGATAGAAGAAAAGCCGAAGGAGCCTAAAAGCAACTATGCGGTCGTGGGGATGTATTTCTATCCCAACGAGGTCGTCCGGATTGCCAAAGGGATCAGGCCCAGCGCCCGCGGCGAACTGGAGATTACGGATGTCAACCGGGCCTTCCTTGGCGAAGGCCGGCTGAAGGTGCAGCCCCTCGGGCGCGGGTTCGCATGGCTGGACACAGGCACGCACGACAGCCTCTCCGAGGCCTCGACCTTCGTCGAAGTGATCGAGAAGCGCCAGGGCCTGAAGGTCGCCTGCCTGGAAGAAATCGCCTTCCGGGCCGGATGGATCGACGAGTCCTGCATGCGCTGCCTTGCTGAACCCATGCTGAAAAACCAGTACGGGCAGTACCTGATGAAAGTGATTGAAGATTCGAAACAATAAGTTTTATGCTCTGCGAAGAACGCTTCAAGGAAATATACCAGAAGGACCCTGCGGGGGTGGCATTCTGCCCGTACAGGGTGTGCCCGATCGGCGCCCATTCCGACCATAACCTCGGGAAGATCACGGGCTTTGCGATCGACAAGGGCATCCATATCGCCTTCGCCCCGAAGATGAACGGCGTCGTCGAGATGGCCTCCCTGCAGTTCCCGAAAAGGGCTCAGTGGCATATTGCGTCGGTGCCGGCCTTGAAGCAGAATGATTGGGCGGATTACCTTCGTGGAGCGACTCTCATGCTGGGCAAAAGATATAAACTGGGTCTCGGTATCTGCGGCGTGATTGAAGGCTCGCTGCCTATCGGGGGCCTTTCCTCCAGCGCGGCGGTGATCATTGCTTTCCTTGTGGCTCTTTGCAAGATCAACGGGATCGAGCCTGACCGGCAGGAAATAATCGACATCGCCCATGAAGCTGAATCGGTCTATGTCGGGGTCGGCGTCGGAAAACTGGACCAGAGCTGTGAAGTGCTCTGCCGCAAGGACCATCTGTTCTATCTTGACACCAGGAACGGGGAATATGAATTGATCCCGAAGAGCGCGAAGATGAAGCCATTCAAGATAGCCATCTTCTTCTCCGGACTGGAACAGAGCCTCGCCGCATCGGGCTACAATGTCCGTGTGGACGAGCTTAGGGCCGGGGTTTATGCGCTGCAGGCTTTTGCCGGAATGGAGTATGGGAAAGTCAAGGACGCTAATGCCCGTAATGTCCCGAGAGAGGTATACGAGCAGTATAAGGACAGGCTTCCCCAGCCCTGGGCTCGTAGGTGCGAGCATTGGTATACCGAGTTCGAGCGCGTAGAAAAAGGGGTTGAGGCTTGGCGTAAAGGAGATATCGGGGAGTATGGCCGTCTGTCTTTCGAATCTGGATGGAGCAGCATCCATAACTGGGAATCCGGAGCCCCGGAGCAGATACGTCTTTACGAGATAATGACCCGTACCGAGGGTATCTACGGCGGCCGTTTCAGCGGAGCCGGCTTCAAGGGCTGCTGCATGGCGCTGATCGATCCGGCGTGTGAGGAGTCCGTCAACAGGGAGGTCTCTGATGCGTATCTGAAGTCTTTCCCTGCGATGGAAGGAAAGTATAGCGCTTATGTCTGCGGTAGTGCGGACGGAGTGAAGTTATGAAGTGTCTTATCCTTGCTGCGGGTTACGCTACCCGGCTATATCCATTGACGGAGAACTTCCCGAAACCCCTTCTGGAGGTCGGCGGGAAGCCGATTCTGGATTGGCTGATAGAGGATCTTGATAAGGCTGGATTGGTGGACGGGTATGTGGTGGTGACGAACCATAGGTTTGCCCCGGTCTTTGAGAAATGGGCTGCCGGGCGCAACGTCAGCGTCGTTGATGACGGTTCGTCTTCAAACGAGGGGCGACTGGGTGCGGTGAGGGATATGCAGTTGGGAATTGATGCTGTCGGGGTTGAGGATGACCTGCTCGTCATGGCGGGGGACAACCTGCTGTCGTTCAGTCTCTGCGTCTTTCTTGACTATGCGCGCTCGAAAGGGACTTCATGCATAATGCGATATCATGAACCGGACCCTGCTAAACTGCGCAAGACCGGAGTAATTGAGCTTGGGGCTGATGACAAGGTGCTTTCGATGGAAGAGAAACCGACGGAGCCGAAGAGCAACTGGTGCTGCCCTCCGTTCTACTACCTTGAGGCTGCCGATGTGCCCAAGGTCGGCGAAGCGATTGAGTCCGGCTGCGGAGTAGACGCTCCCGGCAGTTTTATCGCATGGCTTTGCGGCCAAACTGTTGTACACGCATGGGAGATGCCGGGTCGTCGTTACGACATCGGGGACCTTCAGAGTTATGAAGCAGTGAAGAAGATATTCGAGGCGGAATGAGAAAGATACTTGTCACCGGCAGCGCCGGGTTCATAGGAGCGAGTCTGGTAAAGCGGCTTTTCAAGGAATTGACGGAGGGGATGATAGTGGGGTTGGACAACATGAACGACTACTACGACCCTTCGCTTAAGGAATACAGGCTCCGCTGTATCGAGAAGACGGCGGGGGAGCATCCGGAGAACGAATATGCTTTCTTCAAGGGTAATATTGCCGACAAGGCGTTTGTTGACAGGTTGTTTGAAGAGTATAAGTTCGATATTGTTGTGAACCTTGCGGCCCAGGCAGGGGTTCGCTATTCCATCGAGAATCCAGACGCCTATATCCAGAGCAACATGATAGGCTTCTACAATATCCTTGAAGCCTGCAGGCACAACCCGGTGGAGCATTTGGTGTATGCAAGTTCCAGCTCCGTCTATGGAGGCAACAAGAAGGTACCTTTCAGCACCGACGACCGCGTGGACAATCCGGTTTCGCTCTATGCGGCGACGAAGAAAAGCAACGAACTCTTCGCGCACTGCTACAGCAAGCTCTACGATATCCCGACGACGGGTTTGCGGTTCTTTACGGTTTACGGCCCAGCCGGACGTCCGGACATGGCCTACTTCGGCTTCACCAACAAGCTGCTTGCCGGAAAGACCATCCAGATCTACAACTACGGCAATTGCCGCCGGGACTTTACCTATGTGGACGATATCGTTGAGGGCATTGTGCGGGTGATGGGGAGAGCCCCCGAGCGCAAGAAAGGCGAAGACGGCCTGCCGGTTCCGCCCTATGCCGTGTACAACATTGGAGGCGGCCAGCCGGAGAACCTGCTGGACTTCGTTCAGATACTGCAGGAAGAGCTCCTACGCGCCGGCGTCCTGCCCGGGGACTACGATTTCGAGGCTCACAAGGAACTCGTCCCGATGCAGCCCGGCGATGTCCCCACGACCTACGCCGACTCCACCGCCCTCGAACGCGACTTCGGCTTCACCCCCCGCATCACCCTCCGCGAAGGCCTCCGCAAATTTGCAGAATGGTATGCCGGGTACTACAAGCCTCAAGGGATTTAGGAAATGACAAGACTCAGCGATAAGGACCATAAAGCACAGATGGAAGACATGAGCTCGTTTGACGGGCAGATGCCTTCGGTCGGGATATTCTGGTATGACCCTGCGGAGCACAGCCTCTTCGGAGTCCGCAAGCAGGAACTGACCCCGGTCATGGTGGAAGAAGCGGCTGAAAAGGGCATTCCTTTTATAAACTATCCCCATCTGCACCGGCAGGTCTGGGCCAAGGAGTACTTCCGTGCCCAAGCCCAGCACGCGGAAACCAAGTTCAAGGGAGACTACACTCAGGTGCCCCGCGGCCGTGTCGCTTGGACCATCGACAAGTTCATCGTCCTTGTCGGCAAATGGGCGGAACCTCTCCAGGAAGAACTCACTGCCCTTATCGAAGAGGAATTCTCCCTGCCTTACTTCGAATTCGTTTACGATGAGCATTGGGATCTCGGCCACGGCTGGTCGGGGGATATGGTAAGATAGACTATGTTTCCTCTACCCGTGAAGTGAAGGCCTTGCGTCTGGATACCGGTGACAGCAAGATTACGGCCAATATACTTCCCGGGAAGCATAGGAGGTAAGTTACAACGTGAGTCGTCAAAGCATTTGAATCCTAAAACTGAGTGCTTTTAAAATATTGTTAAAACTCGGTATGACTGAGGAAATAGTAGTTTTTTTGCAAAATGATTAAATGAGGATAATATGATTAAGGCAATTAGACTTAGAAATTTTTTTAGCCTTGCTTCGGAG
>JAEEIQ010000056.1 GCA_016281435.1 Bacteroidales bacterium
CGTGGATTCAAGCGTGAAATGCAACTGAATCGTCAATCTGGGTTAAAGTTTTAAAAATTTCATTTGGGGTTGAATAGCCCAGCCTTTTTCGAGGGCGGCTATTCAACCTCATTTGTATTTCTTCCAGGTCTTGGTCGGAGTAGTTGTCGAAGTTGGTTTTCTTGGGGAGGTACTGTCTGATCAGGCCATTTGTATTCTCATTTGTTCCCCGCTCCCAGGAGTGATACGGACGAGCGAAATACATAGTTGCGCCCAATGCGGATGACACTCTTTCGTGTTGTGCGAATTGAAATCCGTTGTCTGCAGTAATAGTCTTTACATATCCATGCTTGGCTAGTGGAGACAGTATTTCTATCAGCTTGTCAGCAGCCTCCCGGGCGGTTGGCTTTCGCAGTCTCGCCATAAATAGCAGCCCAGCTTTTCTCTCCACCACAGTGAGGATGTGCTGATGAGACGACGCGCCTACGATGGTGTCAATCTCAAAATCACCGAAGCGAGATCTCCGATCTACGATAACAGGTCTTTCTGAGATATCTATCGCGTTTGGAATATGCCTGCGGCTGTTATTGACTGCACCTCGCTTCCTGTATTTCTTTCCGCGATGCCGTAAAGACAAATACACATCCCCGCCACATCTTTTGTCTTTCCATATCCACTTGTAAAGCGTTTCGTGAGAACACATCCGAATGCCATGGCGTCGACAATGGCCGACCACTTGCTCCGGACTGTACTGTTCGTCAACAATGAGCCTTCTGGCAGTCTCAAATACGGATCGGGGTGTCGATCTTTTAAAGTTACTCGAGCAAATACGGCGTCTCTGCTCTGACTTCCGCTGTGCAAATGCCGCGTAATACGTACTTGTTCCCAAATACCCATTACGCTTCAGTTCTCTCGTAATGGTCGATTTGTGTACACCTACGATTGCGGCAATCTCTGTTTTCGTGTGATGTGCTCGTACTAAGGCTGAAATTTCATACCTTTGTCCTTCGGATAAATGCTTCATCTGGTCTGATATTTGGCGATTGACGGCTAAGATAGTAAGCTTTTCCGTTGGAGACAAGTCTTAAAGCTTGTCTCCTTTTTCTTCCAACTTACTATTCAATCACTTTTATATCAGTTGCATTTACAATTTGAATTCAAGCTTCCACTGTAAACTGCACCATCACTTTTCCTTCTATCATTTGGCGAGTTGCTACTTTAGGATACACGAGGTTTTGATTAACCCATTTTGAGAACTCATTGGCATCTCCGCCGTTAAAAGTCGGCTTATCCTCTACAATCTGAAAAGGTACTTTTGTGATGTTCTTTGGCTCATCATCGTCTTTCCCACCTGTTTCTTTCCTTCCTATTATCATTGCTTCCTTAAGACCCTTGTAGGACTCATAGTTAACATCTATTGTGGAAAAACGTCCTTTAACCGTCAAGGTATCACCTTTTTGCAAATCCAATGCTCGGAAGCGCTTTTCCGCACCAAGATCTTTCTTTATGAGTTGTATTGGAATAATGTAATCATCCTCATTAATCAGGAAAATGAGCTTGTTATAATCCACAACTCCATCAAATACTCCTTTGACACAAAACACACCGTTATATTCTTTTTCTACAAAACTTTTGATTGTGGTATACTTTCCACTATAGCCATTATTGAACTTGTAATATAATGTCCCCTCTTGCAATTCCGGAGCAGAAGCATCCACATTGAATCGAGTCGCCATTGCGGCCTCACCACACGCCTCCAGGACTGTTTTGTCCTTAAAGGTTGTCCCGTCCGCTTCGATTGCAACTCTCTTAACGGTCCCGTATCTGTCAACTACAACATCTACAACGACTATTCCTTCTTCAAGTGGTTTACATGAAGGTTGGGGCATAGTCCCAACTATATTACGCCCTGCCATTCCAAGAGAAATCTGACTAAAGCACAACAGTGAAAAAGCCAAGAACGCGACGAGTGTTAATAAAACTTTTCTCATATGATTACAATTGCCTGTTCCTATGGTTTATTGAACTTTTCGGCAAATACAAATGTAGTTTATTTCCTCTTATCATCAAAACTACCCAATCTAGTACATTTCGCCATGCCGCAGGCAAAGGTCGTCCGGGGGCGTGAGCACCCGCGCTCACGGGCAGCGGGAGGGGCCCGCCGGAGACAAGTTCTGCCGCAGGCAGGACGCAGGAAACGGTGGGAGGGTACGGAGTGACGCGAAGCGGAACGGAGCCCCACGGACACCTTCTGCCCGCGGCGGCTCGCCTGTTGTTCACTCCAGCCTTGCGTCATTTTACGCAAGGCCAAATAGCCAAGACACGGCAGCTCAACAACTTGCAAATCAGAACCGGCGAAAAACGACCACCATGCGCCCGGTGGAAACGCCTCCCGGCATCCGAAGGGCTGGGGCTGCGGTGCAACGCCCAAAACGAATTGCACGAAACAAAGAAGATTCCCAAAATATGCGTACCTTTGCGCCATGGATTTCTCGAAGATCAAAGCAATCACATTCGACGTGGACGGAGTCATGACGGACGGGAGCCTGCTGCAGATGGACAACGGCGACCTGCTCCGCTGCTTCAACGCCAAAGACACCTTCGCGGTGCGCATGGCGGCGACCAACGGCATCAAGGTAGGTGTCTTCACAGGAGGCTGCACCCCGGGCATCAAGGCCAGGTTCCTGACCTGCATGGTCCCTGAGGACGACATCCACATGGGCTGCCGCGGAAAGCTTCCGCTGATACACGAATTCTGCGCAAAATACGGGCTCTCACTTGAAGAGATAATTTATGTCGGCGACGACATCCCGGACCTCCCCGCGGTCAGGGCTGCAGGCATAGGCGTGGCCCCTGCGGACGCGGCGCCTGAAGTCCGGGCGGCAGCGGACTACGTCTCCCCCTTCCCGGGCGGCAAAGGCTGCATCAGGGACTGCGTCGAAAAGGTCATGAAAGCGGCTGGCAAGTGGAGCTTCGGCGACGACTACACCTACGAAAAAGTCTATTGATATGAGCCGCATCATCCTCGGCAGCAACTCCCCGAGAAGGCGGGAGCTCCTCGCAGCGCTGGACATTGATTTCACGATAGATACGGGCAACGACTTCAAGGAAGGCTCCAGCCCGGAAACACCCGCTGCGCTCTACCCTTCGCTGATGTCGAGAGGCAAGTCCCACGGCTTCCACAGGCCGCTCGAAAAAGACGAGATCCTCATCACCTCGGATACAATGGTCCTCTGCGGCGACGAGATACTCGGAAAGCCCGCGGACAAGGCCAGGGCCCGGGAAATGCTCCGTACCCTGTCCGGCCGGGAACACGAGGTCATCACGGCGGTGACCCTCCGCTCCCCCGAAAAGGAAGTCACCTTCTCCGACAGCACCCTCGTCTGGTTCAAGGAACTCACGGAAGAAGAAATCGACTACTACATAGAAAAATACCGGCCCTACGACAAGGCCGGCGCATATGGCATCCAGGAATGGATAGGCTATATCGGTATCACGCGTATAGAAGGTTCGTTCTACAACGTGATGGGATTCCCGATCCACCGGGTCTGGGAAGAACTTAGGAAATTCTAGCTCTTCGCCCCGCCCTGGGGCGCGAAATCCGCAAGGTTCAGGGTCCCGCGGGGCTCCACTCCCTCGATGGGCCCGAACTGGGCCTCATACTTCGAGACATTATCCACAAGGGCATTCAGGAGACGCTTCGCATGATCCGGAGTCATCACGATACGGTTGGTGACCTGCGCCACGGGAAGGGCGGGCATCATCGTCGCGAAATCGATTATGAATTCGCTGCGGGAATGAGTGATCACGGCGAGATTGCTATAGGAACCCGAAGCGATCTCGGGCTTGATCTCAATCTTCATCTGGTTGTCCTTGTTTTCCATATTTTCGTATATTTGCTTCTACAAAGGTACTAAAAAGAAAATGAGTTGGTACCTCACGGCAACAACTCATACTAACCACATAATTAATAACACTAAAACTAATAACCAATAGGTCGTCGGGGAAGAACTCTCACTTACACGACCCGAGTGCAAAGGTAGAAACATTTTTTTATTCTGCAAAATATTTTTGAAAAAATTTTACTAATTTCGCACAACGCTGAACATCAACGCTTTATATAATAATTAAGATTTTTATTACGCAACGAATCCCGGCCAAATAGCTGCGTTTTCGACAGCTCGAAAAGACTATAGAATTAGAATTTAGAAGCAAAACTCAAAATATGATTTCGATTTTTAAGCAAATAAGCATCTTTACCCTCGCATCTGTTGCAATTTTACTATCCGCCTGCTCGAAGGCCGGTTACGAACTCTATGTCGGCACGTTCGGAGAGAAAATTTATGAAGTCCGATTCGACGGAAGGACGTTCGAAACGCTCGGGACGATGGAGATGGAAGACCCCTCGTACCTTGCCTTCGGCGAGAAGGGAGAGCTGCTCTCCCCCTCCCACAAGTACCCCGGAGCCTATTTCTGCGCATTCGAGGACGGCACCCTGACCGCCCGCTGCGACGAACTGGGAGAAGGCCCTGCGCACATCTGGCACGCCGAAGGGACGCCGTTCAACATCATCTCCGAATACCGCGGCGGCTCGATCTCGGTGATACGCTGCGAAGGGACGGAATGCAGCCGTGTCCAGTTCATACGCTACGAAGGCAGCGGGCCGGACCCGAAACGGCAGCGCAGCCCGCACGTGCACCAGGCGAAGGAGATCCCCGCTGCAATCTGCAAGGCCGCCGGAATAGAAGGGCGCTGGATCCTCGCCTGCGACCTCGGACTGGACTGCCTGCATGTGCTCGGCTTCGAAGCGGAAGCGCAGCAGCCCCTTACCGACTGCCCGTCGATGAAGATAGACTGCAGTCCGGCCTCCGGGCCCAGGCACATGGAATTCAACCCGGCCGCGCAGATGCTCTATGTTCTGACGGAGCTGTCCAATGAAGTGATTGCCTGGAAGATAAGCGCCGACGCTGAAGGCCGGCCGCTCTTCAGCCCCGTCCAAAGGTTCGAAGTCCCCGGAGCGGGATTCCAGGGCGGCGGCGACATCCACCTCTCCCCTGACGGGAAGTTCCTCTACAGCTCACACCGCTGCGGCAACGACGGCATCGCCGCATTCCGCGTGCTTCCAGACGGTAGTTTCAGCTTCACGGAATATGTCAACACTGCGGAGCATCCCCGCAATTTCTGCATCACGCCGGACGGCCGGTACCTTCTTGCGGCTTGCAAGAACGACCGCTGCATCGAGGTCTTCAAAAGGGACCGGAGCAACGGCCGTATCAAGGCTGACGGCCTCAGGATGGAGTTCAGCAGCGACGAACCCGTCTGCCTGCTTCCGAAGGACTAGCTTTCCTTCATATGCACGTCCACCTGCGGGAACGGTATTTCAAAGCCGTTCTCGTTCAGCGTATTGTATATAAGTTCCTTGGCCCGGGCGATGTAGGCCACCTTCTCGGATACGAGCACGAACTGCTTGACGGCGAGATTAACCGAACTGTCGCCGAATTCGTCGAAGGTGATGCTGATGCCCCTCGAGCCGTCCACGATGTCGCGGTCGTACTTATCCTTCGTCTGAAGCGATTTCATGGCCTCCAGGAGGGCGTCACGGACCTTGTCGACATCGACCCCGTAGCTGACGCCGACGGGGATTTTGACGAACTCGTAGGCGTTGTTGCGAGTGAGGTTCTTGAAGTTCTTGTTGAACAGGGCCGTGTTCAGGAAGGACATGACGGCTCCGTCTATGGTCTCGATCTGCGTGCTCTGGTAGTTTATCTCCATGACCTTGCCCCTCACGCCGTCGCACTCGACCCAGTCGCCGACCCTCAGGCGCCCGGACATCAGCTGGATACCGTAGATGAAGTTGTTCAGGATGTCCTTCATGGCAAGACCGACACCGGTAGCGAGGCCGGCGGCTATTATCGAAAGGGCTCCTGTCGGGATCTTTATCAGGGTGAAGGTGATTATGATATAGACACCCCAGACGAGGATGCTGATGACGTTGTTCGCAAGGGTAAGGTTGACCTCGTTGGTATGGATGTGCGACTTGCCGCTGGAGCGGCGCAGGGCGTTCAGCTTGAAGTACCTGAACAGCGAACGGATCAGGTAATTGAGGAAGCGGAACAGGAAGAACAGGCAGGCAGCCACGATGATCATGTACATCGACAGGCGTATCATCTCGTTGCCGTTGGCGTCCTTGAAGTCGAAGAAGGTCGTGTAGAAGATAGTGTTGCAGATCTCCGTCATGTCGAAGACGTCGAGAGCCAGCCTTATGCTGAAGGGCAGGGACAGGATCGCAGCGACGGGGATAAGAACCATCTTGACGAAGTCATAGGCCCATGTAATCGTGATGTACTCCCCTTTCGCCGCCTTCGGCCCGGTCGTGGTGAGGCCGGACTTGTAGCGGACGACGCGGGCCTTCAGCCTCTTGTCGAAGTACTTCTGCAGCAGGTCGGCAAAGGCTATCACGGTCTCGATCGAAGCGAGCTGGAAGAGCCACCAGATGACGATCTGGATGCTGAGGAAGACGTATCCTATCCAGGACATCACGGCGGTTATGAAGAGCACGCCGAGGCTGATGTCGCCCATGACGCGGTCGGCGAACTCGGCGCGGGCCTTGTTGCGCCTGCAGGCTATGAGCTGCCAGATGAAGGCCAGGGCCAGGAAGAGCGGCAGCAGCAGGTTCATCATCTGGTTCGGGATGAACACGATGCGGAAGGTCACGACCACGACGCCGAGTATCACCATGGGCAGGTACAGGCGCATAGCGGCATGCAGGGAGCGGCCCTCGAGGCGGATAAGGATCGACAGCAGGATGGCCATCACGAGCCAGCTCAGGGTCAGCACCAGGGCCGTGGCGAGCTTGAAGAAGTTATGGCCTCCGGCGACGTTGATCGTGCTTATGAATATGGTGAAGACCGCCGTCGAGGCCAGCAGGGCCAGCGGGGCGAGCATCTCCTTCCGCTTCTTGTCCGCGAGCCAGGGGATCTTGCGCTTCAGGATGGCCAGTAGTCCCGTGCACAGGACGAAGGCCACCATCAGGGCCAGGAACATCATCCCGACGAAGCCGAAGACCTTGGTCCCCTGCCACTCGCTCTTCTCCTCGGCGAGGCTGGCTCCGGGCCCGAATCCGTACTTGCTCTTCGCGTCCGTGACAGCCCTCTTCGTATATGAGCCGAACTTCGAGATGGTCCGCAGGTAGCTGCTCTGGCTCTGGGTTAACATCCTGCGCTGGAGGACCTTGTAGCGGGCCTGCGCATAGTCGTAGGACTCTTTCAGGCGGGCGTTGGCGTCTTCGTAGTGCTCGTTGTCCTTGATGATCCTGTCCTTGGAGTCGGAGAACATCTTCAGCAGCGCCGTTGCATAGCGTATGCAGCTGTCGCGGTCCGCCTGGCCCTGCTCATTGAGGAAGAAGGCGGAGCGGTTGCCCCTGGCGTTGAGACTGTCGCGCACGGCGCGGCGGAGGTCCCTCGGGAAGCCGAGCCTGAGGCTGTCGTTGCGGTAGGCAAGGCTGTCCGGCAGGTCCTCGATGCGGCGGATGCGGGGCGGCAGGCGCCTCAGCGACTCGATCAGGCGGGAGTAGCGCTCGATCTCGAGGTCCAGGCGGCTGACGATGTCGTCGAAGGGCAGCTTGCGGCTGTTGAAGGCGTCGTACTGCTTCGTGACTTCCTTCAGCGCATAGGTCATGTCGAAGGTGCAGTCCTGGTTCTGGGAATAGAGCATCAGGGACAGCTCGTTGCACTTCTTCATGATCTCCACCATCTGGCGATGCTGGCTCCGGTTGCGCTTGTTGATGTTTTCCTGCCTGGCTTCCATCTTCTCGACCTCGCGGTTCAGTTCGGCGCGGAGTACGGACAGGGTCTGGCCGAGGTCCTTCTCGTTGAAGACCGCCAGCACGGGAATCGTGATGAGCAGCAGGGACGCTGCGATTAGGAGTTTCTTTTTCATTCTGTACGGTAATCGGTTCCCAAATATACGAATAAGAGCCGGAATTTCGCTCCCGCATGTTTGGAATTCCGATAAAAAGGCGTATATTTGCCCTCCCTAACGGTGCTTTGGCCGAGTGGTTAGGCACAGGTCTGCAAAACCTGGTACAGCGGTTCGATTCCGCTAGGCACCTCCAAGAAAGCCCCCGCGATACTTTTCGCAGGGGCTTTCTCATATACCGTGCAGGCTGCGTCAGCGGCCTATGTATTTCAGGATGAGATCGACGGCGGCGTCTTCGGTGAGATTGTCCATATTGATGACGAGGTCGTAGTTGCGGGCGTCATAGCGGCTCGTCGAGGTGTAGCGCCGGACGTAGTTTTCGCGGGCGGTGTCCACTTCCCTGATGACATGCAGCGCCTGCTCCTCGGAGAGTTCCTGCTTCTCCATGATCCTGCGCACGCGCCGATCCCTGGATGCTGTGATGAGGATATCCACCTTGTCCGGCCTGTCCCCAAGGATGAAGAAGGCCGAGCGTCCGGCAATCACGCAGGGACCGCAGTCGGCGATGCCTTTGAGGATCTCGCGCTCTGCCTTGTATACGTCCTCCGTAGTCACATTCACGTGGAAATCGCGGAATTCCGCCCGCGCGGTGTCCTGACGGACAAACATGCCGGAAGTCGGGACGGGAGCCACGAAATTGAGAAAATCGTCGAACCAGCGCTTTTTCTCCCCCTTCAGTTTCTCTATCTGAGCTGCGCTCAGGCCGAATTTTTCTTCCAAAGCCTGGATCAGCTGCCTGTCGCTGTAACGGATGCCGAGCCTTTCAGCCAGTTTCTTTCCCACGGTACGCCCGCCGGAGCCGACCTCGCGGCTGATGGTGATGATTAAAGATTCTTTCGTGTTCATCTCTATTCCCTGTTATCAGCACAAAAATAGCAATTATTTCGTAGAAAGATATCCTCTTTTCTTAATTGCCGAGAACCCGGACTGACCTGCGAATCCGGATGAACCCACAAAACACCTCGGCGGGTGGGACGGCCCTGAAGGCATTGTGGCCGGAGTGGGAGGGCGAGGCGGGAGGAAATCGCCTCACCTCGCCAATCCAGATTGCTCCTACGGCACTCTGAGGCATATCCTGGGGCGAGGTGTCTTGCGGGTTGGGACCAACCGATCATCGCGCGAGGGATAGAGCGTTTATCACCCAATGGAACACCGTCGTTCCTTGGACTCGTGCCAGGGTGAAGGGCGGGAAAACTATCTAATCCTCGAAATAATCCCGTATTTCGTTATAATCGACATCGCTGAATTCTCCGTCAAGCCCTCCGTAATAATCAACTATATCGTAGTAGTCCTCTTTGCTGAATTCTTCAATCAGCTTGTTTTCCTCGCTCTGAAATTGCATGACAGTACGTGGTGTTTGTTTTGTGGTTTGCACGGCAGGACGATAATCGTAACGCATTTCCGTCCTGGGCTCCGGAGGAGCAGGATGCTCCCATTCCAGTTCCTCCATCCATCCACTGATAATGCAGGCGGCAATGCAGGTCAGGACAGGAATGCTGAGAAACCATCTTTTTATCTGCTTATCCCGGGTCAGCTTTTTCATACACTAAAGGATTGCCCGCCAGCTTTGTACGAGCCTTTCAAGATCCCAGCCGGCGCAACAACTCATGGCACTTGTACTGGGGAGAAAGCAGATTCGCAGTTCGGCCAGGCTGCGCCGCATGCGTAGATATTTACGAAACGAGGTCTCGGCTTTTTTCCCGTTGAGGGCAATGGTTTCTATTGCAGGATTTTCAGAAACAAAGTTCTCGATGTCATTGAATTCTTCATTCATGATATTCGAGTCCAGACTCCCCTCCCTTTCTGCAGAACCAAGAACGTCCCACAAGGCTATACCGTGCTTTTTCAAGTAATTGACCCGCTCCGGATACAACTCTGGGACCTCTTCGTCAAGGACACCGCCCATGACTGCCCAGAACCTGTTCCTGGGATTGCCATAATACTCCTGTTTCCTTATAGATTCGTCCCCAGGAAGGGAACCGAGAATGAGAATCCTGGCGTTCTGCCCCACGATCGGCAGCAAACCTCGTTTCTTCATTTTCCTATTCTTAAAGAAATAGTCTTCGGATTGGCATTGACATTTACCACAAAGAGTTGCGGATAGTTTTTTACCCTGGCGGAAATCTGACTGGCCGGAACCGGCAGGCCGTCCTTCCTGGTATAAAGATTCTTTGCATTGATTTGCTTTGCGATTTCCGTAAATGTCATGGCCTTGCCATTCTCACGGATTACTTCTTGAATTGCTTCATGCAGTTTCATGGTACTTTTGGGTATTATTGGTTTTTTGATTTCATCATTGGCACATTCCTCTCCCCAGCCTTCATTGAAGAGATCGACAAGCGCACATCCTGCCTTAGCCTTTTCAATACGCAGTTTCTCGAGGAATAACTTGAGACGAGTCAAGTCATCAGGCGATAAATTCCCGGACGCACGTTCATATTCATCACGCACTCGGTCTTCGTCCCTCACCGCATAGTAGAATCTCCTTGAAGCCGCAAGAAGTGTATTATAACCATGCTTCTGGTTGAAGAAGGGAAGGACACCTCTCGTGCAATAGTCGATGCTTATATCCAGATCCGTATTGAACCGGACAGCAGAGAATACTGACAGGTAGTCCTTTCCACTGAGAAGCGAATACAGCTGCGTCGGCGTAATGTTCTTTTCCAGCGCATACGCATTCAGATTACCATACTTATGCTTTATGATTTCCTTGATGGAAGCCGCAACTTCTTCCGGGCCGTGCACGTTTTCCATATCATTGCTTTTTTGCAAAGATATTACTTTTTCCATAAATCACAATAGGAACATTATATTTTTTATATTTATTCCCCAAAAAGAATATATTCTCCCATTCAAGTTTACCATATCCTTACGCCCCAAGCAACTCTGCCGAACCGATCCCGTGATGCGGAGCATTTTTTTGCAGATGTGCGGCGGATTGTGTAAATTTGGGGAGAATAACATTAATCTTATGAGCCAGCTTCACGTAATCAACCATCCCATGATCCAGCACAAACTGACGATCATGCGCGACAAGAACACAGGATCCAAGGACTTCAGGCAGCTCCTCAAGGAGATTTCCCTGCTGATGGGCTATGAGGTCACCCGCGACATTCCCCTCGAAGAAATCGACATCGAGACACCCATCTGCAAGATGAAGTCGCTGACGGTCGCCGGGCGCAAGCTCGCCATCGTCCCCATCCTGCGCGCCGGACTCGGAATGGTCGAAGGCCTGCATGAGCTGGTTCCCGTCGCGAAAGTCGGCCACATCGGCCTGTACCGCAACGAGGAGACCCACAAGCCGGTCGCTTACTACTGCAAACTACCCGCCGACGTCAACAACCGTCTCGTTATAGTGACCGATCCCATGCTCGCGACCGGCGGAAGCGCCTGCGACGCCCTGACGATGCTCAAGGAGCGCGGCTGCACGAACATCCGCCTGATGTGCCTCGTGGGCGTGCCTGAAGGCATACGCAAGGTCCAGCAGGAGCACCCCGACGTCGACATCTACCTCGCCGCCGTGGACGACCACCTCAACGAGAACGCGTACATCGTCCCGGGTCTCGGCGACGCCGGCGACCGCATCTTCGGGACGAAGTAAAGACACTCCGTCATAACACGAAAAGTCCGGCCCCGGCGGGTCGGACTTTTGCGTATGGAGATCAGGATCTACTCGGTGGCGGTCTCAACGGTCCAGCCGGAAGGGATGCCGCTGGCGTCATTTGACCACGAGGCGGTCGGCGCCTTAACGAATGTACCTGTAGCGCTTACATTGGACAACCAGTCCAAAGTACCCTTGGAAGATCCTATATTGGTGGTGGCAAGGCATTTAACATAAGAAAGCTTCGTGCACCCCTTAAACATCTGGTTGCAACTTCCTTGATTCCCCGCCCCAGTAGCCATGGTCGTAGCCATGATTATCGGAGCTCTTGTCAAGGCGGTGCAGCCGTTGAACATATTTTTATAGCACTTGTTGCCAAGGGTGGTCGCTGAAAGTATCAGGGGATTGTCTTCTGAAATATCGATGTTTTTATTGCCTTGGAACAGACTGTTGAAGGCATCCACTCCAACGGATGTCCTGCGAGTCCAATCATCCTCACAAAGAAGGCTCATCATGTCTCCGCCGATATAGCAAAGCTTATTAGTGGTGAATAGCGTCGCGCAGCCGTATGCATTGTATACCGTCGCCTTGCTGCGCAAGCAAACCTTATTCCCAGCTTGTAGCGAGTTCAGTGGCTGCTCGTCATCAATTTTGGTCCATGACGCACCATTGTCAAGACTATACTCCACCCATGTGATATTTCTGTTCTGGGTATCATTAGTTTTCGGCATGTCGCTATAATACTTAAGGGTGATGTTAGTGCCATCTTCATTGATGAAAATAGCAAACCCATCCCAACCGAAGGTCGATCTGCGTACATTATAATATTTATTCGCCTCAAGCGTGAAATCTGCTGCCTTCTCTATGGATTCCAGGGCCGCGGGAGTCCCGGCAGCGCCGTTCTGGACCGTGATCGCTGTAGTTCCGCCAAGTTCCGTTCCGGCAGCGAAAGGAAGGGTGAACTTCGCCTTGACGGCTCCGGGAGCGATAACTTCCGGCGTAACGGTAATGGAACGGGCGGTACCGAGCTTGACCACCACGTCGGACGGATATTCACTGGCATCAAGAGTGAGGGCGAACTGCATGAATGCGGTCTGCTGGCTCAGCACATAAGATGCCGCACCGAAGGTGGAAGAACAGGTGAAATGGCTGTACTTCCGGACCGCATCGGCAAGGTCGGAAGCGAAAACATCGTCTTCCGCACCCGGATAGTCAGTGGAAACCAGTTTCCCGTTCTTGACACGGTGTATGGCGTCCGCACTGCTTACCAGCGTTATGTCGACGGGGGTCGAAGGAACGAGCGAGAAGGTTTCAGAGCAATACAGGTCTCCTTCGAACGAGGCGACCGTGGAGCCGATGCCGGAAATGATCGTCATATAACCGTACAGGAGGGTATCCAACTGCCCGCCGTTATCCTCGACATGGCTTACAAAGAGCCTGTCCCCCGCCTCGAAGACATATTGGTTGCTCCCATTGACGGTAGAGCGCAGGAGTGGTCCTCCTGTGGCAGAGGCCGCGTGGTGAACAGTCACGAAGCCATATTGCGGCGGAGTCTGAGGGCCCGGCGCCGGTTCCCTCGAACAGGAAAGCGCAATGAGCAACAGTGCCGTTATGTATCTGAGTGCTTTCATCTTTACAGGTCTCCTCCGCTTATGGGATCGTCGTCAAAACTGGTATTTCCGCCTGCCGGGCTCGCAGCCGAATTGCGCACGGCACGCACGAAGCAGTAACGCGCTCGCGAGCGGTGGTAACCCTGGGTGGATCCGATATAGAAGGTATCGGAGGATGTTATGAAATCAATGGCGGCTGCGACGTTTGCGGCGTCGGTATCGTTGTCAGCCCAGCGCATGGGATCCAGCCACTGGTTGTTCCAGAACGCTCCGGCCTTCTCAAGACGGAAATGCTGCCTCTTCGTCGGATCAGGCATGTAATCACTGCCTGACTGGAGCATGAAACCGGTACCGGGACCGCCGGTGAACCATTTATAATTAACGACATCCTTATCCCTCACAGGGCTGCCGGTCACAAGGGCCCGCGCCCAGTTTTTGTTGCTGCTTTCATCACCCTCATGGTAAGGATAATAGACGTGATACACATAAGGCGTCGTGATGCCTGTACCATGGTCAGTATCCGTAATTCCAATGCTTATCAGGTTGTCCCGGAAAACGCTCTTGTTGTCGTCCCTCTTCGTGGGATTATTTATCTGCATGACCGGGACATAAGTAGTGCAGTTGCTCACATCCATATTGGCTTCGATGAAATCTCCGCCAGCCATGCTCATCCCTTCGACCACGTCCGGTTCCCACTTTACGCTGATGCTGTCCGCATGGGCATAGTCAGTGCGGGGGTTGGGATGGTAATTGACGCGCAGTATGTCCATCGACGCCACGTTGGAGCTGGTACGGACACCGTCGGCGGTAAGGACTTCAAGCTGGAAGGTATAGGTGCCTTCAATCAGTTTCGCAAGCGACGAGTACTCGTAATTCCATATGGTGTTCCAGTGCAGTTCGTCGGAGGAGTCAACCGAAGGAGTGACGGTCACGATCTCCCGGTCCGGATCCTTTATCCGGAGACGCCAGCTTGTAATCCTTGACGAAGGCGATGCCGCCGTCAGCATGACGGGGAACGCGGGGTTGTCCTTCTCCTCATTCGCAAGATCATAGCGGCACGGCAGGAGCTTTACGGCGGCGAGCACGGGAGATATGACCCGGATCGGGGCCTCAAGGACCTTGCGCATATTGATGTTGTTGACAGCCACGGCCCTGATGGACATGTTGCCGAGAAGTGCAAGGTCGGTCGGCACCGTCCATAATACTTCCGCATCCTGGATGGATACGCCGGAAAGCTTGATATCACCGATGTCGATGGGCTGGGTCACCTCCAACCCTGATGAATTGACATACACGAGATACAGATTCAAGGACTTGATGGCCGAACCGAGGGAGGAAATATTGAGCTTTATCGTGCAATCGTCGCCCAGGTGGAGTCTGTCGCCTCCGGGAACCGATATGCTTCCGGTAATCTCGCCGGTGCAGTTGTTGTCCCTGACACAACGTATTCCGGAAATTACGGTCGGTTCCTTGACACGGGAATTGTACAAATGCAGTTTCCCGCCATCGAAGCCCCACCCGATTTTGTGGTTCTCACCCGGAGTCGTGCGATTGCCCCTGACACCGCGGGAGAAGTAAGTACGGCATAGGTACTTGCTACTGGACCAGTAGTCGGATGGTTGCAGGGCTGTCATAAGAAGCAGTTCCGTCATGTTCGGGAAACGGTAGCCCGGCGGACAGTAGGAATTATGTCCGGAGGAGGTCACTGCGTCGTTAATTTCATCTTCGGTCTGGCTTCCCGGCAAGGAACCGTCGGCATAGGCATAATTGTCCTTATCCTGCATGACGAGTTCCATGTATACGCGGTTGTGCATCGAGTTCTCCTCATGATATGGAAGGTCCTCGGAAGTGAATTCACGGATGGACCGTGGATCCAGACGCGAGAATTTCAGCGTATAGGTACCGTCTGCATTAGGCTTTACTTTTCCGTTGGCGTCAAACCCTGCCGCGGCGTCGTAATACTTGTCCGGAATCACGTCGAGGTCGGCATAGCTTATATCCACGACCTTTCCCCCGCTGTTGAAGGTGCCTATATTGCGTACGCAACGAACCGAAGAGACCTGGTCACGGTCGGTTTCGGAGAAAACAAGCTGAGGCGGTTTCTGCCAACTGAAAGCTGTGTGATCGGATTTGGTGCACCCTTCCTCCGCGCGGATTACGCGGGGATTGAGTTTCGATGACGCCGTGGAGGATATAACCCATGAACGCCATTCCTTGGTGTCGCTCGAGGTGCTGTTCTTGTTCTCCGGCTGATAAAGCCTGGCGGACGGAGACAGGGATTCATTGCCCACCCACATACCGACCAGCTGGTTGACGGAGGCTGTGTACCAGCGGATTTCGTCGATATCTATCACGTGGTTGCCGTTGTTGTCGCGGTTACGGGTAAGGCAGGAGTAGGCCAGATACCGGTAATCAGGCTCAAGCTCGGGATGGTCGTTGTCAACGGAATAATTGAGCATGCCCGGATGCGACTCGAAATCTTCCCAGTATGGGTGATGAGTCGCGTCGACGCCCCACATCCTGGAAGTATTGTACCGTCCGTTGTCATCGCTGTTGGGGTTGGTCAAGGGAAAATCACGATCACTCGGCCACCAGGGCCAGACAGCCTGCTCAGAATCCTTTTCTTTGCGGACTCGATACTCCATCTCGTCAATGTGCTCCGTGCCCCAGAGGGTCCTCAGATCGGGTGAATAGGTGTTGTAGAATGTCTGTATCGACTGCTGGATGATGGAGTGGCTGGAGGTGATCACATCGCTCTGATTGTCGGCGCTCTGGTGAGATTCGGAGAGGATATGGAGTTCGCGCGGCTCCTTGTTCACGAACTGTCGCCAGAGGTCAGGGTCGGCTGATGCTGTCTCGGGATCCAGCCTGGGATCCTTCTCGTAGTAGTATTCGTCTATGAACGCAGTCACGCGAATGACATAGCAGTGACTCTCGTCCACATAATCGGTCGCTGGATCATCCGCAATGCCGGTCGAAAGCGAGGGGTCCAGGAGGAACGCCCCGGTATAGTCGCCGGGATCGGCCCCTTCGCCGGCAGCGTAGCTCTCCTTGGCTTCGATCCAGTCGTTGCGCAGTTTTGTCTGGTGAAGGATATAATTGTACATCTGATGGATGTCCATCAGCTGTCCTTCCGCAAGCGCCTGTGTCCTGGCATCCCAGCCTTCCACGTATGTGTTTCCGGGATACGAGACGCGGTTGTCCGAGAAAGCACCTGCAGTTATCTTGTTTACGCCGAACTGGACCCACTTGTAATCCTTGCAGTTGAACTCCCAGTCTCCGCCGTTGGGGTCAGAGGGATCATCGCTGGGTATCCATTTCGCGCCGCCCTCGTCGAAGGGCGTCTTGACGTACCAGGACACCTTCTTGCCTTCGAGTTCGGGAGTGTACTTGAACGTGAGGCTGTGGTAGGCGTAGTGGGCGTCGCAATTCACGACCTTGTTGTCCGACAGCAGAAGCGAACCCTCCTGCCCCGGCTGGAGCTCGACGGGATCGTTGTGTCCTCCCTGGCCGTCATTTTCGCCGAGGACCTCGACGTAGATGGACTTGGAGTTGTTGATCGTGATATAGTAATTGTAGGAAGTACAGCGGTCGACGTCGTAGTCGTCCCAGTCTGCGGACTGGGTCGCGCTGTTTGTGAACTGCCCCATATGGACCGTATACATGGCTTCGGTCGTCAGGGCGAAGGCCTCACCGAGCTCATCCAGGATGGAAAGCACGCCGTCATGCCTCAGCGCGAGGAGAAGATCGAATTTAACAAAGGTACCATTTCTGGGCGCGTAGATAAAGGTGGCCTCCTCCGATTCAGGGTCGGTCTCCTTTTCGCGGAGGTAATATTGGGGACTGGGCTCGTCCATTATCTTCCTCTGCGGGCTCTGGCGGTTTTCCAGCATGTAGAAGGAAAAGACCTGGTACTCATCGCCTTCATGGATTTCAGTACCTTCGAAATAGGTTCTCTGGGTGTCGAAGAATGATACATCCGACTCCGTATCCCTGTCAGACGGCATCAGGTAGCACTCTGAGGGAACGTTAAATACCTGCCACTTGCGGGCCTCGCACTTGGCGGGGTCCAGATTGGTGTCGTTGTATTTGATCCAGAACTTGACCTTCGCGTCAATTGCCCTCAGTCGAAGCTGATAATGGCCGTCGGTCTTGGTGTAAGTCGCAACACTTTCCTCGAAACTGCCCCAGCGGAGATCTCCGGTATTGACTCCGGAAGAATCCGCCATCATGAGGAAGAGGTCAGTCCTGTTCACGATTTCCTGCTCCAGGGTCACGCGCACGCCGCAGAGTTCGTCATAGGTAGCAATCCTCGAAAGCACGTCTACAGGATCCCTGTGGTTAAGGGACGTAATAGTGTTGGTGACGTTGGCAAGCATCACCAGCTTGCAGTTCTGCTTGGACTGGGTTGCAATCTTCACCACTCCGTAACTATTGTCCGAATTCTGGACATACCACCCTTCATTGCTGTTGGAGTCGAGATTCTCAAGGGACAGATTGAGGTGCTCGTAGGTGAAATAGCGATTGTAGAAGCAATCGCCGTCCGAATCAAAGATCATGACGTAAAGGTCATGGACACGCGCCTCGTCGGACCGGCTTGCCTCGGCCCTGGTCGAAATGTTGACTTCCAGCGACCCGGGCACTCCAAACCCTATGTTCATGGTCACGGGAGTCCCTTCGGGAAGATATTTGTCTTCGTCTGCAGGCCGGAGCTGGTCCCTGACACAGGAGACAGGGATCATCACCGCCAGCACGGCCAGTATGCGCGTCAATCGTTTCACGTTCTAATCGAATGTCAGGTAATTCTCTTTCTCCGTCCACGTCATGACGTCGAAATTGAATGAGTAGTCAAACTCGGCAGCCCTCTTCGTGATTCGGGTTTCAATCTTCAGGAACTGGTTGCGTTTCAGGAACTGGATGTCCGAAGAACGGCTGTCGTGTACGGGGAGATCGGGGAAGGTAACAGCGTCATAGGTGTCGGGATCGTCGGGGTCGTACGTGACATCCGGTTTCTTCACGCGGAAGGAAATCGTGCACAGATACCTGCTGCCGACCGTCCTTTCCGGCGCTATGCTGGGGAACACCTGCCTGACCGGGAGAGTCGAGCGGAGATATTCTTCAGGCACATCCGGGTCGTCGCCGAACACAAGCGGGCCTGCAGAACGGAATTCCAGGTCCCTGTCATATGACGGCACGAGGTCGGGCGAATTCTGGACAAGGTACCCGCGCGCGGGATTCATCGCCCCGATGCTCACCCGGCAGTCGTATATGCTTATGTCCTCCTCCGTCAGATTCCTGAACGTCATGCTCACGCGGGCGACGGGCCTCAACAGGGGGACGTCGACCTGACCATTGCCGCTGGCATTCACGAAGAGGGAGGCCCTGGCCGACAGCGGCATCACTCCGGTGAAAGACGGATACTGGTCGCTCTCCACGGAAAGCTGCAGCGCGTCAATCCCGGAAGCCGACACGCACCCTCTCAAAGCCGTCAGCTCAGAAGTTGATAGTCCGGACTTGTTGGCGAAGGCATATACGGTGTAATTGCCCCTCTGTATCCCGGTGAACCTGACAGTCGATGCCATCGCATTCACGGAAGGATCATGCTCCGTGGTGCACTCAGACAAGTAATTCACGTTCATCGACAGGCCTGTCAGGAAATCGGAAGGATACCAGGCTACAAGGCTCCCTTCACTGTCAGCAATGACGATGGCGAGATCGGGATTGCCGCTTTCGTCCACGACTATGCCTCCCCCGTCGGCGGGATCGCCGCTGGGAGCGCGGGTCTGGGTGTCGGAAGTGACAACCGTCAGGGACACGGTGCCGCCTGCTTCTTCCCGCAGCTCCGTTTTCGTACAGGAGCCCCAGAATAGCAACATGGCCGCAAGAAGCGCGGCGGCGCAAAACTTCCCTTTCATCATCATTGCAACGTTATACCCGGCGTTTCCGCCAGGACTTCTTCCCAATCCGTCACCGAGACGTTCACGTTGACGCCGCCTCCAAGCCGGATATGGATCTCATAACTATACTTTTTACCGGGTTCCCAGCTCGTGATGTAACTCCCGCTGCTGTTTTTCACGAGAATCTCTTCGAGGTCGATCGGGAACTGCGGGTGATTGTGCTCAATCTCGTCCGTTATCGGGTTTGCCTGGTCATACTCATAGTCGAGATACAACTGGGGCGTGTAAGTCAGGTACGGGACAAGAGACTGGGGAATCATGAAATCCCAGATTTCCTCGGCCGGATAATGCGTCCTGGCTGCCATATTGGCCCCTCCGTCTATGGAATAACCCATAATGAGACTCGGATCATAAGACACGGGGGTCCAGTGGGACGAAGTCATCTCCGCGAGAGAATTCCCATCCTGCTGGACAACGCCGCTTGCCTGAACGCACAGATTTCTGAATTTACACGAGTTGAGTTTCACGGAAATCAGCGGTGAATCGTTATAGATCACCACGCTGACGGCGCTCAGGACATGCTGGAATGCGAGATCGACTTTCGCAGTGCTGCCGCCCGTGCGCTGGCCGCCTGCCGCAAGAAGGTCGCTCTGGGACAGGGTCACATTGTGGGTGACCGTCGCCGTGAGATGTCCGGACGCGGCAGGATTGCATATTACATTGCCGGACGAAGACACTCCACTGACAGCCAGGAAGTCATACCTGGTCGCATTGGAATCCCAGAATCTGAGAGGAGAGTATTCCCATACATCATCTGAAGGATCGGCGTCGTTCGCTCCCAGACCGGTCAACGAGACGGTCTGGCCGGTGAATACTGAATACTTGTTGCCGGAGATCGTCTTGGATCCCCAGACAAGGAATTGGTCGTTCATCCCGAAGGCGTCCTTGAATTCAGCAGCCCGGGTCAGCGACCTTTGAGGCGCATCGTCATTAAGCAGCATCGACCCGACCCCGAAACGGATTGCTGAGCCCTCCTCCGGAGTCAGGTCGATCGTCTTCGAGCACCCTGCGGAGAGCAGGATGCCGAAGACTGCTGCAAATATGAACGTTACGCGGTTACGCATAGTAGCTTACGATGTCTTCCCGGATTAGTTGACAAGGTAGTGGTAGCCCTTTACGACTTTCCAGTCGTTGATGGTAGCACCGAAGACAATCGGCTTGGAGTCAAGCGTAATGTAGAAAATGTAGTGTTTTCCGGTATCCCAGCTTGCGACCTTTGTGTCCTCCTGATCGGCATCGTTAACCTTGTCGAAATCAGCAAGCCAGAGAGTGGAAGTATAAGTGTTGGTGTCACCGTTGGTAACCGCAATGGAGTAGGTGATGGTGAGCTTCTGGGCCGCAGTTGCGGTAGAAGGGTCAGCACGCTCCGCATTAGTGGGCGCGGTGAAAGTCTGGGGCTTTACTATCAGGTTGTTGATCAACTTGGTGGAATCAGCAGGATTGGCAGGAGTCGTAGGATTGAAATTGGAATCCCAAACGACTTCCTGAGGAAGAGTCACGGAATTGACACCGCTGGTGGTGTTATAGGTTCCGGTAGCAGTGCTGCTCCAGGTCACGACAGGGCCGTAGGTGCCGCCATAAACGGTCGCGTTGTAAGCATCGTTGACGGACATAACACCGGTGGTCTGGATATTGCCGAGTTCAAAAGCAGTGACGGTAACCGTAGCGTCTTTGAGATTTTCCGCCTTGGCAATCCTGAAGTCAACGAGGGATGCCGCGTGATTGAAATCAAGCACGACCTGGCTGGTGTAGTTGTCAGTGGACTTGAGGACAGTCTCCTTGTCGGCAACGAGGATATCGTTGTTGTTACCCGCGAAAACAATGCTCGCGCTGGTGATCTCACCGGTCTGGGGAGTGACAGTGGCAGCCTTACCGACGGAGGAAGGTGAAACGGCGAAGAAAGTGTACTTGTCGAAGTTCACATCCCAGTAACGAAGGGGGCTGTAGGTCCAGGTGCCGGGAGTGCCTGCAGTTGTCATCTCGACTTCGACGGTCTTGGTACCGGAATCGAACACGGTCGACTTGCCGCTATCGTCAGAGGCGGATTTGTAGCCAAAAACCGCGAAGCTGTCGCCGACGCCAAAAGCGTTGGTGCCTGCGGTACGGGGGTCGGTAATGGCCCTCGTGAGGTTCTCGGTCCAGGTGCCGAAACCGATGGCACGGCCGGGAGCGGTGGTGGTGTCGTAGGTCTTGCTGCAAGACACGGTCGCCAGGGCGACTGCTGCTACGAGAAAGATGTAACGTTTCATAAATGAAAGTGTTTAAAAAAGTTAATAAAAAAAAGTAATAAATATTTGGTTTCTAATTAATTATCGTTGCGGATCCGGTCTCCTTCTTCCAATCGCCTATCAGCGCCTTGAAGCCTCCGTCGTCATCGTCGATCGGCGGATCCACATCCTCCGGAGGGAAGTCGTTGACATCCAGTTCCAGGGATATTACTCCCCCTGTTGGCAAAGCGCGTACCAGATCGGTTATGTCTATGCGCACGTTCTTATATTTCCCGGTCGCGAAATTGAGGTTCAGCACAAGGAAATGCCTCCCGGCCGGGGCCGCGGCGACGCTGGCCGCGTCATAAGGATTGCAGCTAGGGATGCCGAAGGTCATGAACCTCATGCCGAGAAGGTCGGGATCCGCTTCGCTGTTGATCATCACGTTCGTAGGCACGCAGACCGTCTTCGGGGATGTCTCCCTCGTGTTGAGATCCACTTCCGAAGCGACCCCCGTGAGGGCGGCTCCGCTTGAGCTTCCGGTGACCCTGCCGAGATTGTTCAGGAGCTTTACCTGGATAAGGTAGATAAAGCTCGCCGGGAGCAGGTCTCCCCTGATCTTCAGGACATAGCGACCGTCTTCGTATTCATAGTCGTCAAGATTGTCCGTGATCACGCGGTTCTTGTCGAGGAGGCTGAAGAGGTCGTCGGGCATGTATGCGACAGGCTCGTCACCGGCATAACCGTCGCCGTCGTCGCCGGCGCGGGTGCCCTGGGTCTTCTGCCGTGTCGTCATAACCGGGATCGAGGAGCGCAGGCCGGAGGAAATGATCCTCGTGTACGCATTGACGTCCGCGAGCTCGCTGTCCTGACGGAAGAGGTTGTACTCGGAGCGGATGTTGTGGAAAAGCAGGTCATGCACGCCGAGGAATATCTCCGCCTGGCCGGACATCCCTTCGAAGTTGTAAGAGAAATGCTGGATAGGTTCGGCCGTGTCTCCGTGGGTGTAGACATGCATGCGCATGGCGGTCGGCAGGCGATATCCGATCGGACCGTAAAGGTTTGTCTTCCATACGAAATCCCACTCCGCCTGCCAATTCACCTGCCAGTAAAGGTCGGTGGTGACGCTGGTCTGCATCACGACAGCCGTCGTGGCCGCCTTCCTCAGGTGGAGGGGCGGATCGATCCGGCAGGCCGCTGCAAGGAACAGGGCCGCGAGAAGCGCTATGTATCTCACTGCTTTCATTTCTTCCTGTTCCTGTCGAATAAATCTATTCCTACCGATATATAAACCCTGGTCGGGCCCATCCACAGCCAGCGCTTGCTGCGCGGCTTGAAGTCCTCGACCTTGCCGGTGTAGTCGTAATAGTACCAGCGGAACGCATCGTTGCCGTAGGTGTAGCTGTCGTACGCGGCGAAGAAGCCTCCCGCAGCAAGGCCCGCGTCGATGAAGAAGCGGCTCTTGCCGAGCACCCACTTGTGTCCGATCCCGAGCGATGCGCCGGCGCCTTCCCCTTCCCAGCCTTTCTCGTCATAGCCTATGCCGAAGCGGGCGGCGTTGACGTTGCCGAAGAGGTACAGACCCTTGTAGCGGTTGTCCTCCGCCTTATGGAAATAGCGGCGGGCCCAGAGGGTCAAGTTGTTGATCTGCATGAAGCGGTGCGTGTCCCAGTGCTTCCACATGGGCCACTCGACGTCGGCGCCGAAGGTCCATCTGCCAGCAGGATAGGGGTAGTACTCGAGACTGAAGCTGGGGATGGAAGTCATCCCGTAGCCAGGCACGTACGTAATGTCATAAGGGAGGTTGGTGCTGAGGCCGAGCACCGGGATGAAGGGCCGGCGGAGTCCGGCGGCTGCCTCTTCAAGTCCGGCCTGGTCCTGACCAGCGGCTGATTGATCTTGACCCACAGTGGCCTGGTCCTGACCCGCTGCGGCCGTATCTTGTCCGGAAGCGGCCTGGTCCTGACCAGCGGCGGCCTGATCCTGACCAGCAGCATCCTTCCGGGCGGTTTCTTCCTGGTTTTCAGGCTGATCCGCAGTCACGGGCGCAGCAACGGCAGCCGAGTCGGCGCGGGAAGCCGTTTCAGCGGCGGCGCCGTCCCCCGCCTGCTTCTCGTGAATCACCAGGACAAAGCAGCAGCGCAGGTACGGGTAGTGCTTGCGCTTCAGGTACTTGTACATGTCCCCGATCGTAGGTTCATAGCCGAGCCAGTGCGAAAGCCTCCACTTGCGGGTGTCGTCCGAAATCGTTGTGTCGTCCAGGAAATGCAGGATGCGCCTGCGCCACCAGTTGGTCAGGCCCTTGTCTTCCACGACCCGTTCCCTCAGCAGGGTCCATGCCTCTCCCCCGCCATGGGTACTGATCTTCCCTGCGAGCGAAGGATACCTCTTGCAGAGGATGTCGCGTATATGGCGCGCCCTTTCGCGGCTGAGCTTGATATTATGCTCGCGCACGCCTTCGGGAGACGCGTAGGCCGTAAGATCGATCTTGCCTATGCGGGCCGGATCCATGCTGCCGATAAGCCTCGCAAGGGAATCCAGGGCAGAGGTGTTAGAGATGTATTCGGGATCGTGGGATGTTTCGTCAAGCTTGAAATACAGCGGGATACGCACCGTTCCGTCTACCGCCGGTTGTGCCGGTAGAGGGAGCAGCGACAGGACGACAAGCGTTGCCGCTGTCAATATTCCGCGCAAAAAACTCACAGTTCAAGCTAAGGCCATCTGCCTTAAATCCGGCAAATATACTACCAAAGTAGTATATAAGCAAGGTTTTTTTGCAAAAAATGCGGCTACAGGGCTATCTGAGGAACACGAAAAAGACGGCGAGCACGAGGCAGACGAAGGCCGCGATATGGTTCCACTGTATGGGTTGGCCCTTGAATAAGAACGAAATAACCACCGTGAAGACCGTAAGCGAGACGACCTCCTGGATTACTTTCAGCTGGACAAGGTTGAAAGGGCCTCCGTTGCCCTGGAAGCCTATCCGGTTCGCGGGGACCATCACGCTGTACTCGAAGAAGGCTATCCCCCATGAGAAGAGGATGACGAGGATCAGCGGCCAGCCTTCGGTGACCTTCATCTCGCCCAGCTTGAGATGGCCGTACCATGCGAACGTCATGAAGACATTCGAGATTATGAGAAGGACTACCGTCCAGAAACCTTGCATATCAGAATCTGTTTAAACCGGAAAACAATCTTTTCAAACCTTCTTCGAGAAGCGCCCTGGGGCAGGCCAGGTTGATCCTGAGGAAGCCTTCCGAGCCATACATGGAACCGGCGTTCAGAAGGACTTTCTCATTGTCGCGAAGGCTTTCTTCGAGCTCGGCCGAATCCATGCGGAGCGATCCGTCGGGGTTATAACATACTTTCTTGCAGTCGAGCCACGCAAGATACGTTCCTTCAAGCTTGTAGAGCGGAAAATCGGGGAGCTCCCGCCGACATGTTTCGTCAAGAAGTTTGAAATTGTCAGCAATGTACTGATTCAGTTCTTTCAGCCATTTTTCCCCTTCTTCCGTATAAGCCGCCTGAAGAGCCACTACCCCGAAAGGATTGACATCGCATATCTCATTTACGTTCAGTGCCTTGTCTATACGGCTCCGCATCTGCGGGTCTGCGCAGATTATGTTTGCGATCTGGAGTCCGGCGATATTGAAGGCCTTGCTCGCCGAGTTGAGAATAACCGACTTGCTTTCAAATTCCTTGCTTACCGAGGCAAAGGGAACGAACTCTCCTCCAGGCATCACGAACTCGCAGTGTATCTCGTCCGAGACGGGTATCACTCCGTTCCGGAGGCATATCTCCCCCACCCGGCGGAGTTCTTCCCGTGTCCATACGCGGCCCGCCGGATTATGCGGCGAGCAGATAAGCATCAGCTTCGCCTTCGGGTCCTTCGCAGCAGCCTCAAGTCCTTCGAAATCAATTTCATAATGTGGCCGCAGAGGATCTCCGCAGCTGACGAGCGGA
Source organism: Bacteroidales bacterium (assembly GCA_016281435.1). The sequence goes on from JAEEIQ010000056.1 coordinate 25,295, forward strand.
ACATCGGCAGCGGCGCATCCCCAGTTCCTTATCGAGGAGAAGAAGCAGTTGTAGACAGGGGTCATGATGATGACCTTGTCGCCGGGTGAAGTGAAGGCGCTGATGCAGGCCGAAATAGCCGGCACGACGCCGGAGGTGTAGAGTATCCATGACGGATCCGGCCTCCAGGAATGGCGCCCGGCGAACCAGTTGCTTACAGATTGAAAGTAACTGTCCGGAACATGGGTGTATCCGTACGCCCCGTGGGCGGCCCTTTCCATGACGGCCTTCTTCACGCAGGGAGCCGTCTCGAAGTCCATGTCCGCGACCCACATCGGGATGACCCCGTCGGGGACGCTGTCCCACTTCACGCAGTTCGTTCCCCTGCGCTGCAAAGGGCGGTCGAAGTCGTACATTTTATATGGTCGTGATTTTGCAGTCGCCCGGGGCCTTGATGTTGCCGTCGATGATGATTTCGCCGTAGGAAGCGGCCCTGATGCTGCCTGTACGTGGATTTTTCACCGAGGCGACGCCGTTGAGTATCGTAGCTTCCACGCTGGAATACTCGAACGCGAGGTCCGCGTCCGGCTCGAAGGTGCAGTCTTCCAGGACGAGGTTCTCCGCATAGCACAGGGGCTGGGTCCCGCCGATGCGGCAGCGCACGAGGCGAAGGTTCCTGGAATACCATCCGAGGTACTCTCCGTTGATGAATGAATCATAGACGGTGACGTTCTCGGTCTCCCAGAAGGCGTCCTTGGTCTGGAGGTCCGAATTGCGGATTTCGACGTCCCTGCAGTACTGGAAGGAATAGTTGCCCTGCAGGCGCAGGTTGTCTATCCTGATATTGGAAGAATGCATGAAGAGGTAGTCTCCCTTTTCCACCTGCACGTCCTTCAGGTCCACCCCGCGGCAGTCCCAGAAGGTCTCGGCTGCATTGGGCAGATGGACGCGCCTGAGCGTCGTGCCGTCCATTTCCCTGAACATCTTCGGGGCCTCGACTAGTGTATCTTCCATGAGGCAGTTCCGGCTGTACCAGAGAGCTGCGCGCCCGCCCTCGGTGAAGACGCAGTCCTTAATCTTGAAGCCGTCGCAGCACCAGAAGGGATATTTCCCTTCGAAACGGCAGTTGTAAGCTTCGATGTTCGCAGTTTCCTTCAGGGATGACTCCCCCGCGTGTATTGTAACGTTCTCCAGACGGAGGTCCTTTTCGCAGTACAGGGGCCTTTCTCCGCCGAATTCAGCATCACGGATGATTCTCATACATTCTTGTTTTGCGCTGCAAAGGTAACATATTTTTGTTTTTTATGTCTAAATTAGCAAGGTTTAAACCTGCCGACGATGATCATACGCCATAAAATGATTGTGACTTTGCTGGCCGCCCTATTCGGACTGTGCTTCTGCGCGCATGAACCCGCGGAAGAAGAAACAAATACCGTGGATGAAGGCGGCGTCGTGGAAATACGGATCCCGAAGACGACGGAGGGCCGTATCCCTGCAAAAATAACCCTGAAACTTCCGGAAGGCACCGACGGGGCCTCCTCTTCCGGTTCGAACTATATCGTAATGCAAATCCCGGAAGGCTTTCATGAAGGCTCCTTCGTGCCTGTGAGCACGGATCCCTGCATCCTTCCCGCCGGAAGCGAGATAGTCGTGACCGCCGAGTACCTGGACTCGAAGATGATGCTTGCCGCCGAGTGTCCCCTGGCCTCGGAAACGGTCCTCAGCCACGGCTCCCGACTGACCCTGGAGCCCAACTACCATTCCGTCCGCCGCTTCACAAATCCCGTCTATTCAGCCAACTGGGCGGATCCGACCATCTGGTACTCGGACGGCGTTTTCCGCACCTTCTCCACGATGGGCAGCGGGGTCAAGAACATGCTGTCCTCCACCAACCTCGTCAGCTGGAAAATAGCCGAATACCCGTTCAGCAGCGACGTGAACGATGCCCTCGTGGCCTTCGGCAAGGACCGCTGGGCTCCGGACGTCGTCCGCCTCGGCAGCAAGTGGATGATGTACATAACCTGCAGGAACGACAGTTCGAGCGGGATTGCCGCCCTGTCCGCGGATTCGGCGGAGGGCCCGTTTTCGCTTGTCGGCCGCATCACGTACAGCGGCAGCACCGGAATCAAGGACAGCATAGACCCGGAGGTGGTCCGGGACCCTGCCGACGGGACAGTCTGGATGTTCTTCGGAAGCACCGGGAAGATGCACCGGGTACGTCTCAGCGCCGACGGGACACAGCTGGCCTCCGGCGCGAAGTATGAGCACGTCGCCGGGGTTGACGTCAACACGAATTCAGCGCGCAACAAAGTTTTCGAGGGGGCTTACCTGTACTTCCGCGACGGCTGGTGGTACCTCTTCGCCAGCGCCGCACAGTATTGGAACGCCTCTTACAAGGTCGTCGTCGGGCGCAGCCGCAGCCTGGACGGGGTTTTCCTCGACAAGGACGGGCACAAGATGACCGAAGGGTACGCCACTCCGGTGATTTCCAGCGCTTCCGGGGACAGGTTCTACGGCCCCGGGCACAACGGGGAGATCTTCACGGACAGCATCGGGCAGGATTTCATCCTCTACCACTGCCACGACACGAAGCGCGGCGACGATGGCCGGCGATACCTCATGATACAGAGGCTTTTCTGGGACGCCGACGGCTGGCCATACGTCGATGGCGGCAAGCCCTGCGAAGGAGACTTCGCCCCGGCTTTTTTGTAATACGTAAGGGTATAGACAGAGAGTTATGAAAAACAGATTCTTGATCCTGCTTGCAGCGATGCTTTTGTTCGTCCCGGCCCGAGCCGAGGATTATCTCGTGCGCGGCCCGCAAGGCGGCCTTTCCATGGTGGAGACCCTCCCGGACGGGTTCGACAAGGAAAACGGGCGCTGCCCGATGGTCATACTCATGCACGGAATCTTCTCCAGCAAGGATTTCACTCCGATGCCGGCGCTTGCTCGCGCCCTGGCAGCGCAGGGAATCGGCTCGATACGCTTCGATTTCAACGGCCACGGGCGCAGCGAAGGGCTTATGCAGGAGATGACGGTGGAAAAGGAAATCGCCGACGCCCGCGCGGTCTGGAAGTATGCATGCTCTCTCCCCTACGTCGGTGCAATCGGCTTCCTGGGCCATTCACAGGGCGGGGTCATCGCCTCGATGACCGCCGGCCTGCTGGCCGATGAGGGAGGCCGCGTCCCGGACGCCATGGTCCTGATCGCGCCGGGCGCCGTGATCAAGGACGCCTGCCGCAAAGGCAAGTTCTTCGATGCCACTTTCGACCCTTCGGATCCGCCGGAGTACGTCCGCTGCTGGGGCGTGATGAAGCTCGGCAGGGACTACCTGCTGACGACCCAGATCCTCGATATTTACGGCACCGCTGCGGCCTACAAGGGCCCTTGCCGGCTCATCCACGGGAGCAACGATTCCATAGTCCCGATGTGGTGCAGCAAGGAATTCGTCAAGCTCTACGGCGAGGACCGCGCCAGCCTTGTGGTCGTCGAGGGCGCGGACCATACCATAACCGCAAAGAAGCGCGAGGTGGTCGCGAACGCGGTCGCCTTCTTCAAGGAAACAATAGGAGTAATGAGGTATATATGATACAGAAAGGAGACAAGATGCCGGCCTTCGAGCTGGAAGCCCACACCGGCGAGATCATCAGCAGCGCCGGCCTTGCCGGGAGCAAGAGCGTGATCTATTTTTACCCTGCGGACAGCACTCCCGGCTGCACCGCGGAGGCATGCGACTTCAGGGACAACTACCACCGTTTCCTCGCCCTTGGGTACCGTGTCATCGGAATCAGCAAGAACAGCCTCGATTCGCACCGCAAGTTCGCCGCGAAATACGAATTGCCCTTCCCCCTGCTTTCCGATCCAGACCATGTCCTCATGGAAGAGTTCGGCGCCTGGGGTGAGAAAAAGCTTTACGGGAAGGTGTCCATGGGCGTCCTGCGCAAGACGTTCATCTTCAACGAGGATGGCATCTGCACCGAGGTAATCGCGAAGGTCGACACGAAGAACGCGGCCGGGCAGATACTCGGTTAATCATCTGCCGGCTGCGCCGGGCAGTTCCCTTCCCCGCATGAGGTCCCTTCGCTCTCGGTCTCGAAGGTCGGGTGTGTGATGCCGGCTTCTTTCAGCGCGGCCCGCAGCGTGGCTTTGGTTCCCTCCATCCCGGAGATGTCCTTCAGCACGAGATGCACCGTCAGGGCATTCTCGGAGGTGCTCAGAGCCCATATGTGCAGGTGGTGCCAGCCGGCCACGTTCGCATCGGAGGACAGGATCGACTCCACCTTCTCCCTATCGACCGACTCCGGCACCGCATCAAGCGCAAGGCGCAGGCTCTCGACCAGCAGGGCTATGGTGGAAGCGAGGATGACCGCCGCGATAACCAGACTGACCGCGGGATCTATCCAACCGAGGCCGGTAAAATGGATGATCACGCCGGAAACGACCACGCCGACGGAGACGAGCGCATCGGCCGCCATGTGCAGGAACGCCCCTTTGATGTTGACGTCGGAGTGGCTGTGGCGCATCAGAAGGAAAGCCGTGAGCGCGTTCACCACGATACCGATGCCGGCGACCAGCGAGACCGCGGCGCCGTTGACTTCGGCCGGATGGCTCAGGTTGCGTATTGCTTCTGCGGCTATGCCCCCTACCGCGACGAGCAGCAGCATCGCATTGACAAGGGCTATGAGTATGCCTGCTTTCCTGTAGCCGTAGGTGAAGCGCCTGCTGGCCGGGATGGCAGCGAGGCGTATGGCGATCCAGGAAAGGGCCAGGCTCAGCACATCGCTGAGATTGTGGCCGGCGTCCGAAAGCAGCCCGAGGGAGCTTTCGCGGAAACCCGCCGCCGCTTCGAAGATTACGTATCCGAGATTCAGGATTATTCCCCAGAGGAGCACCTTGCCGAGAGCCTCGGCAGGTATCCCTGCTGCGTGGTCATGATGGTGATGATGTGACATATCTATTCTGTTTTCCGCGAAGTTAGCAGGACTCCGGCCTTCGGAAAAGCAAAATCACCACATCTTGGTATCCCCGGTATTTCCGGGCCGGGGACGGGCAGCAGAGCGCTGCTTCCCTGCCTTCTGGGACAGCGCAGTTGTGCTCCAGATGGGAGCGCTCAGGCCAAGGCGGCCAGGACCTCGTCCATCGAGCCGGTGACGGCGTCGAAAAGCTTGTACATGAGCTCGGGTTCCTGCGGCTCCGGGATGTACACTATGGTCTTCAGCCCGCGGCCGGCGAACCACCCGGCCTCCGCATGCGCGGAACGGCCGCAAGGCAGCACCAGCACGCAGGCATCTGCCCAGAGCATCGCGTCCAGGTCGGACTTGAACCCGGCCTCGGAGACCGGATGCGAAAGGCCGGCGACATACTCCCCGACGCTCCACTCCTGCCACCGCGGATCCACATCTGCCCAATGGAATCCTCCCCTTCCGTGCGGCGGATTCCGGAAATCATAAACCTCATGCCCCGCCTCCCTCAACCGCCTCACCACCTCCGGCTGATACGCATTCCGCCAACTGCTTGCGACGTATACTTTTGACATAGTGCTTTCTTTTCGTCAAATATACACTCTTCGACCCGGTTTTGCAACATAAAAAAGTAGCGGAGAATATACCCCGCTACTTTAATAATTACTCTTCGTAAACTATTTTGGAAACCGTCACAAGTCCGTTGCTGGAACCGCTTGCGCAATCGAATTCCAATTTGTAGTAACAATTCGCCGTCGGCGTTTCAACACTAAATTCTTTATCTCCAGTTCCTATTGATGCCAGATTAACTGTTTGAAGGCTGACCGAGTCGAATGAAGAAACGGTATCAACATAAAGCTTTATGGAATTCACTTTAGAAACGGTTATTGCATCAATCGTTACAGTTACTTTTGAGATTGCTTCCGGTATTGCCGTTGTAGTAGTGATGGTTCCTACGGATGCATTTCCACTTCTGCCACATTTTACAAAGCTCCATCCTTTATTATTATTGTTGAAATAAACAAGATTTAATGTCAGCCCACCACTAATATTCTCCCATGATGATGTATATGCACTGGCTCCACTGACACCTTTTTGCATCGTGGTCGAATTGAAAACCACAATATACTTTTTACTCTGCTCTGCACCTGTTACCACAGGTGATCCAGCTAAAGCCGTGGCAGAATTTTTCTTGACATAAGGATCCATGGGAACGGCGACGACGGAAACAGAATAAGATGTTTCGTAGAGAAGATTCTCAAAAGTATGCGACGTTCCATAGCACTCGCAGGAAACAGGCTCTGCCGGTGAAGGCGGCGTTAAAGTAACAATATAACTACCGGCCTCATTCACATTAGCCCATGATACATCAATTGAATTCGTCACACTTGCATCATCCTCATTAAGCGATGCCGTGACGCTGGCGGGTGCGGTAAACTCTGCCCTGGTATCATCTCCTGAATAAACTTCAACCTTTGCGACACTAGCCTGCGCACCCTTAGCCCTTAAAAAAGCGGTTTTAACTCCGGCAGAAGCGATATCGAAGGTATGTGTAAGAACACCGGCAGCTACGCTCTTTGTTGCAATCGTCCCACTATTGCTTGTAGGATTGTCTTCAAGTGTAAGTGTATACGCAGACGCGGCTTCCGTCAAAGTAACAACTACTGTCTTGATATCCTGGGAATAATCAGGTAATTTGATGTAACTGTCATTGTACACGCTATCATTCTTCCTGATCCTGATCGCAGACCCATTGTCGAGACAATACATCTGCCACCTGTCCCCATTGGTCTTGGTCAGTTGAGAATTGGAGTACGAATCACCTACTCCCAGAGTGTGGAACTCTGCATATGTAATACAAGAGTACGGAAGATCCACTGCCTTCTCCACACCCGTGATATTATCCATATCTACCGAGAACGAAGATGACTTGCCCTCCTTGAACACCAACATTCGTTCTCCGGTCAGAGTCACATTTTTGGTAAATGTGTGAGTGGCCGTTTCAACAACAACGGTAAAACTATCGCCAGCAGATAGCTCGAAAGGATAGCAGGTAAAATACGCAACCGTCCCGGAGGAAGTATTGGCTTTTATCCCCTTGCCGGCATAGTCCAGAGAGAGTGTATTCTCTGCAACACCAGAACCATAAGATGTAGTTGGAACACCAGTTGTAAGGTTAAATGGAGTTCGTCCGGCAATCTTCACGTCATTACCATCATCTTTAGCTGAGAAAGAAATCTTGGTAATATCATCATCTGACTCCAGATTCTTAACTGTCATCTTTCCAATTGCAACAAGCCTCGCAAACTGCATGTTCAATGTCGCAGGTTGCACATCCGAGACTATACCTTTAGCAATCAACAAATCAGCGCGGGGGTCGAAACTTGTAGCCGAAGGGGACTGAGTTGCGGAAGTATTCATTCTGACACTGGTCTCAGTATCAGACGTATTGTATAAGGATGTTCTGGGATAAACGGCATAATATTCAAATGACGCATCTGACACTGCATGGAAAGTAACCGAAAAACGCATGGTAGCACCGGAATCTTCGGTAACGCCTTCGCTGCTGTCAACTCTTTTACGGCTGATTTCCCCTTCTCCAGTCGGATTTGTAACTTGATAAACACTCAATACTTCCCCGCTGGCTGACCACTTTACAGATGCGCCGTCAAGATATGTCCTGGTGGCCTCAGCGGCATTTGCATCCGGTTTTTCAGAGGCGATGACAGTCATTTCCACCATCTGCTCTTCCCCGGCAGCGGCGGAAAGGTTCTCCTTTGCGCAAGAAGCGGCTGCGACAAGAACGGTCGCGGCGGCTGCGAATAATGCGAAATACTTTCTCATGACCGATTCCTCCGATTAAAAAGATCCGTAATTGGTTTCCTCCGGATCGGCTCCGGCTGCGCCCTCCGTTCCGTAAACGGCGGAAACGGTCATCAATCCGCGTGAGATCTGCACGTAAACAACTTGCATCTCCGGTGAGACATATTCAAAGTCCATCTTCATATAATACTGTTATTAGTTTTTCTGCGAAACTGCGAATGTAGGAATAAAAAGATAATTCTGCAATACCATATTTCAACGCAACATGAAAAACACCTGCGCGCAGGAGTAGCGGCAGAGACCTATCTGGATAGGGTGCGACGCGCACGTCGTGACTTTTTCCTCCAACCGGCGCGCCATAGGTGCCCCAGAACGCTCCCAGGCAGGGGGGCAGCGCGCAGGTGTTTGTCGGGGACGCGGGACTGGGCGTTGGGACGGGAGACGGCACCGCCGCCGCTCGGTAATCGGGAGCGGCGGTTACAACACGGCCGGCTGCGGGAGGCTCAACGGAAAGGCCTTCCTCGCCGGCCGGTTGTTGCCTGTTCCGACGATGACCTCCGTAGTCAACTTAACATAATATTGCTCAGCCTTGCGTCATTTTACGCAAGGCTAAATAGCTAACACAATACAACTCAAGTACTTAGGAATCAGCCCGCGCAGCAGCGGGAACGCGAGTACCCGAACGTTGTTGAAACTGCGGCCGACTGCCGTCCCCGTCGCCGAGGAAGGTTCAGCCGCACAGAGACAGTCGCTGAACGGGGCGACGGGCCCGGCCTCCCCTACTCGACGACCTCGATCTGGCAGGATTGCATGGTCTCGAGGGCAGCGCGATGGCGCTCGGGGCTGGTCCCGGCGCAGCAGGAGGCATCGACCCGGATCACGTTGTCGGGGAAATGCATGCGCAGAGAAAGTGCGTTGCTGACGACGCAGATGTCGGTATCGAGCCCGACGACCTCAATCTCGAAACTCTTGTCGAAACCGGGGATGGCTGCGATCACGCCCGGAAGATCCACGGAACCGAAGGTGACCTTGTTCACGGGGCCGAGATAAACCTTGCCCTCGAGGGCCTCAGTAACGGATTTGCAGATCTCCCAGCCGGCGCTGCCCTCAAGGCAATGGGCCACGGGAAGAAGCTTCCCCTCGAGGGTGGCCGTCAGATAATCGGGACCGTGGGTGTCACGGGTGGCGACGATGTAGCCGTCGAAGGAACGGACCTTCTCCACGACAGCGGGAACTATGGCCTGGGCGTCGGCAGAACCGAGGGTGCCGTCGATGAAATCGTTCTGCATGTCCACGAGGACGAGCACGCGGGAAGCGGCTTCAGGTGCGGGGGCGGAAGCGGGACCGCCGCAGGAAGACAGGGAAACTACAGCAATGAATGCCAGCAACAAAGAAACCTTTTTCATCTTACTAACTATAAAACCTGCCCAAAGGTAAGAATTAATCGGGACAAATTGCTATATTAGCCGTATGAATATCAGGCTGGACATGCTGCAGACCATGGCAGTGGGCATACTCGCCCTGCTGCTGGGCCTCTGGCTCAACCGCAAGATCAGGCTCCTGCGCCGCATCTGCATACCCGCCCCGGTGACGGGCGGCTTGATCTTCTCCCTGCTGACCCTGGTCCTGCACGACGCCGCCGGCTGGGTAATAAGCTTCGACGGAACCCTGAAGGACCTCTGCATGCTGCTGTTCTTCACCTCGGTAGGATACCAGTCCGACGTCACGATGCTCCGCAAGGGAGGCCGGCCTCTGGTGGTCCTGGTGGCCCTTGTCGCAGGGCTGATAGTGCTGCAGAACCTCGCGGCAACGGGAACGGCGGCCCTGCTCGGGCAGTCTCCCCTGCTCGGGATGGCGGCGGGTTCGGTCTCGATGTGCGGAGGCCACGGGACGGCGGCGGGATTCAGCGCCCTTCTCGAAAGCAAGGGCCTCGGAGGGGCAGCTTCCATAACCATGGCCACAGCCACGTTCGGGCTGGTCGCGGGATCGCTCATCGGCGGCCCCATCGCGGAAAGCCTCATACGCCGCAAGCGCCTCTGCGAAGAATACAGCGGCGCCGCCCAGGCGGAACTGCTCAAGGAAATAGACAATGCGCAGGACACCCGGCAGAACCTGCACGGGTACATGAAGGCCGTGTGCGAACTCTTCCTCGCCGCAGGGGCGGGCACGCTGCTGAGCAAGCTCCTGGCGCTGACCGGACTCTCCTTCCCGACCTACTTCGGTGCGCTTCTGGCCGCGGCGGCGATACGGAACATAAGCGAATCTGTCCGCGGCTGCCCCAAGCCTTCCATGGACGAAATCTCCTCCATCGGCACTATCAGCCTCTCGCTCTTCCTCGGCATGGCCATGGTTTCGCTGAGGCTCTGGGAACTTGCCGGGCTGGCCGTCCCCCTGGTGCTGATGCTGTCCGGACAGGTGCTGCTGATGTACATCTTCTGCAGGTTCGCCGCGTTTCCCCTGCTCGGAGGCGACTACAATGCCGCGGTCCTTGTCAGCGCCCTCTGCGGCTTCGGCCTGGGGGCGACCCCGAACGCCATGGCCAACATGTCCGCGGTCTGCACAAAATACCGTTATGCACAGGCTCCATTCGTCATCGTCCCCATAGTCGGAGCGATGTTCGTCGACATCATCAACATCAGCGTCATCACCCTGTTCCTGAACATATTATGAAAAAGAAAGCCCTCTTCATCGGCGGCACCGGCACGATCAGCTCCGCCATCACCGCCAAAGTGGCCGCATCCGGTCAGTGGGAACTGTACCTCCTCAACCGCGGCAACCGTCCGGAAGCAATTCCGGAAGGGGTACAGCTCATACGCGCGGACATAAACGACCCGGAAGATGCGGCCGCAAAGCTACAGGGAATGGACTTCGACTGCGTCTGCGACTTCATCGGATTCGTGCCGGCGCAGGTCGAAAGGGACTGGAAGATGTTCCGCGGACGTACGGGGCAGTACATTTACATAAGCTCCGCATCGGCCTACCAGAAACCGGAAAGAAGCTACATCATCAGCGAGAAGACACCCCTGGAAAACCCCTTCTGGCTATACGCCAGGGACAAGATAGCCTGCGAGGAATTCCTCATGGGAAAATATAGGGAAGATGGCTTTCCCGTCACGATAGTGCGGCCCACATACACCTACAACGAACGCAAGGTGCCCATCGGCGTGCGTGGGAACAAAGGTACATGGCCGGTCCTGAAGCGCATGCTTGAAGGCAAGCCGGTCATAGTCCACGGAGACGGCACGTCGCTCTGGACCATGACGGATTCAAGGGATTTCGCAGAAGGCTTCGTGCCGCTCATGGGCAATCCCAAGGCAATCGGGGAGGCATTCCAGATCACTTCTGACGAGACCCTGACCTGGGACCAGATTTACCGCTGCGTCGCAGGGGCGCTCGGTGTGGAAGCGAAGCTGGTGCACGTCTCATCGGAGTTCCTTGCCGGCGCGGGCGCGGGACGTTTCGACTTCGACCAGTCGCTGCTCGGAGACAAGAGCTGGTCAGTGGTGTTCGACAACTCGAAACTGAAGGCCATAGCCCCCGGCTTCAAGCCGCGCATTTCTTTCGAAGAAGGAGTAAAACGTACTGTGGACTATGTCCTTACGCATCCGGACTGCCGGCAGGAGGAACCGGAGTTTGACGCTTGGTGCGACGCTGTGATCGCCGCTTTGGAGGCCGCGAAGAAGGCCTGCCGCTGACTTCCTTAGGAGCCTGTGGCGCAGTCGCCCCGTACTCCCCGTATTCGCAACCGATGTGGCGCGCCAGCACCGTGTCCACGAGTTTCCCGTCCCGATAGAGGCTGACGGTCCCCCAGCCCGTTCCCCCGTTCCAGAGGCGCCTGTGGCGGCGGTATCCGTCCGGAGATTCATAATTGACGAGCAGCATGTCCCGCTTGCGGCATGTGATGTCCGCGACCATCCGGTTGCGCCAGGTTCGCTGCTCCACGTGCCAGACTATGGTATTCTTCGTCTCGCGGCAGTCGAACTTCGTACGGCAGAAGGTCCAGAATTTCGAGAAATTGAACTCGAATCCGCTTCCTTCGTACCAGAAGGCGGAAAGAAGCTTGCGGTCAAGGGCCATAGGGCCGACTTTTGGGCGGCCTCCGCCTATGTCAAATACGCTGTTTTTAAGCGGTTTACCTGTCTTTTTGGACTTCAGGTCGCAGGATGAGAGCCACACCCACGGGGAGGTGAAATCGCGGCCCCAGTTCTTGTCGGCGTAGCCATAGCAGTCCTTCGGGCTTACGTTGTACAGCCTCCCGTTCCAGAGGACCTGGCCCTTGTAGGCGGTCTTCATGCCCTCGGCGTGCCAGAACATTTCGAAGGCGTGGATGCGGCGCAGAAGCCGTCCTGCCCCATAACCGACGTTGAAGGCCACCTTCTTCTCCATTACAAGACGCCAGGACATGGTCCCGGCATCCGACATCCATTCCTTGTGGATTTTGGCCTCTTCCTCATTGACGCTGACGCTCCCGCAGGTCGCGTCCTCGGTAAGGAAGCAGTCTCCCGCCGAAATCATGAACGGGGACCCTTCCGCCACTTCGACCTTCTTCCAGGCGAAAAAGCGGTGAAGCTGGGCGGCGCCCTCTCCCCATGAACCGGCCTTGACCATCAGGTAGGATGGTTTCATCTTCGGGGCGGACACCTTCCCCCGCTTGCGCGATTTCGGGAAACGGGGCTGACCGAATACTGGCTTGTCTCCGCCCAGTTCGGGATTGCACAGGAAAAACTCTATGAAAAACGAGCGCTCTTCCCCCGTCTCCGCGTCCCGTCCCGTAAAGGAATGCCACCACCAGTCATAGCCCTGACGGGCAAAGGAACCATCGAGCTGGAATTCGTCCCGGGTAATATCGTGCTTGTTGAACATCTCTACTCTACATACAGGAAAAGACCCTTGAGATACTCTCCCTCAGGATGATAGATATTGACGGCATGGTCGGCGGGCTGGCACAGGCGGTCGAGTATGCGCACGCGACGCCCCGTCTGCGCGGCTGCGGAAAACACGGCGAGGGCGAAATCTTCCTTGCCAACGACCTGCGAGCAGCTGAAAGTAAACACCAGCCCTCCCGGAGCTACCTTCGAAATGGCGGCCGCATTGAGCCGCTGATATGCCCGGAGGGCGTTTTTAAGGGCACCGCGGTGCTTGGCGAATGCGGGCGGATCCACTATCATCAAATCATATTTCCCTTCTGGAACGGCGGCAAGGAAATCCATCGCGTCACAGCAATGCGACTCGTATGCTTCCTTAAGGAAACCATTGAGAGCCAAATTCTTGTCCGCAAGCTCCACTGCGCGGGCCGAACTGTCCACGGAATCGACATGGAGCGCTCCTCCGGCAAGGGCATAGACCGAGAAACCGCCGGTGTAGCAGAAAAGGTTCAGGACATTTCTTCCGCCGGCGTGCTGACCCACGAGGGCCCTGTTTTCCCTCTGATCGAGGAAAAAGCCCGTCTTCTGCCCGTGGCTCCAGTCCACGAGGAAACTATGACCGTTCTCAAGGACGCTGCGTTCCCCGTCCTCATAGCCGGGGGCCTCGTACAGATAACCGTCCACCAGGTCCAGCCCGGCCTTGAACGGAGCCGTACCGGAACTCTTGTCATATACGGCCTGGAGCGAATCTCCCAGCACTTCCTTCAGCGCTTCGGCTATCTTCTTGCGGCAGCGGAACATGCCGGCGCTGTGCGCCTGCATCACGCAAACCCCGTCGTACCAGTCTATGATGAGGCCCGGAAGCCCGTCACCCTCGCCATGCACGAGGCGGAAGCAGTTTGTAAGGGAAGACTCAGGATCGAGCCCTACGGCAAGGCGTGCCTTGAGAGCCTTCCTGAGAGCTTCAGTCCAGAAATCAGGAGCTGAAGGATCGGCATCGAAACTAAGGATGCGGACGGCGATCGAGCCTATCTGCCAGTGGCCGCTGGCCAGGTACTCCCCTTCCGCAGAATATACGGCCACGAGGTCGCCCTCTGCCGGATTGCCGACGATATTGGCCACGGCGCCGGAGAAGACCCATGGATGGAAGCGGAGCAGGGACTCCTCGCGCCCCTTCTTGAGGTAAAGCTTGGTCATAAGGAAAGAGGAAGGGGATTCTTCTCGCTTGCGAGCAGTTTCTTGTACATTTCAAGGCATACCCAGGCATCCGTGGCCGCATATTTTATCTGCGCCTCGGTCAGTCTTTCGGCCTCCCAGTTGGAGACCTGCTGGGTCTTGGATATCTTGCAGCCGAGGATGATGGCTGCCATCTTCTTGACGCTCTTGTCGGCTATCCCCCACTCCCAGACTATCTTCTGCAGGTCTACGTAACCGAGCTCCCGGAACGGGGAGATGCGCTGAAGGCCGCGCACGTCGTCGTGGCAGGCGGCGCCTATCTTGACCACGCGGGGATCGGAGAGGACCTTGCACAGCTTCTTCGGCAGGCCGAGCTTCTGCACCCTGAACAGGAAAGCCCTTTCCGGGCCGGAAAGCTGAAGGATGGCGACACCGTTATGGTGCTGATGCGGCGAGAAAACCGGACGCGTCTCCGTGTCGAAGCCTATCATCTTCTGCTTAGACAGGTAGGCGACGGCATCGTCGAACACCGGTCCTTCGGTGTCGATGATCTTTATGTCCCCCGTAAAGCATCCGAGCTCCATCATCTCTATCTCTTCCGGCTTGATGCTAGTCCTGTACATATGAGCGATAAGTCTTGGGGGTCTGGTTTCTCAAAACGTCCATCACGGATTCCGGGAGATAGCGGCTGCCGTACTGCAGCAGCATGGTCGAGGGAATCTCTGAGACGGGCGTGCGGGCATACTTGTAATCGGGCGCGAAACCGCCGTCGGAGCCGTAGCAGCTCGCGGGAAGGTCTGTCCTCGGGGCGCAGATCAGGGCTTGCGTCCTCGGATATGCAATATTGTGCGTGAAGGTGTTGGTCGCGCGAAGACGGGCATAAAGCGCGTCGGCGACGCAACGCGCGGTGTCGAATATCTCGAAATCCGGGGTGATAAGCTTGCCGTAGCGGAGGGACTCGTCGCTGAACTCGACGCGTATGCTGCTGAGAGCCGCATTGAGGGAATCGACGTCCACGTTCAAGTCATCCACGACGAGCGCAGACAGGGGCTTCGTGTAACCAGCCTGCTCATAGGCATCCAGGAAGGCAGTAAGGCTGCTTCCGGAGCCGCTGACAAGGACCGAACCCCTGGCGGAATGCTCCCGGACCTTTTCTTCGAATACGGTCCCGTACACGCCGGTGCGGATCACGGTGCTGTCGGATATGAGGCCTATGTTGACGGCATTCCCTTCGCCTTTGCCGAAGGCCTTGTCAAACAACAGGTCCACGGCGGAAATCACTGGGGAACCGATTCCGAGGCAGGTAAAGAGCGTATCCGCGTCAAAGCGGCCATATGCCGAATGGAACGGCGAGACCAGCACGACGAGCTTGCCGGGAACGCGCCTCCCCATCCCCTCCTTGTCATACGCGCTTATGAAAGAGACCGTGTCAAGGCAGTCGACCACGTGGCGTACCGCAATTTCCCGCAGATAGGCCGTGTTGGACGCATCCAGGAAGCCCTGGTAAGGGACGTTGGCCTGGTCCAGGACGGAGAGGACGGTCTCCCCGGAGAAATCCGGCAGGCCGTCGTGCATCCGGGAGCCTGTCACGTTGTCCACCTCGTCATAGCCCATCAGCATCTCCCCGATAAGGAGACAGCGCTCCGGCTCGCCGACGAGGCAAACAGGGCCCGCGACGCCTTTCGGGTCGTATGCCGAGACGGTCTTGAAGGCATCGGAGCTGCGGTGCGCAAGAATCTGGCGGACATATTCTATTGTCGGCCGGGGCACAGCGGTCTTGCGCTGACAGCCGACGAAGCCCAGCGTCATGACACAGAGCAGCAGCAAGGCGGGAATCTTCCCCATCTCAAATCTTGAAAATCGCATAAATGCAGTTCTTGATAATATACAGGCTCATGATGAGCAGCACGGCAAGCGACCAGTCCTGACGGAAAAAGACCACGAGCAGCACGACGACGGCAGCGACAAGGCCCATCGCAAGGCGTTTCACGCGCAGGGCGCCGTCCGCATGGACACTCTTGCCGAACTTCAGGGAGAACATCGGAATCCCGCTGACGAGAAGCGCGCAGAGGGCGACGGCAAGGAGCGGGATGAACACGGGACCGGCGGCCCAGATGCCGGGCAGGCTCGCGGGACGCACCGCAATATAGTACGCAAGGGAGCCGCACAGAAGGGCCGAAGCCGGGGTAGGCAGGCCGATGAACGAATCATGCTGACGCTCGTCGATGTTGAACTTTGCCAGCCGAAGGCCGCTGAAAACGGCAATCAGCAGCGGTACGAGGCACAGCAGGCCGTTCGAGAAGGAACAGACGCGCATCAGGTTCACGAGCATCACGGACGGCAGCACACCGAAGCTGACCACATCGGAAAGGGAATCAAGCTCCTTTCCGAGAGCCGAATACGCGTCCAGCATCCTCGCGGCGAATCCGTCGAGGAAGTCGAAGCACGCGGCGGCAAGCATCAGGAAAAAGGCGATGTCCGCCCGTCCGTCAAGCGCGAATACCACGCCGGCCGAACCGCAGAGGAGGTTACAGCAGGTGAGGGCGTCGGGAATGTATTTTTTCAGCGTCATCTTACTTTATGCCGAGTTTCTTCCTGATATCCTTGGGGAGGGCGTCCTTGTGGACCATGATGTCCATGCTCTGGTTGCGCACGAAGGCCTCCGTGGCATACCACATGCCCTTGTAGTGGCCGGTCTCGCCCCAGGAGTTCTTTACCATGTAGTACTTCTTGCCATTCTGGTCTTTGGCGATGCCGTAGATGTGCATGCCGTGGTCGTCAGTGACGGTGTGGTTGTCAAAGCCTTCCTGGTGGGTCTCCTGAGTAGCCTCCTTCTCCTTTATCTCCTTTGTGGGAGCGGGCTTGCCCTCTTCCTTGCCGACCCAGTGCTCCTGGTCGGAGCCGCTGCTCTGCATGGCCTTCATGTCCACGAGGATCGCGAATCCGTTCCGGGTGAAGCCGGGATCGCTCACATCGGTGCCCCAGGCGGCGGTGTAGCCTTTCTCGAGGGCGTTGTCAAGGACGGCCATGAACTCGTCCATGGGAAGGTTGTAGGCCTTGTCCCAGCGCCAGTTGTCGCGGATCTCGAGGATGAAGGGCTCGTAGAAAGGATGGTGCGTGAACGAGGCAAGGGTCACGTAATCATCGGGATTGATCTTCAAGGCGTCGCGGTAGCTCTCGGGAGTGTATTCCTTGCCGTTCACGGTAAATTTTTCCGGATACTCTCCGAGATACTCGCGGAGGACGGCGTTGAAACCGCGTTTCCAGGCGGTGGTCATCTGCTTGTTGGGATTGGCGACGACGGCGTCCACATAGCCCTTGAGGATGGCGTCGAGTTCGCCCTGCACGGGCAGTTCGGTGCCATAGTTCATGCCCGTCATGGCCTCCTGCGGCACGATTCCGTAGTCCCGTATGACATGGAGCACGTCATCGGCCTCGCTGCCGGCGCTGAAACCGAGCTTACCCTCGACGCGGACGTATTTCTCCGCCCTGTCCGAGTAGGAATGGGAAATCACGAAGAACTCCGAAAGGTCGGGATACGCGGCCTCGTCCTTGATTCCGTTGATGCGGATGATCTCGGACTCGAGGAAACTGAGGGTCGAGAAGCACCAGCAGGTGCCGCTCCTGTATTGGTTCTTGACCGAAGTGACCGGATTGGCCTTGACCGTAGTGAACTCGAAGTCGGAAGGCTTGATGTTGGCCTTCTGCTGCGCCGTTGCGGGCAAGATGAGGGACAAAGCCGCGATGACAATAAACAGACGTTTCATACTATTGATTTTTTTCAAACTTCAAATATAAGAAATCGGCGGGGCAATTGCAAGAACCGCCCCGCCGTAAAGCCGCCGTCAGACCCTGAGGAAAACTTTCTTCTTGTAGAGGAAGTACAGGAAAAGCCAGCATACCATGAGATATCCGACCGCGAGGATGAGTTTCCCCCAGGCCTCAGGGCATAGATTCGCAGTCCCCTTCAGGAAGAAATCAGAAATGCGGCGGAAGTCTATCAGTTTCTGGCCCAGATAAATGGTGATGGAGTTCATGCCCACTACCCTGAAGAACAGGGTCCATTTCTTCCAGCCCTTCACGTCGATTATGTAATACAGGGGCGCGAAGGCGACGAGGGAAATGCCTCCGACAGCCAGCACGAAGGAGCTGGTCCACATGGACTTGTTGATCGGGAACACCTTTCCCCACGCGAAGCCGAGGATGATGAAGAGCACGCCTGCCCCGAGCATCACGAGGGTCTTTTTCCCGCCGGACATCTTGCCGTCCTTGACGAACTCCCCGGTGAACATGCCCATGTGGGCGGTGACTATGGCCGGAATGATGCCGAGTATCCCTTCCGGATCGAAGATCTTCCTGTAGAGCCGGCCGGGCAGGAGGCAGCGGTCCACATAACCGCAGAGGTTGCCCTGCATCGAGTAAGGGTCGGCGTCGAGCGGCACGTCGGGTGCGTGGACGAAGCGCAGCAGCAGCCAGTATCCGACGAGGAAGACTACGCACACGACAGCCCTCCAGGACCTCTTCAGGCTCATGAAGAGCATTGCGGAGAACATCCACGCAAGACCGATGCGGCCGAGCACGGAAGCGTAGCGCAGATCATGGAACTTGAAGTTGAAAAAGCCCTGATAGACAAGTCCGAGGAAAACGAGCACAAGGCCGCGCCTTACCACCGTAAGCCAGATCTTCCCGTTTGAAAAGCCTTTCTCGCGTTTTGAAGCCAGCGAGAACGGGAACGACATTCCGGCTATGAACAGGAAAATCGGGAATATGGTGTCGTGCTGGGTCAGGCCGTGCCAGGAGACATGGCGCATCTGATGTGCTATCCAGCTGTCGGCGCCTCCCGGGAACAGGTTGCAGATCGCGAGGATCACGGCCGCAAGGCCCATGATGAAAAGCATGTCCAGGCCGCGGAAAGTGTCCAGGGACTGAAGTCTTTTTGAAGTGTCCATCTTCGTCAGTTTTTTTCTTTTCAAACTCTCAAATATAGCAAACAATGCTGCCAATAGCAAAATAATGCTTAAGTTTGCAGTGATGATACGATTTGACAGCGATTACCTCGAAGGCGCGCATCCTTCGATACTACAGCGGCTGCTCGACACGAATTTCGAACAGACTCCCGGCTACGGCGAAGACCCCCATTGCGCCCATGCGGCGTCCATGATACGCTCGCTCTGCGGCCTTCCCGACGCCCCGGTACATTTCCTCACCGGCGGCACCCAGACCAATGTCACGGTGATCTCGGCCCTGCTGCGCCCGCACGAGGGCGTCATCTGCGCAAGCTCCGGCCATATCAATGTCCATGAGACCGGAGCGGTCGAGCATTCCGGCCACAAGGCGCTCCCCCTGCCTCCCAAAGACGGGAAGATCAGCGCCGGGCAGGTACGTGCCGCCCTGGAAGCGCACCGCGACGATCCGAACTGCGAGCATTGCATAAAGCCCGGAATGGTTTACATCTCCTTCCCCACCGAACTCGGTACCCTGTACAGCCTTCGTGAACTGGAGGCCCTGCATGATGTCTGCTCGCAGTGGAACATCCCCCTTTTCATCGACGGGGCACGGCTCGGCTACGGGCTGGCGGCGGAGGACTGCGACCTGACCCTCAAGGATATAGCCCGGCTTACCGACGTGTTCTACATCGGAGGCACGAAGCAGGGAGCCCTCTTCGGAGAGGCCGTGGTGTTCAGGAACAAGGCCCTGGCGGAAGATTTCCGCTACCATATCAAGCAGAACGGAGGGCTGCTGGCCAAGGGACGCCTTCTCGGCATCCAGTTCGAGGCCCTGATGGAAAACGGCCTGTACTTCGGGCTGGCCGCACGCGCAGATGCCCTGGCCGACAGGATAAGGGCGGCGTTCAAGGTAGCAGGAGCCTCCTTCCTCGTGGAAAACAAGACCAACCAGGTCTTTCCGGTCATTCCGGACCGGGCCGTCGAAGCCCTGTCTGGAGAATTCGGATTCGAAGCATGGGAAAAACCGGACGAGGCGCACACCGCAGTCCGCTTCTGCACCAGTTGGGCCACCACCGAAGAAAATGTGGAAGCC
Source organism: Bacteroidales bacterium (assembly GCA_016281435.1). Next base: position 45,138 of record JAEEIQ010000056.1, read on the forward strand.
CTCGAGGCCGCAATCGCCGGGCTCGGACGTTTCTAATCCCGCCGCGCCCTTCTGACAAGGTCCTCGAACAGGGGCAGGAAGGTCCTGTCCCCAGCCTTGACAAGGGCTTCGGGGTGGAACTGGACGCAGATCATGTCTCCCTTCTCGAAGCCTTCGACAATGCCGTCCGCAGCCCGAGCGACGACCTTCGTCCCGGGAGCGGGATCCTTCACGGCCTGATGATGGAAACTGTTCACCATGGCCGAATCGACGCCCGTCAGCGAGTGCAGGCGCGATTCCTTCTCAATATGGATTATGTGCGTAGCTTCGCTTGCCGGAGCATCCTGCCTGTGGGCCACGGGGCCGGGCGCCTGCACCGGAAGGTCCTGATACAGGGTCCCGCCGAGCGCCACGTTCAGCAGCTGCTCCCCGCGGCATATCGCAAGGACCGGCTTTTTCATCCTGAGAGCCGCCACGGCCAGCAGGAAGTCGCTCGTGTCCCTCGGGCCGTTGACCTCCACGCTTTCGTTCAGCACCTCTTCCCCGTAACGGACGGGATCGATGTCCTCGCCCCCGGTGAAAACCACCGCACGGACGCTGCGGAGCGCTTCTTCCGCTTCGGAGGCGGAGCGGACGGGAGGCAGAATGACGGGGATTCCCCCCGCTTCGCGAACGGCGCAGACATAGGTATCTTTCACGGTGATCCTCTCGCTGCTCCATCCGGTGGTGATGCCGACGAGGGGCTTCCGCCCGTCTGCGCAGGATACAGCCGCGACCACCGCGACCGCCAGAATCAAAAACCTGCTTTTCATATCATTTATTCTTTTTTGCGACCGAACGCTGAGCATTCTTCTTTTCCCAGACATACATCTGGCGTATCTCCAGCGGGGTGAGTATCTTCTTGAATTCCTGATAGTAACGCTCCCTTATCTCAAGTACTGACCGGCTCGTCGCGAAGTCGGCGATAATCTGCTTTTCGGCCTGTTCGTCCGTGTCCACGGAGACGGCGCGGGCTTTCCTGGAAGCTGCCATCAGCCGGCCTGTTTCGAGTTGGAAGGCCTCATAGACGGGGATGAATGCCGCTGCCTTCTCACGGCTCATTCCCATCTGGCGGGAGATCTGCACCGCCCTGTAGCGGGCGACCTGCTCGAGGCTGTGCCCCCCTTTCTGCGCCACCAGGGCAAGAGGAAGGAGCATCAGTACCGCAACCGTTGTCAGTATGATCTTTTTCATCTCAGTCGAAGATTTGCAGGAAATAATCGTATTCGTAATCATCCGCCAGCTGGGCGTAATACTGCGCATCTTCCTGGATCTTCCAGGAGCCGCTGCGCAGCGGGAGGATCAGCAGCGCGGCAAGGGTCGCAGCGGCGACCCCGACGACGGCTATCCGGCGCCTGCGAATCTTCGCGGCACCGCGCATGATGTCCGCGCGGGCCTCTTCAAAGAACCCGTCCGGAACGGTGTATGGATTATTCTTGGACATATTCCATCATTATCTTTTTGGCCTGGGACCAGCTCACCTTGAGCGTTTCCACCTTCGAGCCTGTTATATATGCAATCTGTTCATAGTTCAAGTCGTCGAAGTAGCGCATCGAGAACACTTCCTTCTGCAGCGGCGACAGGGCGAGCATCCCTTTCTGCAGCGCCACGGCCTCCGCATTCTTAAGATCCACGTGCTCGGAGGCGGCAAGGGTCGCGGCAAGGGCCTCGGTGATCTGCTCCTCACGCGCGCGGCCGTACTTCTTCTTCATCCACCGGCTGACCTCGTTCGTGGCGATCCTGTATATCCAGGCCTGCGCCGAGGCAGGGTCCCTCAGCTGCCAGAAGTGCCTGTACGCCTTCATGAAGCTCTCCTGGAGTATGTCCTGCGCGTCATCGTGGTCCACGACTGAACGGCGGATGAACCAGTAGATCTTCTGGTAATACCGGTCGGTGAAAGTCTCGAATGTCAGCCTCTCTTTTTCCATCGTCTATACTATAGACACAAGAATTGTTGCAAGGTTAATAATTTTTTCATTAACTTTTCCCGGTTGCCGGTGTCTTATAGGCAAAAGAAGTTGAAAAAATGAAGAAGATTGCCATTCTCACAGCCGCCCTGCTCCTTGCAGCAGGCTTGTGCCCCGCCCAGATCAAAAGGATGGTTTGCGACGAGACTTGCCGCTCTGAAGCAGCCCAGGGAATAACCAAGACTGCTCCCGCAGCACAGCCTGCCCCGAAGGCCGCGGCAGCAAAACCCGCAGCGAAATCCGAAACCGCACAGCAGCCAGCCGCGAAGTCCGAATCACCGAAAACCGCCGCCCCGCATAGCGCCGCGGCTCCGGCAGAACCGTGCTTTGCCGTAGTTTCCCCCGTCGGCAGGGGCACCGTGGAGCCAATCAAGCAGGCCCCGAGGCTCAACACCCTCGACGGCAAGACCATAGCCGTAGTCGGCGTCAGTTTCATGACCCACATCACTCACCCCGAAATCAAGAAGCTGATCCTCGAGGACTATCCCAAGGCAAAGGTCATCCTGCTCGACGAGATTGGATTCGCCGGCCCCTTCCCTGCCCCCGGCATCACTCGCAAGTCCCAGGAAGAATTCAAGGAAAAGCTCCGTTCCATGCACGTAGATGCCGTAATTTCCGGTAACGGAGGCTGCGGCCTGTGCACCCCGAAGGAGACAGGCTCCGCCCTGGCGGCCGAGTACACCGGCATTCCGGCGGTGGTCATTGCCGGCCCCGGATTCGCCGACCAGGCGCGCTACACCGCGCTTAACAACGGGGTCGCCGTGCTTCGCGTCGCCGAGTATCCCGGCGCTTTCGCTACGCATACCCCGGAGCAACTGCGCCAGAACACCCGCGAGGTCCTGTGGCCCCAGATCGTGGACGCGCTGACGACGCCCATCTCCGACGAGGAGTTCGCCAAGGCTGTCAAGGCCGAGAGGGGCGACATCCGCGACGACGTCTTCTACGGCACCCTCGGCGAGATCGACGCATATTTCAAAGACATGAACTGGAGCGACGGCCTCCCTTTCATCCCGCCCACCTTCGAGAGAGTCAACGAGTTCCTCCGATACACCGACCTCAAGTGGGATGAAACGGTGGCCGTCCTTCCTATCGCACACCGCAACACCACGGCCTGGCACGTTGCCGTCAACGCCGTGATGGCCGGCTGCAAGCCCGAGTACATGCCCATATTGACAGCCATGACGAAGGCCCTCGGGGACGGCAATTTCCGCCGCACCCTCGCCTCGACGCACGCCTGGGTCCCCTACAGCTGGATCAACGGACCGGTAGCCCGCCAGCTCGGCATCGACAGCGGCCAGGGCCAGATCAACGAGGCTGCCAACGTCGCGATCGGACGCTTCATGAACCTCGCCCTGATGAACCTTTGCGGCTATTACGTGAAGCAGGACCGCATGGGCACCTTCGGCTACCCGATGTCCTGGTGCATGGTCGAGGATGACGCCGCCTGCAAGAGGGTCGGCTGGAATCCCTGGCATGTCCGCAAGGGCTTCGGCCTCAACGAGAGCACTATAACAGCCGGATCGACCCTCCTGTGGGGCAACAACATGGCCCCTTCGACTACGGATCCGCAGAAAGTCATGGAACTGCTCGCCTGGGACATCAGCGAGCGCTGCCAGTTCGCCCTCGGAAGCGGGCGCCAGTACACTTACAGGAGCATCCTGATGACCGAGCCCGTGGCAGAGTGCCTCGCGCAGAAGTACAAGAGTCCCGAGGCCCTCGAGAAAGCCCTGATAAAGAATTCCCGCCGTCCGGTCAAGGAGCGCGCGTTCGCCAATTACTACGCCAATCCCGGCAGCGCCAAGGACGGGGGCGAGCATACTCTCCGCCAGTACCAGGGCCATATCAGGAAGGCCGAGGGCGCGGAGATGACCCCGACCGCCCCCTGGTACGACTCCCCCGAGTCCGAGCAGATGACCATCCCGACGATGCGTATGGGCATGACAGCCTTCATCATCACGGGCGACGCAGCCCGCAACAAGGTCCAGACCATGCCCGGCGGCGGATATGCAACGGTGAAGATCGAACTCCCGAAGAAATGGGACTCCCTGATGGCCGAACTCGGCTACCAGCCGCTGAAGGAATTCTACCTCTAGCCCGGAAGGCATAAAAAAAGCTCCCGGCGTCCTTTAGGATACCGGGAGTTTTTTCATTGTTTCAGCCGGGTCTTACTTCATGATGACCTTTGCCATCTCGAGGACCTTGTTGCTGTAGCCCCATTCGTTGTCGTACCAGGCGCAGACCTTGACGAAAGTGGGATCGAGCTGGATACCGGCCTTCACGTCGAAGATGGAAGTGCGGGCGTCGTTGCGGAAGTCGGTGGAGACGACGGCCTCGTCGGTGTAGCCGAGGATGCCCTTGAGTTCGCCTTCGGAAGCTTCCTTCATCGCAGCGCAGATCTCGTCATAGGTGGCAGCCTTCGCGAGCTCGACGGTGAGGTCGACGAAGCTGACGTCGGAGGTGGGAACGCGGAGGCTCATGCCGGTGAGTTTGCCGTTGAGCTC
>JAEEIQ010000057.1 GCA_016281435.1 Bacteroidales bacterium
CCCGGTGCCATCCACTTCTTCCAGAACAACGGCATCCTCTTCGCTCCCGGCAAGGCGGTCAACGCCGGCGGAGTGGCCACCTCGGGCCTCGAGATGACCCAGAACGCCGAACATATCAGCTGGTCCGGCAAGGAAGTCGACGAGAAACTGCACTTCATCATGAAGTCCATCCATGAGCAGTGCGTGAAGTTCGGCACCCAGCCGGACGGAAGCGTCGATTACGTCAAGGGCGCCAACATCGCCGGCTTCATGAAGGTGGCCCAGGCCATGCTGGAGCAAGGAATCGTCTAGGTCCAAGACGGGGAGGGTGGGCCCGGAGGAACCGTGGCCACCCTCGGCCACGTAAGAGGGAGGGGCCCAAGCTTGCTTGGGAAGGATGAGCCGAAGGCGAAGTTCTCTCCGGGCCCACCCTCTCCGGCTGGAATACAACCCCTTAATAAAATAGCCTGTCCCCGAATGGGGGCAGGCTGCTTTCGTATATTGTCTGTCAGTTTACCAGCGGATGTAGGTTTGGAGCCAGAGTTCGCTGTAGGTGGAGTTGGTGATAGTCTGGTCGTTGTGCAGGCGGTACTCGAACTGGAAATTCAGGTTCTTGTGCAGGCGGAAGTTGGCTGCCCAGGAGAACATGTCGTGGGAACTTTCCTTGTTGCCTTGGTCGCGGTACTCATCCCATTTGACATAGAGTTTCAGCCAGTCCTTGACGGGCACGCCGGCAGTGAAGTAGAAGGCGTCCGCGACTCCGCTGCCGTGCCATGTGGCGGCGACGGCGGGATCCTCAGGAGCGTCGCTGAAGAACTCCGAAGCCTTGTGACCGAAGGACTTGGCGTATTCCGTGCGGAGCGTCCAGTTGTTGTAGTCGTATTTTGCTCCGAAGCTGTAGCGGTTGCGGTCCACGGTGACGGTGCCGTTGCTCCAGTTGCCCTTCCATCCGAATGCTCCGATCCAGAGCCCCTTTACCGGCTGGATCTGCAGGGTTCCGATGAGGTCCTTCTGCGCGTTGTTGTCGGCGCGGTTGATACCGTTGCCGTTGTAGAGTCCGAGCTGGTAGTGGAGGAGGTTGTGCTTGTCCTTGCCAATGGGCAGGAGGTCGCCCTGGATCTGGATTCCGAGGTCACGTCCGCCCATCGAAGCTTCGCCGCAACGGTCGCCCATGCCGGCGAGTTTCTTGACGAGAAGCGAGAAGTCGCCCACTCCCACGTCCCAGGGATTCATCGGGTTCTCGAAGGTAAAGGCCCTCTTGAACTGTCCCATCTTCACGGAGAAGGCCTTGTATTTTGCCCACTCGACGAAGAAGTCCTTGACGTGCGGCGTGCCGTTGAGCTCGACCTGCACGCGGTAGTTGAACTGGTCGAAGATGCTGCCGTCGACGTATGCACGGATGAGGCGGGCGTTGAAGCCGTCGCCGCCGTGGGCGTCAGGACGGGTGGAGTATTTGTATGAACCGATGATGTATGCGCCGACCTTGGGCTTGCTTGCAAAGCCCGTCTGCTTATACCCGTATTCGGGCGTTTCCTGCGCTGAAAGCGCGAGTGCGGCGAAGATGGCCGCCGCGGCCATGATTATCTTTTTCATAGTATCAGGCAGCTGTGAAAGGGAATATCTTTGTAAGGAGGAAATAACCGAGCACGAAGCCCACCACTCCCATGATGATGCCGACCTTGGCCATCTGCGAGGTTTTCACGAGGCCGGTCGAGGATGCGATGGCATTGGGAGGCGTGGAGATCGGGAACAGCATCGCGAGCGAAGCGCACATCGCTATGAACGGGATCATGGCGTACATTCCTCCGAGCGAAGTGAACTGGGCGTTGTTCGCCGCAGTCGGGTCTGCCATCGCCGTTCCGACTACCACGAGGATAGGGACGAGCAGGGCTGCCGTTGCGGAGTTGCTGATGAAGTTCGAGAGGAAGTAGCATACGAGGCCCGCGATGATGAGCACGAGGATGACGTTCATCGTGCTGAACGGGATCGCGTTGATGAGGACGGCCGCAAGGCCTGTCTTGTTGAGCCCGGTCCCGAGGGCGAAACCGCCGGCGACCAGCCAGAGTACGCTCCAGTTGATTTCCTTGATGTCTTCCTTGTTGAACACTCCGGTACAGGTGTAGACCGCGAGCGGAATCAGGGCGACGATGTTGGAGTTGATCTTGGTTATCTGCTCGGTGACCCAAAGAAGGATGGTGACGAAGAAGGTGATCCAGGCGATGTAGTCCTTCGCGGTCCATTTATGGGACTTGGTCTCGATCTTGAGCTCTATCTCCTTGCTCTTGAAGGGGAAGAAAAGCTGCAGGATGACCCACGCGAGAAGGATCATGATGATGACGAAAGGAAGCATCCTGGACATCCAGGTTGCGAAGCCGATCTGGTATCCGGCGTTCTCGAGCGCGCCTATCGCAATGGCGTTGGGGGGCGTTCCGATCGGCGTTCCGATGCCTCCGAGGTTGGCGGCCACGGGGATTGAAAGGGCCAGGCCGACCTTTCCGGTCTCATCTTCGGGAAGTGCCTTGAGCACGGGGGCCAGGAAAGCCAGCATCATGGCGGCGGTGGCGGTGTTGCTCATGAACATCGAGAAAATCGATATGATGATGAGGAAGCCCAGCAGGACCATCTTCGGTTTCTTCCCGAAGAGGCCCAGGAGTCCCTTGGCGATCACAGCGTCCATGCCGTACTTCGAGGCGACTATGGCCAGGACGAAACCGCCCATGAAGAGCATCACTACGGGATCCGCGAAGGAAGCCATTATGCTCTTGTAATCGACGAGCGTCCCGAATTCGGGCTTGCAGAAGAAGCCCAGCCCCTTGGTGGATACGCTGAGGAGCATCACGACGATGACGATCAGCGATGTGGTCCAGTTCGGGATGATCTCAAACATCCACATGAGAGCCGCGAACACGAAGATCGCGATCATGCGCTGCTGGACGACCGTGAGGGCGTCAATGCCGAAGGAAGACGTGGGAAGGGCCCAGAGAAGGATCGTTACGATCAGGACCAGAGGTAGAAGTACACAGTACTTGACTGAAAAATTGCTTTTAGCCATGTTTAAATGACAATTGCCTATAAATGCGGGCGCAAATATAGGCAATTATAACAAGAATAGCAAGATTCGCTTACTCTTCAGTATAGACTTCCACGAGTTTGTTTCCGGATGCGATACGGCGGGCTATGGAGCGTATTTCGCCGGGCTTGACGTCTCTTACAAGGGACTCGTAATCATAGCCGTACTGGATACCCCAGCGGACGAAACGGAGCATCCTGTCTTCCTGCGCGGAGATCGACTTCGAAATCCTGTTTTCCTCCTCCGCGCGGTGCTTTACGAGGTATTTGACGGCAAGTTCCATCTCCTGCGCCGTCGGGCCGTCCTTGCACATCCGGTCCATTTCATCCTGAATGTCCCTGAGGAGGATCCCGCGCATTTCGGGCCTTGTGCGGAATTCCACGTATGAACGGGAAGGGACCGCTGCCTCGTTGGAGTTTTCGGTGCGGAACGACACGCTGTACGCACCGCCCCTTTCTTCACGGATGAGGGCCAGGTAGCGGGCGGACATGATGTAGTTCAGGATGTCGAGCCTGGCCCTGTCCCTGACGGAACGTCCTCCGCCGTAGAACCAGTTCCAGCTGATGTCGGTGTACGGGGAAGCTGCGGGAGGATTGGTCTCGCCAATGTCAAGGCGGCCCTTGAATGCGGGCTTTTCCGGCAGGTACTTTCCCTTGGAATAAGGGTAGGGGATATCCAGCGATGCTATATAGCGTTCCACAAGGCTCCGTATCTCCGCTTTGGGGAGGTCGCTGCAGATAACCGCTTTCATGGAAGGGATGTCCCCGTAAAACCTCTTGAAGACTTCTTCGATGAGGGCCATGTCAGTGGCCTGGACCGCAGCGCTGTCGAGATCGTCCATCCACGGATGGCCTCTGTAGACGAGCTTGCGGCACTTCCTGTCGTAGAGTTCACGTTTGCTTTTCTGTTTTCCGAGGGATTTCAGCTGGACAGCCTTCTGGCGCTGCAGTTCACCCGGTTTTCCGAAGTATGGATCGTTGAGTTGGAGCCAGGCGGCCTTGAACGCCGTTTCGGCCTTGTCGGCGCGGGACGAAATCTCTATGCGCGCAGCCTGGTCGCCGCCGCTCAGGGTCAGGTTCACCCCGCTGAGTTCGGGGTAATTCTTCATCTCCGGCCTCGCGCAGCCGCGGAAGCCGGTCTGGCGTTTGTCGTAGGCTGCGGCAAAGCGCGATGCGGTCACCTTCGCAGGGTCGAAACTGCGGTAGCCCGTGTCGAAGAGCAGGGTCATCACGAGATGGCTGCCGTCCTTTACCGGGGCGGCCTCCTTGTAGAACACCCGGGCCCCGTTTGAAAGGACCCATTTCTCCATGTCGGTTCCCTTCACTTCGGACACCGAGATTATGCTTCCGGGAGCGGCGCTGACGCTGAGGTCGAGGTCCGGATACTCCAGGAACATGGGCTCCGGCGATGATGAGTCAGCCTCCTCCACGGCTTTTTTCATCAACTCCGCTGAGGGAGCTATCCCGTTCTCCTCCACGTTGTTGTAGCAGTTGGAATAGATCTTCTCGCAGTCTGCGAACATGATGGCGGGATAGGGGGCGATGTCTTCCGCGGTGATTTTCTCGAGACATGCCTTCTGCAGGGATTTCATATCCCCGGGCATCACCAGGGGCGCGCCCTGCAGGAAGTTGCCGAGGATGGCCTTTACAATGTCCGCGCTCGATGTCTCCTCACGTGGAGTCTCGACGTCAAGATGCATCCGGGCTGACAGGCCGAGCTTCGCCACTTCGATCTCTTCCCCGCTGACGCCGTGAAGCAGCAGGCGCCTCACTTCAGTCTCGGCGAAGGAAAGGCTCTCCAGGAGATTCTCCTTCTTTTTCGGTACGGCCGTCAGTAGCGAAACGTACATCTGCGGCTTGTAGCTTCCGGTCACGAGGGTTGCGCTTTGCACCGGTGCGTCCTTCCTCTTGCTGCGTTCCTTGAGACGGTCGGCGAGGATGGACGATACGATCTGGCGGCAAAGGAAGTCCTTGTAGAATTCGACGCTCCCGGGATCGTTCACTGTCCAGCGCTGCTTGAAAAGGGCTTTCAAGGCCTGGTACTTGATTTCGGGATCGGTCATGTCTTTGTAAAGAGGCTCATCCTGGACTGGCGGGACGAAGCTCTCCTTGGGCTCCGGGTTGATAGGAGCGGGGATGTCGGAAAAGAGCCTTTTCACCCTTTCTTCCATCCAGTCGGTGTCGAAGTCTCCTACCACGATTATTGCCTGCAGGTCCGGGCGGTACCATTTATGGTAGAAGTCGAGGATCTCGTGCCTCTTGAATCCGTTGATGACTTCGAGGGTGCCGATCACGTCCCTTTCGGCCTGCTTCGAACCCTTGTAAATGAGCTCCATCTGGCGATTGTTCATGCGGCTGCGGGAGTCGTTGCGGAAACGCCACTCCTCGCTGATGACCCCGCGCTCCTCATCGAGCGCCTTCTGCTCGCAGGAGATGTCGCAGGACCAGTCGTGCAGGACCATGAGGACCGAGTCGGTGAATGATTCGCGCACGAGGGGCACCTTGGAGATGTTGTAGACCGTCTCCGTCCGCGATGTATAGGCGTTGACGTTGTAGCCGAAACGTACCCCTTCCTTCGCGAGGAAATCCAGGACGCCTTTGTCTGGATAGTGCTTCGTACCGTTGAAGGCCATGTGCTCGAGGAAGTGGGCGAGACCGTTCTGGTTGTCCTCCTCCTGCAGCGCGCCAACGTTGTGCGCGATGTAGAATTCGGCGCACCCTTCAGGCCTGGCATTATGGCACAGGTAATAGGTCAGGCCGTTACCGAGCTTTCCGACGCGGAATTCAGGGTCGGCGGGAATCGGCTGCGCGAATGCGGCTGCAGCGAGGAAGATAAGGAGTGCCGTGGAGGTTATTCGTTTCATAATCAGCAGGATGCCCTCCATCGCCCTAGAAGTTGCAGCCGAGGCTGACGGAAGCGACGTTGCGTGTCCGGCCGTCGAGGTACTGCGGATCGGAAAGGAGGGTGACAAAGCTGTCGGAAATCTTCAGGTAGGGGACCAGCTTCTTATAACTGAGAATGGCCCAGCCTAAATCAAGGGATACTCCAGCCCTGGAGGCGGTTTCATATTCGAACTGCCTGTTCAGCCAGTCGTCGAAGGATTTTGCCTTTGAGGAGCCGCCGTAGGAGCCGTCAGCTTTGGGAGTGCCGCTCCCTGTGACGAACATGAGGCCGGTCCCTACCGAAAAACAGTTCCCCCGGGTCTTGATGTTGCGGCTTGCACGGACGGCCGCCGCCAGATTGAGGACAGACTGGTCCCTGTAGTCCGGGTATATGACAGTATGTTTGGAACTCATAAGGGCATTGGCCTCTGCGCGCAGGGTCCAGTCCGGGAGGTATCCGCGCCTGTCTTTTTCGTAAGTGTAGGCAAGACGGGCCCCGATATCAGTGCGCGTAAGGGTCTGGTTCTGTCCGTGATATTCAATGGTCGTGTTCATGCCGGACACGGCCTTGTATTCGTACGAGTTCGTGAAATTGGAGAGAAGCTTGAACTCTCCGGCCGCTTCGATACGGTGAAGGTCCCTTCCGGACGGTATGTCCAGCGTTCCTTCCAGTTTCGCTTCCGGGCCGCTGAATTCGCAGAAAACGACAGAAGTCGAGGTCCTGCTTCCGAAGTACCCGGTTCTCCACAGTCCGGTCAGTTGCCCGTAGATGCGGGTTGAATTGCCCGAGGCCATCTGGACGGCCAGCCCGTAGCGGTCACTGGTAAGCGGGCGGACATTCGACAGGGAGACGTGGTAGTGGTCTCCGTCGAAATCCTCCTTGCTGCCAAGAAATGCGCCCTGGTCGACCAGGATGTCGTAGTCCGTGTCGACGGTCCCGAAAAGACCGGCGCTGAGTTGCTCGAGAGTGTGACGGTAAACGAGGTTGGCGCCTATTGTAAATGAATCCGAGAGCTTGAACATGACCCCCGGTGCGAGATCCAGGTCCGCAAGTACGTTGAGGAACCTCGGATCCTTGAATTTTGCCTGGTCTGCGGCTGTGTAGTCCAGACGGATGCCGGCGCTGAACGAGTTGCTGAAAGAATAGGACAGGGCTCCGTTCAGGACGTAGGTCTCCCTTTTCTTTTTCCCGACACTGGACATATCCCCTTCGAGGAAGTTGATCGCATTGTCGGATGGGTTCAGAAGGACTTCGCCACCCATATCCTTCCCCTGGAACTGGGAATATGCCAGAACTCCGCTGAAAACAATCTTGTCGGAAATCCTTCTGAATGATTTTGTAAAGGCGGATGCTTCCCAGGAATCCGGCGACCCTTCAATGGGTATGACAGCGCCGTCCGCCTTGTCGAATCGGGCATTCGCTACTGAAAACCTTTCGTTTCCGACGGTAGCCAGACCTGCCGGGTTGCTGAAACCGAGCAGAGGATTGGCATCCATGGTATGCTGGTAATCGCGCACTGGAGCCTGCCCCGCGGCCTGCGCCGCGAGGCAGAGTACCAATGTGCAAACGAAAGGTAAGCGGAATCTCATTGCTTATTTCTTGAGAGCAGCGACCTTTCTCATGTGGAAGTCAGTGGCCGAGTTGTTGGTGTCCATGAAGACGATCTTGGCGCCATTGGCAATCGAAGCTTCGGCATCGATTCCTGAAGGGTCTGCATCATCCTCGTTGACAGCGCCCGAGTAGTTATAGACGAGCTTGCCTTCGTTCTCGGCGATTGCCTCGGTGGCTTCCTTGTCGACGTTACGGTAAGTGGAGTAGCCGAGCTTGTTGGTATAGACCTGATAACCCAGGTTGATGGATGTCGGGAAACGGAGGAAGTACTTCGAAGGGTCGGCCGCAGGCCAGAGTTCGAGAGCGTCGAGCACCCAGCCGATGGGGACTTTGACGAAGTTCGAAGCGAGGCTGGTGGGCTGCTGGTTGTCCTGATTCTTGGAGTCCTTGACGTATTCCGTGAGATCCACTCCTTCTTCGGGGATAAGGATGAAGGGAGATGCGGACTGGATAGGGAAGGGCCATGCGGTACCGGTTCCGAAGACGTAGGTCTTCATATGGTGGCTGGTCGGTATGGTCTCGGAGGGAGCCGGATAGTTGTCCTCCTTCTTGAAAGTGGTCTCCAGGTCGTAGAGGCAGAAGTCTGCATTGCTCAAGTCCAGGGACTGTGAATAGGTCTTGGAATGGTCCACTGCTCCGTTGATGGAGATTACAATCTGGGAATAAGGGGCGATCTTGACCTCGGTGCCCTTCTGGAACCACCAGATGGCGTATGATGCGGGGCACCAGCCTGCGGTTTCGTAAGCGATGATGCCTTTATCGTCGTACGTGTATTTGTTCGTTGCGGGCAGGGCCGTGATCTGGGCCATGGCGAGTCCCATCCTGCTGGCGTCGACTTCGGTGTCGGAGTTGTTGTAGATGACGATATATTTGTCAAGCTGGTAGGTCTTGCCGTCGGTCCCGGTCGCTCCGCCGTTGTAGCACTCCTTGATGATGAGCTGGCTGGACTTGGATTCGGCGAGGGTGACCGTGGCTTCGGCGGCAGCACCCGCTTCTACTACGACGCTCGCACTTCCGTTATAGTTGAACAGGGAGCCGTCAATTGATTTCTTGAAGGAGACAGTGGCGGTATAGACACCGAAGGGAACTTTGAAAAGAGCAACTCCGTCGGCTCCGGTGACGGCTTCGAAGTTGGCCGAACCATTGGATAAGGTGACGGCAATGCCTTCTTCCTCGAGGATGCCTCCGTTGAGGGAGAGATTGATCCCTACTTCTTCCGTTTCGGGACCTTTGGGCTGGCAGGAGACTGCCACGAAGGCGAGTGCAACTGCAATCAGACTGAGGATCTTTTTCATAATGCTATGAATTTAATGGTTAAAATTTGAGTCGTAAGGTAAGTCCGTAGTAGAACTTGGGGACGTAGCTTGCAGCGGAGACGTATGTCTTGGTCCTGGTTGACCACAGCTGCGCCCTGTTCACCAGGAAGTTGTTTGCATAGAAAGATATGGAGGCAAGGTCCCCGATCTCCTTTGTCACGCTGAAATTGGCGCTGAAGAAGGGGGAATAGTAATCCTTCTCGAAGATGTAGAGATAGTTGGAACCGTAGGAAAGGAGTTTCAGGTCGCTGAACAACTTGCTGTCCCCGGCTTCCCTTGCAGCTTTCAGGTCAGCCAGATAGTCCCTCGGAGTCGGGTCGTCGTAAGAGCTGTAGAACTCCGGATATCTGATCACATAAGAATTCCCGTCATAGATCGAAGCGCCGTCGATGGTCGAAAGGATGTCGGCTTTGTCGCTGACGACCTTAGCAATTTCCTTGCCGTCGGGGGTTTCGCTCAGGGTACGTGAGTATTTGACCAGGCTTGCTTCCACCTTTACGGACAGGATCATCCTTATGTCGGGTATGTGCGTGGTCAGGGTGACATTGGTGCGCAGGGTGGTGGATTCGGATCCGTTCGAGCTGGCATTCCCTCCGAGATAGTGACCTATATATTTATAGGGCATGCCGTCCTGCGCGGAGCGCTGGGTGACGGGGGCGTACTGCTCCCATGTGTAGGAAAGGCCCTTGTAGTGATACCATGCGCCGTCGAGTCGGATGTCCGTATGGATGGGTTTGATCCTCACGAAGTCCACTATCCATTCGAGACCGTAGCGGTTTATGGGATTCGCTTCGTTGCCGGGATAGTAGCGGGTACAGAGTTCCTTGTATGTCTTGTTGGCAAGGGTCTGGGATGGAAGCAGGCCGTTCTTGTCGGAAACCGTTATCACTCCGGTAGTCCGGTCCGCGGTGTAAACCCGGTCGTCGGAGGGGATGGTTACCGCTCCGATCGAGGAGTCCGGGGTATAGGTATAGCTCATCCTGTCGTAGGACGTGTAAAGCTGGTAGGCATCCAAAGTCCGGTTCCAGTATGCGGACAGGGAAATCTTGTTGCCGAAGAGATTGGTCTCCACACCTATCTCCGCCATCCGGTTCCGCTGCCATTTCAGGTCAGGGTTGTATTCGACAGCCCTCGGCATGATGTACCAGGCGGTAAAGGACTCGTTGTTGGAATTGGTCGGTGACGTGTAAACCGAGATGTCCCTGTAGGTCGGCATGGGGAAGAGCACGCTGAAGGAGGGGAGTTTCACGGCCTCTCCCCAGCTGGCGCGCACAGCGAGCGAACGTACCTTCTTCCTGGCCCGCCCCTGGGCCGGGAGAATTGTGTACTTCGCATTGAAACGCGGTGAGACGGAGGAAGTGACGCCATAGGCGGATCCTTTGATTACGGTGTTGTCGTTGCGTATTCCCGCTATGAGGTTGATACGTCCTTTCCCGATGGGGAACATGAAGTTCTCCTCGGCGTAGAACGCTATGTTGTGCATGACGGGATTGTCGCAATAGCGATATTCGCGGAACGTGGGGGCGGTGGACATGTCCTCGGAGTACTGGCCGATGCCGAAGTTCCTGTCGGTACTCCAGTCCGCTCCGGCTTTCAGCTTGCTGTTCGCCAGGGCGAAGTGGTGGCTGATATTGGCCTTTACCGAGAGCCTCGTGGTCATCGGGCGGTCGTCGTCGCACATTATGTTGTACCAGTGGCCGCCTGGGATGTACATCACGGGAGGCACGTCTTCGGAGTACGGGACGGCCATGTAATAGCCGGCTTCCCTGCCGTGCAGTACGGTTTTGTTGATGGCGGATGAATTATATGTCCTTTCCCTGCCCGACTTGTCGGACCAGGCCAGAGACCCGTCGACCTCGATATTGGTAAGCCATGGCTTGCTGAGCAGCCAGTTCACGGAGAAGTTGCCTCTGACGGCATTATCCGAGACCTTGGACCACGTGCCCTGGACTGCGTCCGGATCGGCAGAAGTGTTCATGCCGCCGACGTTGCCTGTGAGTCCCATGCTGAGACGCAGTGGGTGGGATGTGAAAATGCCCGAATTGAAGAAATTCATGTACGAAACGGACATCTGCTCCCTGCGGTAAGAAGTGTAGGGCGACATCTGCTTGGAGACCGACTCGGTCAGTTCCAGGCTGGCGTTCAGTACGCCGATCTGACGCCCGGATTCCGTGACTCCGAGCCCGAACCCTTTGGAAACGGAGGTCTGCTTCGTGTTGGGGCTGGTGGACGCCGTGAACATCCAGGGGGTCTTTCCCTTCTTAAGGTTGACCTTCACTATACCGGAAGACATGTCGCCGTACTCCACGGAAGGGACACCTGTGATGACTTCCACAGATTCGACGTTTGTCGAGGCTATGCTGTTGGTGGATACGCCCTTGACAGTGTTGGTCGTGGATGCGGTGGCGTACGAGGCGTTGTTCGACAGCCGGACCCCGTCGACTTCGACCGCGGTTCCGAAGGAGGCGTTGCCGGATTCGCTGCTGCCGGCGCGCAGGTTGAACTGCTGCTCGGAGGTGAGGAGAGGGTTGGCGGTCGCTCCTCCGGGCAACAGGCTGGAGATGTCGGCCACGTTCATCATCTGGACATGGTCCAAGGCGGTACGGTCTATCGTACGGGACGTTGTGGCTGAATTCGCATCCTCCTTGGCGGTCACGACGGCGCCTTCGAGGGAGAGGTTGTCAGGATTGATGGAAATCTTGAATGTCGGTATGTCCTTGGAAATCTGGATTTCGCGGCTCCATGAAACATATCCGAGGCATGAGACGGTGACTCTGTTCTTGCCCGCCGGGACATTCCGGACGGAGAACTTTCCCTGTGCATCGGCGACGGCCCACTGTTCCGTGCCTTCCAGGACCACGGTGGCGAACTCCACCGGAGCCCCGGTGGACGCATCAGTGACGGTGCCCGAAAAAACGTATCCTTTCTGGGCAAAGACGCTTGCGGAAAACAGCGTCAGCAAAAGCGATATGAGCAGTTTTCTGGTCATGTGCAGAGTCACTCCAATGCTTCAAATCACAAATTTAACTGAATAATTATTTAAATACAATGAAAAATACTCATTATTTATGATTAATATTGCGGTATGAAAAGGATAATAACAGTCATTATCGCCGTCCTGACCTTGTGCATGCCGCTCGTGGCAGACGAGGGGATGTGGATGGTGGGCACTTCCAAACCTGCGGTCAAGGCTCTTGCAAAAGCCGTAGTATCAATTGATTTCATGGGGACGGGGAGCTTCGTCTCAGACGACGGCCTCGTCATCACGAACCACCATGTCGCCTATGCCGACGTGTTCGCTCTCGGAACGAAGGAACACAATTGGCTCGAAGAAGGTTTCTGGGCTCGCGAGCGCTCCCAGGAGTTGCCCGTTCCCGGCCGGAAGGTCCAGATTCTCAAGGAGACCATAGATGTCACGTCCGTGGTCGACTCACTGATTGCTTCCGGCAGCGTCAAGAAGGGAATGATGATGATGCGCAAGCTCAGCTGGATCCTTGAAAAGCGCTATAAGGAGAAAACGGGGCTTGAGGCGAGCCTGAGCAGCATGTGGAGGGGGACGAAGTACTACATCGACCTGTACGAGGAGTACGCTGACGTCCGCCTGGTAGCGGCGCCGCCCGTCTGCATCGCGGCATTTGGAGGAGACGTGGACAACTGGGAATGGCCGCAGCACAAGTGCGATTTTGCCATGTACAGGGTCTATACGGCCCCGGACGGGAAGCCGGCGGAGTATGCCCCCGAGAATGTGCCGCTGAAGTCTCCGGCAAGGTACAAGGTTTCCATGAAAGGATACAAGGAGGGGGATCAGGCGACGGTCATCGGTTTTCCTGGCCGCACGAGCAGGTATGCTGCTTCGGCGAGGGTGGAGTACCTTACCGAGGACGAGTTGCCGGTGGTCAGCGGCGTCCGGGCCAGGCACATGGAGATCATTTCTGCATGGATGGACAAGGATCCCGAAGTGCGCAGGCTCTATTCCGACTATTATTTCGGCCTTTCCAATTTCCAGGAGCTGGCGCTTGGCCAGATGCAATGCAACCGCCGCTTCGGCGTCGCAGCCGCCAAGCAGGAAGAGGAACGCGGGCTTCAGGCATGGATCGAGGCCGATCCGGCGAGAAAACAGAAGTGGGGCACCCTTCTTTCCGATCTCAAGGCCAAGTATGACGCGGTAAAGGATATTCAGCTCGATATCCTCTGGTACAGGGAGTGCATAGCGCGCGGGATGCGGTTTGAGGCAGTCGCCTCCAGGACCATGTCCCTAAAGCGTAAGGGCGGACCCGAAAGGGTGAAAGGAGTCCTCAATGCCGGCCGACGCAATTACGAAGAGAGGGACCTCCGGGTCGAGAGGGATCTTTTCCGCGCCAATCTCGAGATGTTCCTGGAGAATCTCAGCCCAGAGAGGCTCGGGCCCTATCAGAAGGAACTCAAGGCCCGTTTTGCCGGGGATTACGACGCGCTGTGCGCTTATCTCTGGGACGACAGCTGGATGACCGATCCCGTCCGCATTGAGAAGTACCTGAATTCCGAATCCACCCTTGAAGACAATCTCGACGAGTATCTGGCAGATCCGCTGGTGCGTTTCTTCGAGGATATCAAGATGGCTGATTTCAGCGCCGTGTACACCCGCCTCCAGGGCAAGCCGACCATCAACGACCTCGGGCAGGAATATGCCCATGCCCTTTATGAGTACCGCGCGGCTTCGGGGCTTCAGCAGTATCCCGACGCCAATTCCACCATGCGCATCAACTACGGCAAGGTCCTCGGTTACGAGAGGGAGGACGGCCTTGTCTGCCGTTGGTATACGACCATGGCGGGACTGCTCGCCAAGCACAATCCTTCCTCACATGACTTCTGCCTGATTCCGGATTGGAAGGCGGTCGCGCAGACGGCGGATCCCGCGATGAAGGTGGACTTCCTTACCGACAACGACAGTACGGGTGGCAATTCCGGTTCCCCGGTGCTGAACCGGAAGGGGGAACTGATCGGCCTTCTTTTTGACGGGGTCAAGGAATCCCTCTCCGGGGATTTCTACTTTGTCCCCGAAGTCAACCGCAGCGTCAACGTGGACATACGTTATGTGGTCTGGGTGCTGCGCAACTACGGCCGCATGGACAAGGTCCTTTCCGAGATGGGGCTTGCTTCCAAATAAATGATTATATTTGTGAATCGACTTATAACTAATATGGCAAAGAAATCCACAATCCGCAGCAACTGGCCAAAGTATGTGCTCCAGTGGGGCACTCTGGCCGCGTTGATATTCTTCCTCAGCGGCCTGGCCGCGAAGCTGTTCCCCAAGATGGAGCCGGTCAACCCTGAGGCTTACTGTCCCATGGGCGGACTTGAAGCCCTGGCGACCTATGCCCAGAGGGGCTCCCTTCCCTGCTCTATGACCACGATGCAGATCCTGATGGGGATAGTGCTGGCCGTGGCCGTCATCTTCCTGAGCAAGCTCTTCTGCGCCTATCTCTGCCCGATAGGGACGATAGAGGATCTTCTGATGAAGGCGCGCAAGGCCCTTGGCATCAACGCCGTCAACATCAAGACCGGCAGTGTGGCCGACAAGATCCTGCGAATCTTCAAGTACGGGCTCCTTTTCTGGATTGTCTATATGACCGTGTCCTCGAGCGAGCTGTTCTGCAAGAACATAGACCCGTATTATGCGGTGGCGACCGGCTTCAAGGGGGAGATCACGCTTTGGATGAGCCTGACCGCCCTCGGCCTCGTAATCCTGCTCGGCTTCGTCATCAACCGCTTCTGGTGCAAGTACATCTGCCCTCTGGGAGCCATCTCCAACACCCTGAAGTTCTGGACTTGGCTCGTGGCCCTAGCGCTCCTCTGGTGGGCGCTGACCGCGCTCGGACTCAAGCTCAGCTGGGTGTGGCTGCTCGGCGCGTTCTGCCTCGGCGGCTACCTGCTGGAGATCCTGAGCGGCAAGCCAAAGCTCCAGGTCATGCATGTCCTCATCGACCAGGACAGCTGCGGCCGCAAGTGCTATTCCTGCCAGAAGAACTGCCCCTATAGCATAGACGTCCCGTCATTCGGGGAGGCGGTCACTTCGGTCGACTGCACGCTTTGCGGCGAGTGCGTCGCTTCCTGCCCGACGAAGGCCCTCAGGATCGGCGTCGTTCCCGGAGCGAAGGAGCGCAAGTTCACGAAGTTCATCCCGCCCGTCGTCACGGCGGTGCTGGTTGCCCTCGCCCTCATCTTCGGCGGGAAGTTCGAGATTCCTACCATCTCCGAGACCTGGGGCGTGGAGCAGGGCATGACCCTGAAGACTGTCAGGGTCAGCGGACTCAAGACCGTCAAGTGCTACGGTTCTTCCATGGCTTTCAAGGCCCGCATGGAAAAGGTTCCCGGCGTGCACGGCGTAAAGACTTATGTCGGCAGCCATACCGTCGTTGTCTCTTACGATCCGTCAGTCACTACCGCCGAGAAGATCGAGCAGCAGATTTTCGTCCCTTCGCACTTCAAGGTGGCTACTCCGGATCCCGTCGCGATGCCCGAACTCAAGGTTGTCGGCCTGCGCGTTGAAAAGATGTACGACAAGATGGACCTGAATTATCTCGGACTGCAGTTCCGCGGTGAGGAGGAAAGCGGCATCTTCGGAGTCGAATCCGAGTATGATTGCCCCGTGCTGGTGCGGGTGTACATGGATCCTTCGAAGGCGCATGACGAAGCCTGGTTCAAGGAAATCGTGAACCGCAAGAAACTCATCATGCCCATCCACGGCGGCGGTACCAAGGAAACTCCCATGGACCTCAAGTTCGTCAAGATGGAAAAGGAGAGCGCCCTGATCGCCACTCCGGACTTCATGCACCGCATGTTCAACGGCTTCAAGGCCGAGTACAACGGCAAGTATCCTTCCGCCGACACCACCGTCGTCCGCAAGAGGATCGAGGTTTATGCCGGCAAGCCCCAGTTCATGCTGGAGTTCGAGGAAGACCGCTTCGAGAAGCCCATCATCACCAGGGTGCTGCCCTTCCTCAGCAACCATATCTCCAAGGAGGAAGGTGTCATCGGTACCTATGTGGTCCTGAATGAGAACCTCAAGCCCGCCCTGAGGATCCGTTTCGCTTCTCCCGCGACCGCAGACCGCATCAGGCAGCTGCTCGGCATGGAGAAGTGGAGCATCACCTACAAGGGCGGCGAGGTCAAGGAAGTCGATGCCAAAATCGCCTTCCCCAACCCCGGTACAGTCCGCCCCTGGGCTGAGTGATCCGCCCTGCGCTAATGATTCCGGTGCCAGGCCCAGCCATGGGTCTGGCACTGTTCTTTTGTCCCGCCCCCGCCGGCCCTGTTCCGCTCCGCCTGGCCCTGTCCTGCTCCGCCGACCCTGTTCCGCTCCGCCTTGCCCTGTCCTGCTCCGCCGACCCTGTTCCGCTCCGCCTTGCCCTGTCCTGCTCCGCCTTGCCCTGTCCTGCTCCGCCGACCCTGTTCCGCTCCGCCTTGCCCTGTTCCGCTCCACATTGCCCGTTGCCCTGGCCCCGGCCCGCCTGGTCTCTTCCCCGGCGACGTGGCCGGGCTTAATGAAATTAACCTGTCAAGGTAACCACATTCGTACTGGTTCCAGGCGCTGATTCGTTTGACAGGTTCGCCCAAATCGTC
>JAEEIQ010000003.1 GCA_016281435.1 Bacteroidales bacterium
GAGAATCACGTTGATCACGCCGGTCTTGCCGACGTTGACCTCCTGTGTTGCGAAACCGACGCAAGAGAAGACCAGCACCGAGCCCTCCTTCACTGAAGGCAGGCTGTAGCGGCCGTCGAGGTCGGTCATTGCGCCGGTGGTAGTGCCCTTAATCATGACATTGACACCGACGAGAGCTTCCCCTGCATTGTCCGTTACCTTACCGGATACGGAATGCTGGGCGAATGCCTGTATCCCCGCACAGAGGAACACAAGCAAAAAGATCATGAATCTTTTTCTCATAAACAGCGTTTTGATAGGTAGATATTGTTGGTTGTTAGTGTATTGCGCTTATGTTTCTTTTCTAAAATCGGCCTCTCACAGTGCTCGGGGCGCGTTTTCAACTCTCAAATTTAACAAAAAACGGCATAGGTTGTTCACATTTTTTGGATTTTTTTTCGGGGATTGGGATGATTCGGAGGCAAAAGAAATTCACAGTCAATATGTTATATCGGTGAGCCCGTCAAGCCGGTCAGAGGCCTCATTGCGGATGAAAAACAATTGCTATCTTTGTATGATAATCCGAAAATATGGCTAAGGAAATCAAATTCTCCCTCGTCTACAGGGATATGTGGCAGTCCTCGGGCAAGTACCAGCCGCGCGCGGACCAGCTCGTGAGGGTCGCCCCCGCAATCATAGATATGGGATGCTTCGACCGCGTGGAGACCAACGGCGGCGCCTTCGAGCAGGTCAACCTCCTGTACGGAGAGAACCCCAACGTTTCCGTCCGCAGATGGACCGCGCCGTTCCACAAGGCAGGCATCCAGACCCATATGCTGGAACGCGGTCTCAACGCGCTGAGGATGTACCCGGTGCCGGCCGACGTCCGCGAACTGATGTTCAAGGTCAAGAAGGCACAGGGCACGGACATCGCCCGCTCCTTCTGCGGCCTCAACGACCACCGCAACCTCAGGCTCAGCGTGGAATACGCCAAGAAGGCGGGGATGGTCAGCCAGGCCGCGCTTTCCATCACCAACAGCCCCGTGCACACCGTGGAATACTATATGGGCGTGGTGGACAAGCTGGTGGAATACGGCACGGACGAGATCTGCCTCAAGGACATGGCGGGCATAGGCCGGCCGAGCTTCCTCGCGGAACTCACCGCCGACATCAAGAAGAGATACCCCCGCATCAAGGTGCAGTACCACGGCCACTGCGGCCCCGGATTCTCGCCTGCATCCATGCTGGAGGTCGCCCGCGCCGGAGCCGACTACCTCGACTGCGCCGTGGAACCGCTCGCCTGGGGCAAGGTGCATCCGGACGTGATCACAATCCGGGAGATGCTCCGCGCCGACGGCTTCCTGGTCAAGGATATAAATATGGATGCGTACATGCAGGTACGCGCCCTCACGCAGGAATTCATCGACGATTTCCTCGGCTACTGGATCAACCCCGCCAACTCCAGGATGACCTCCCTGCTCGTGGGATGCGGCCTGCCCGGCGGAATGATGGGATCCATGATGGCCGACCTCAAGGGCTTCCAGACCGCCATCAACGACGCCGAGAGCAGGAACGGGAAGCCAGTGAGCTCGCTCGATTCCCTCATGGTCCAGCTGTTCAGGGAGGTCGAGTACGTATGGCCGCGCCTCGGCTATCCCCCGCTCGTGACCCCGTTCAGCCAGTACGTGAAGAACACTTCCCTGATGAACCTGCTCGCGATGGCGCAGGGCAAGCCGCGCTTCAGCACCATAGACAAGGACACCTGGGGAATGATACTCGGCCGAATGGGCAGGCTTCCGGGCGAACTTGCTCCAGAGATCGTCGCGCTCGCAAAGGAGAAGGGCTTCGAATTCTACGAAGGCAACCCGCAGGACATGTATCCGGACGAGCTGCCGAAATTCCGCGAAATGATGAAGCAGGAGGGCTGGGACTGCGGTCAGGACGACGAGGAACTCTTCGAGCTCGCGATGCACGAGCGCCAGTACCGCGATTACCGCAGCGGCATTGCCAGGGAACGCTTCCTCAACGACCTGGAAGAGTTGAAGGCCAAGGCCGGAGCTCCGGTCACGGTGAAGCGGCCGGTGGTGGAAATGCCGGAATTCCCCGTCGAGGAATACACCCGGAAATATCCGGACGCAGTGCCGGTGCAGGCCCCCGCAGCCGGAAAGATGCTCTGGGAGATAGACGTGGAGGATGCCTCCGCAGCCCCCGTCGCCGGCACCCCGGTGAAGGCCGGGAAGGCCTGCGGATACGTCCAGACCCGCTACGGCATAGAGGAGATGCTCCCCGCCGTGGACGGTCGTTTCGTCGCGGTTCTCGCCGCCCAGGGCAAGGACGTGGTCAAGGGAGAAATCGTAGCATTCATCGTGAAATGAAAAAGATATTGCTTTTGCTGGCCTTGCTCTCCGCCGCCGGAGCGGCAGCCCGCGCGCAAGCCTACGTGCTGACCCCGGTCGTCCCGGAGGAATCCAGGCAGGATACGCTGAAGAAGCACGCCCCGCTCACCAACGAGTTGACTGACAGCGGAGTAAGCCTTACGAACGACTTTTCCGGCAGCGTCGGACTGACCAATTCCGGCAGCCTTCTGCGCAGGAGGTCCGGCAAATGGTATCTAGGCCTGGGCGGAGGGCTGGACTTCACGCGTTCGGGGATGTACATCAACGTCTGCCCGGACATCTCCTACCGCTTCAACAACGCCGTCTTCCTGGGAAGCCAGTTCTCATATACCTTCAACCGGGGACGGAGTTCCGTCGGCGTGGCACCGTACGCCCGCCTGCACATCGTTCCGCTGGGGAAGTTCATCACCCTGTACGTAACTGCGTACGCACCCTGCAGCCTGAGTAAGGACCGGCTGCAACTGGGCTTTTCCGCAAAGCCGGGAATCGGCATACGCGTCTTCCCGGGAGTGTATTTCATGGGCAGTTTCGGCACCCTGGGCTATACTTACATCCGCACGGGCGACAGCATCGCCTCCGGATGGGGCTCGAACTTCTCGACGGACACCATCGACCTGGGATTCTTCTTCAATCTTTGACGGCAGAGCCCCGGGCCGGGTCAGAATCTGGAGAACACGTGGCTGTACACGACATTGTACGGGGTACCGCTGTACCAGGTCCACAACAGATAGTTCTGAAGCAGGGGCGTTGTAACGTCAACGCCCTCGGGGTCTTTGACAGTCGGATTGATTCCCAAGGACATAATTATATATCTCCCGGAGAACTTGCCGAAATAGTCCCCGACCGGGTCGTCGTGCTTGAAAGTGGGATCGGCGGGAATCCATCCGTAGGCGGGGATATAGAACTCGGCTCTCACGTGATAGCCGCTCTCCTGCGGCGAAATCATCACTATGTGCCTTGCCGGAATGCCTTTGGCGCGAAGCAGGGAGATGAATACCGAGCAGAAGTTGCCGCAGTCTCCCAATTTCGTCTTCATCAGTTCTTCCACCGTATGCAGGCCGGTGTTCTTATTACCGTAGGTCATATTCGTCGCCGTCCATTCGTAGCATTTGCGGGCATAATCGATCAGGTCTCCCTTTGCATCGGACCACAGGGAGGCAGCCGTGGAAACGATCTGCGGATGCGTAGGATCGACCAGGCCGTATTCCTCGACGCCGAGATAATCCCGGCACGGAGCGGACGCGGGGTCGTATTCGGGGATCTCCGTCACCATGGCCAGGTTGGCCGTCAGCGCATAGACCTCCGCAAGGAAAGTCTCTTTCAGTATGTCCGATCCCGATGCGGGGATGTCGGAGGTGATGTCTGCAACCACGTAGCTGTTCACGCCGTCAGGGCAGTCCACCACTGAACCCGCCGGGGAAGCTTCGAAATCCTTGATTTCCTGATACTGGTTGTTCTTCGGAACGGGGAGTATGCAGTAGAAACGGGAGAACCCTGAGCCGTCGTATGTGACCCTGACGGCGTTGGTCATCACCTTGGAGCCCATCTGTGCGCGGGTGAAGATATAGGGACGCTGGATGACGGAGAAGTATTCCACGTCTGCCCCTGAGACCACCTTGATGACCGCGGGACGCAGAGCCCTCTCGGAATTTTTCGCCGTCGTTATGGTCATCATGGTGGTGCCGGCACCACCCTCGGGCGGCGATATCTTGAGCCAGCTTTGGCTCGAACTGGCACGCCAGGGGGCGCCCGTCGTAACGGAGACGACGCTCTCCCCTCCCGCCCCGTTGAAGATGGCGGCATCGGTAGAAAGGCCGGAAACGAATTGCGCCGTGGATCCCCTCAGGCCGAAGAAGGCCTTGACTTCAAGGTCTGCCGTAACTTTCACGGTCTTCGGATTCTCCTTGCCGGAAAGGCTTCCTCCCCATCCCTGGAATTCATAGTCCTCAGAGGGAGTGGCCGTGAACGTGACTTCAGTTCCCTCAAGCACCTGTCCGGAGGGCGTCGCGACGACGGAGCCGCCTTCAGCAGGATCCGCTACGGTCGCGACCTTGAAGAATATATCTTCCTTCTGCCGGCAGGAGACCAGCAGCGGTAGAATCAAGAGGCTGATTGACAATAATATAAGCTTGCTTGTCCGAGGTTTCATAGTGTCCTTCTTTTTGATTGTCGGCGTATAACGGATTAAATATCAGCAAAAAAAACGATTACTGCAACAATATCTTCTACGGGCATCTCCCCGACGCAGTGGCAACAATTCCGCGATACAAGGGGTGTTTTTGAAAAAATGTGGAAAAATTTGGAAGGCGGTGGAACAAAGTGGAAAATTTTTTCTACCTTTGTGTTCGCGTATAAGAATTTAACATGGTCACTTTCATCGGAAAATACAGCTCCAAGGTGGACGACAAGGGAAGACTGGTCTTTCCCGCGCCGCTCAAGAGCGCCATTCCGGCAGGCGGTGACATGAGGTTTGTCATCAAGAAGAGCCTTTACTCAGACTGTCTGGACATGTACTCCTACTCCGAGTGGGAGCGCGAGTCGGACAAGATCAGGGAGGGGCTCGATTTCTTCAACCCGGATCACGTCCTCTTCTGGAGGGAGTACATGCGCGATTGCGTAATGGTGGAGCCGGATGCCAAATTGGGACGAATCATGATCCCCCGTTATCTTCTTGACGCAATAGGTGTTAAGAAGGATGTGGCGTTCTCGGGCATCAACTACAAGATCGAGATCTGGGCGGAAGAGAAGTATCAGTCTTCACAGATTTCCAAGGAACAGTATGTAGCCATTGCCAAGACCCTCTCCCGCAAAAAGGAGTAGGAGGCGATGAGCGAGTACCACAATCCCGTACTTCTTAAGGAGAGCGTAGATGCTCTCGTCCTCAATCCAGGAGGCACCTATGCCGACGCCACTTTCGGTGGCGGCGGACACAGCCGTGAAATAATGTCACGTCTCGGCAGGGACGGGCGCCTGCTCGCATTCGACCGCGATGCGGACGCTGCCGCCAACGCCATCGACGACACTCGTTTCACGCTGATACACAACAATTTCAGATTCATCCACAACTATACCCTCCTGGAAGCCCCGGAGGGTTTGGACGGAGTGATCGCCGACCTTGGCGTGAGCTCCCATCAGTTCGATACCGCTGAACGCGGATTCTCCTTCCGCTACAGCGCTCCGCTCGACATGCGAATGAATGTGCAGGGCAGCATGACCGCTGCTGACGTCGTCAATTCTTATACGCAAGAAGAATTGGAAAAGGTTCTTGAACTCTACGGGGAGGTGGAGAACTACCGCCGCGTGGCCCAGCTCATAGTGGCCGCCCGCAGCGTCTCCCCCATCCTCACAACTGACGACCTCGACGGCGCAATAGCGGCCGCCCTGCCATCTTTCGCCGGGCACAAGTACCTCGCGAAGGTCTACCAGGCCCTCCGGATCGAGGTAAACCAGGAGATGCGCTCCCTCGAGAAATTCCTCGACGGGGCCACGAAGTCCCTCAAAGCTGGCGGAAGGCTGGTGGTGATCACCTACCACTCCCTGGAAGACAGGATGGTCAAGAACTTCATCAAGACCGGCAACGTGGAGGGCAAGGAAGTGAAGGACGTCTTCGGACGCAGCGCGGCGCCGCTCAAGGCGGTCAACCGCAAGCCCATACTTCCTGCGGAAGATGAAATAGGGAACAACACGAGGGCCCGCAGCGCCAAGCTGAGGATCGCCGAAAAGCCGGAGGAGGAAGGACGATGAGAAGGAGGGAAAGCGCGAAGACCTGGAAACTGGCCGACGTGGGAGCTTTCTTCAAGAACAGCTTCTCCGCCATCCTGAAGGGCGAATTCCTGCTGCGGCTCAACGTGGGACGCTATTTCATCCACATAGTCTACACCTTCGTGCTGCTGGCGGTCACCATCTGGATCTCCCTGATGATAGACACCACGATGGCCAAGGTGGAGAAGAACAAGAAAGAACTCGAGGAACTCTCCATACAGAATTCCCAGAAGACCTTCGACGTGGTGAAGCTCACCAAGCGCTCCAGCGTGGAAGAGATGCTGGGCACGATGGGGTCCAAGGTGAAAGAGGCGGAGAAGCCCGCCACAAGACTGGAAAAGTGATGGATTTACGGAAGGATAACGGCAAGAAGCGAGACAGGATAGGGGTGGTCCTCTATCTTGCATACCTCGTGATGCTGCTGGCTTCGGTGCTCGTGATCGGCAAGATCGCAGGCATCCAGCTCTTCTGGCGCCAGAACGACAGCATCGTGAAGGTCCTCACCCCGCCCGTCACCAGGAACGTGATAGACCCCGCCCGCGGCAACATCATCGACAGCGAAGGCCGCCTGCTGGC
>JAEEIQ010000058.1 GCA_016281435.1 Bacteroidales bacterium
AACATGGAGCGTATGTCGTCGAGGAGCACGTCTCCCTCGGGCATATCCACGCGGATTCCGCCGAAGTTGATGATGCCCACGTCCATCTTGCGCTTGAACATTGTCTCCGCCTTGCTGCGGAGGAAGTCCACCACGAAGTTGCTGAGCTCCGATTCAGGAGCTTCGGCCGACATTGCGCGGGTGGAGAACGCTATAACTTCCTTGACCTCTGCCATCTGCGGCTGGGCCTCGATCAGCAGGGACGCCACCTTGGGAGTCGCACCTCCGTCGAAGACGGTGCCGTTGGGAGCAGTGTAGGCGCCTGTCGCAGGATCCACGGTGCCGAGGGCCTCGGGGATATTGTCTGCCGTAGGGGCGGTGACGCCCGTGCGGTGGCCGTCGATGGGCAGCTTCTCCCACACCATTCCGGTCTTGCAGCCGGGAAGGGCAGCAAGCAGGAACAACAATAACACAGTTTTTCTCATAATTATTTCTGTTTAAACCATTTCCAAAGGTCCTTCCAAGTGGACTTCTTGCCGAACATAAGGATGCCCACCTTGTAGATCTTGGCGGAAATCCATGCGCACACGGCAAAGGTCGCGATCAGGAGCACGGCAGAAAGGATGATTTCCCAGGCGGGCACCCCGAACGGAATGCGGGCAAGCATCACTATAGGCGAAGTGAAGGGAATCATCGATCCCCAGAACACCAGGGCGCTGTCGGGGGCCTTGAATGCATAGATCGCAATGAAGAAGCCGAGGAGCAGCGGCACGGTGACAGGCAGCTGCAGCTGCTGGCTGTCGCCCTCGTTCTCCACCGCCGAGCCTATGGCCGCAAAGAGCGAAGCATAGAGCAGATAACCGAAGATGAAGAAAACAAGGAACGAAACGAGCAGTTCGGCGAGGTTGATATTCGAAAGCGTGCTCAGGACGGCCTGCATGCCGGAAGGCTCCGCGGAGGCCACGGCCACGCTGTCGGAGGGAGCTGTGAGCTCTTCGAGCGAAGGGACATCTCCGGGCATATGCACGCCGGGAGCCATCATCTCCGTCATCTGGGCCGTATCAGTGCTGGAAAGGGCGCCCATCAGCTTGTCCTTGCCGATAAAGCCGGAGGCGACGGCGAGGATGGCAAGCGTGAGCACTATCCAAAGCAGGAACTGTGTCAGGGCCACCAGAGCCACGCCTATGATCTTGCCGAACAGGAGTTCGGTGGCCTTCACGGACGAGACGAGGACTTCCACCACGCGGGAACTCTTTTCCTCGATCACGGAAGACATGACCATTCCGCTGAACAGGGCGATGAACATATAGATGGCCATACCGAGCAACATGGAAATGGCCATATACACACCGGATTCGGAAATGGTCTCCTTGCCGGACTCGTCCACGGTGTAGCTGTGGAGGTGGACGTTGGACTTCACCCCGGCCATGATCTCCTCGAGATTCTCAATGCCGTAGGACTCGATGCGATAGGCCTCGACGGCATCGTTGATACGGTTCTCTATGATGGCACCCGTGTCCATGCCGAGAGGCTTTTCGGAATAAGAATCGGCCGTGACGGTGCGCTGAGCGGTGTCCAGCTCCGAAATGCTGAGCAGCACGTCTATGCCGTACTTGGAAAGGTCCGTCTTGACCTCCTCAGGCAGGACGTCCTGGAGGAACACATACTCTATCGTCTCCCCGCTCTCAAGATAGGGGGTGACGATTCCGGAACGGTCGATGACGCCGACCTTCTTGGCTTCTTCCTTTGCACCGGCCATGATGAGGGCCGGCAGAATGCACAGAGCTGCGAACAGGATAGGGGCGAGGAAGGTGATGATGAGGAAACTCTTCTTTTTGACCTTGTTGAGGTATTCCCTCTGGATGATAATGCCTAATGTTCTGAAATTCATGGTGCTACTCCTCCTCCTGCGTTACGAGTTTGATAAAGATGTCGTTCATTCTGGGAATGAGCTCCTTGAAGGAGTTCAGGCGCACGCCGGAAGCGATGAGCTCCTGAAGGCGGGAGTTCACGTCCTCGCGTGCAACAGTCTGGGTCCTTCTCTCCACGCCTTCGGTGTATTCGATCTCCACGTTGTCCTGGCCATAGCGGCGGCGGATTTCATTCGTGCCTCCGGTGACCACCAGCCTGGCCTTGTTGATGAGGGCTATGTTGTCGCAGAGCTCTTCGACGGATTCCATGTTGTGGGTGGACAGGATGATGGTGGCGCCTTCATCCTTGAGGCGCAGGATCTCCTGGCGGATGATTTCGGTGTTGACGGGATCGAAGCCGGAGAACGGCTCGTCCAGTATCATAAGCGCCGGCTTGTGGACAACGGTCGTGATGAACTGGAGCTTCTGGGCCATGCCCTTGGAGAGTTCTTCGACCTTCTTGTCCCACCAGTCCTGTATTCCGAAGCGTACGAACCACTCTTTCAGCTCCCTGCGGGCATCGGCGGAGCTCATGCCCTTCAGGCGGGCAAGATACATAACCTGGTCGCCCACTTTCATCTTGCGATAGAGACCGCGTTCCTCGGGCATATAGCCGATTCTCTCCACATCCCTCTGGGTGATGGGGCGGCCGCCGAATAGCACCTCGCCGGAGTTGGGAATCGTGATCCGGTTGATGATACGGATCAGGGTCGTCTTGCCGGCACCGTTCGGCCCGAGAAGACCGAAAATCTGTCCTTCGGGAATATTGATGCTCACGTGATCGAGAGCAACCTTCTCGCCGAAGCTCTTGCAGACTTCCTTACATTCAATGATTGCCATTTTGCTAAATGTTGTTTTAATCTTCAAATATACGACAAATTTGTCGGATAATCATTATTTTTGTGCTGATGAAACGCTTTGCTTTATTGATTTTCTTGTTCGTGGGCGCATACGCACACGCGCAAGACATGAATCCGACCCCGTCCCCGGATTCCACCATGATTGCTTTCACTCGCGCTAACGACCTGTGGATTAAGGATATAGCTAGCGGCCAGGAGACCCGCCTGACCTCCGACGGAAGCGAGACCATCCTCAATGGCTACGCTTCCTGGGTCTATTACGAAGAAATCTTCGGCAGGCCCTCGAAATACCGCGCTTTCTGGTGGAGCCCGGACTCCCGCAAACTTGCTTTCTACCGCTTCGACAACAGCCTTGTGCCGGTGTTCCCCATCTACTCCCCCTTCGGGCAGGACGGCAGACTGTCGCTCACGCGCTACCCCAAGGCCGGAGAATGCAACCCGCCGGTCCGGATAGGGATTGTGGACATCCCCGGAGGCGGCACCGTGTGGGCCGACTTCAGCGACGACCCTGAGCAGTACTTCGGGACTCCGTTCTGGGGAGCCGACTCGAGGGAACTGTATGTGAGCCGCATGCCGCGCCGCCAGAGTCTCCTGGAACTCTTCGCCGTGCAGGCGGCCGACGGCAGCAGGAGGCCTGTATATTCCGAAGAGTACCACAGCTGGGTGACCTGGATCGAAGGTATGTTGTTCACCGACAAGGGATTGCTGATGGCCCGCAACTTCGAGACCGGATGGGAACAGATTTATTTCCTCGGCTTCGACGGCGCCCTGAAGCGCCTGACCGACGGCCCCAACTGGGACATCCAGCTGCTGAAATACGACAAATGCAAGGGCAACCTCTGGTTCATCGCAAAACGCGACTCCCGCCTGCATCCCACGCTCTACCGGCTCGACAAGAAGGGGCGCATCTACACCCTGACCGACCCTGACTACCACGTGGCCGCGGCCGAAATTTCCGACGATTTCAAGACCTTCACCGCCCGCGTTTCAAACTCCCGCAGCCCCTGGGCGACCGTCAGCGGAAATGCGTTGAAAGTCAAGGAGTTCCCTGCCGTGGCCCAGGCAAAAGAAGATCGTCCGATGCCCGAAATCGTGCAGATATCTAACGACGGCTTCGACCTCTACGGACTGTTGTCC
>JAEEIQ010000059.1 GCA_016281435.1 Bacteroidales bacterium
CGTCTATCTCTCCTGCCTTGATGTCACGCACCGCGCATTCGAGGGCGGTGATGGCTCCGCGAGCTGCTTCAGGGGAAGCCTGCCCGGGCTCCGCGAATACGTTGTCCGGAAGGCAGTTGACGATGTTGATGCGTTTGGGATGCGCGGCCGATGCGGCGCTTATCACGTTCGTGTCGAGGTTTTCTATTTCGTGGACGGTCTTCTTGTAGAAGCCGAAAAGCTTCGAAGAGCCATAGACCACCGGGGTGAAAAGGTCGAGTATGCGCGGGTCCGCCAGGGCCTTGATGATGACTTCGTAGCCGATGCCGTTGCCGTCGCCCTGGGTGATGCCCACTCTGAGTTTGGTGTTCTGCATATATCTAAATCAATGTTGTTTCTCCTGTGTAGCCTTCGTCCTGCGGCAGGCCGGGCTGGTTGTACGCTTCCACTGCGAGGCGGTCGCAGCGCTCGTTCTCCGGATGGCCTGCATGCCCCTTAAGCCAGTGGAAAGTCAGCCTGTTGCGCTCCCGCAGCTCCAGGAAACGCATCCAGAGGTCCACGTTCTTGGTCTTCTTCCATCCCTTGCGCACCCAGTTGTCCAGCCATCCTTCGCTGACTGACTTTACGACGTAGGATGAATCGCTCCAGACTTCCACCTTCGCTCCTTCCCATTTTATCGCCTCCAGGCCCTTGATTACGGCCAGAAGCTCCATCCTGTTGTTAGTCGTCCTTTCGAACCCGCCGGACATCTCTTTCCTCAGGGGGCCGCAGACGAGCACCGCGCCCCAGCCGCCGGGGCCGGGATTCCCACTGGCCGCGCCGTCCGTGTAGAGATAGATGACGGGTCTTTCATCCATATCCGCAAAAATAACTAAATTTGTGCAATATTTGAACAGGACTTACGCACGCTTATGAATATCCTTGTCACAGGTGCCAACGGCCAGCTCGGAAGGGAACTTCGCCGCCTCTCGGAAGGGAGCGCGGACCGCTGGGTCTTTACCGACATCAGCGCGGCTGAAGGGCTGGATACGGTCCTGCTGGATATCACCGACCCGGCGGCGGTCCGTGCGCTCGCTGACGCGGAAAACATCGGGCTCATAATCAATTGTGCGGGCTACACGGACGTCGAAGCCGCCGAGGACAATCCGGAGGCGGCGGCGAGGCTCAATACGGAAGCTCCGGCTTCGCTCGCCTGCATCGCCCGGGACAGGGACGCAGCCCTCATCCATATCTCGACCGACTTTGTGTTCGACGGGAAGGGGTGCAGGCCGCTGAAGGAGGACGATCCCACGGGGCCGCTCAACGTCTATGGCAGAACTAAACTGGAAGGGGAGCGGACAGTGCTTTCCTCCGGCTGCAGGGCGATTGTCATCCGCACATCCTGGATGTACTCCCCGTACGGACGGAACTTCGTGAAGACTATGATGCGTCTTACCGCGCAGAAAGACAGCCTCAGGGTCGTTTCGGACCAGGTCGGCACGCCCACCTTAGCCGCCGACCTTGCTTCTTTCATCATCCATGTCATCGAGACGGGGCAGCTGTCCAAGACCGGTCTGTACCATTTTTCCGGTGATGGGGCGGTCAGCCGCTTTGATTTCGCCTGCGCCGTGCGCGACCTCTGTGGCAACGCTTGCGACATACAGCCATGCCTCAGCGCAGATTATCCGTCCAAGGCCATGCGTCCGGCGTATTCGGCCCTTGACAAGAGCCTTGTCAGGAAGACCTTCGGCGTGGAGATTCCTTCATGGCGCGAGTCCCTTGAGGCCTGCATCAGGAGGATGGCATGAAAAAGCTTGTCCTGATCCTCAGTATTTTGCTGTCTGCTCCAGCGCTGCGCGCCTCCTCAGGCCAGCCTGCTGATAGTTCGGCTTTCCGCGGCACTCAGTTGATTGCGCCAGGGGTCCTTGTCGGCTCGTCGCTTGCGATCCATTATTTCGCCCACGACAGCTGGGACCTGGGCATCAAGGAATGGGCGCAGGACATTCGCGGCGGCGCGCCCGTCGTCCCGTTCGACGATTATATCCAGTATGCTCCCTTCGTGATGGACCTGGGCCTTGGACTGCTGGGCGCCGAGGCGAAGCACGGCTTTACTGACAGGCTCATCGAGACTGCCCTTGGGAGCATGGTTTGCGCCGCCCTCAGCCTGACTTGCAAGGAAGCTTTCCACACCCTGCGGCCCAACGGATATGATTATCGTTCTTTCCCCTCCGGCCACTCAGACACCGTTTTTCTCGGTGCCGAACTGGTCCGGATGGAATACGGCTGGGGCTGGGGAGCCGGCGCCTATGCTATCGCCTGTACGGTCGGGTCCATGCGGATCTACCGCAACTGGCACTGGTTCTCGGACGTGCTTTTCGGAGCCGGGATCGGCATCCTTTCCGCCCACGCCGGGCAGTGGCTCCTCTCCCCGACGAAGCGTATTCTCGGTATCGACCAAAAAGAGGCGGGGATCTCATGGACCCTCGCCCCGTCTTACGATCCCCTCTCCGGAGCCCTCTGCAGCAGCGTCACGGTGAGGTTCTGAATATAGCGGTTTACAGGTTAGTTTCCCGAGAGATAATAACTCTCTTTCAGAAAAGCAAATCTGCCGTGAGTGGAAGGGGTGGTTTTACTCACCGCGCCCGCCTAAAACTATCTTCCGTGAGTGGGAAGGCCTGTTTTACTCACCGCGCCCGTCCAAAACTGCCGTCCGTGAGTGGGAAGTGCGGTTTCACTCACCGTGGACAGGTTATTCTGCCGATTGGATATCCATGGCGAGAGATTGTCGGCGATGGTCGGCGGCGGACTTGAAATTATCTGGCACGGGGCCGCGGAGCAAGGTGCAGTGTGTCAGCGGATTAGCTTCGGGAGCCGTGCCGCACCTGTCCTCCGGACCCCTTTCTGGCACGGCCGCTGCTGGAAAAACCGCCCCTGAGACCGTTCAGAAGCCGTTTCATGCCGCGGCACCGTGCCAGTTGTTTTTCACCCACTGTATCCGGTAAATGCGCTACAGCACCTTGTCGAGGAAGCCAGTGACGTCGGCGATGCGTTCCTTGCCGACATAGAGGTACTGGGCGTGGCCGCGGCCTTCCATGAAGATGTAGCGGGAGTCCTTGCTGCCGAGTTCTTCGAGCCTTTTCTGGATGGCTCCGCCGTAGCAGACGTTGATCAAGGCGTCCTGGTCGCCGTGGAAGGTCAGCACGGGAATCTTCGCTGTCCTTATCGCCGCGACGTCATGTATGGCTCCCCAGCAGTTGACCACGGCCTTGATCTTCGGCTTCCTGGGATTATGGACGAAAGCCGTGTAGAGGCAGGTTATCGCGCCAGCGGAACCGCCCATTATCGCTATCCTGTTCTTGTCGAGAGAATAGCTTCTGGAATTCTTCGCTATCCATTTAAGGGCCAGCACCGCATCTGTGCATGCGTCATTGATCGCTTTCTGCAGGGCGGGATGATATTGTCCCGAGGGCGGGAAGCCGTTCTTCATTTCGGAAGAGCAACTTACCTTGACGGACTTGTCGTTCTTGCGCGTCAGGCAATAGTTGATCGAAACGACTGCGTATCCCTTCTCCAGCATGCCCTGGAACAGGGGCTTCAGGCCCTTGCTCATGGCCTTGTCGCCGCCGGCGAAGCCGCCTCCGTGGATGAACATCACGAGAGGCCATCCCTTTGCGGGAGCCTGCCCGTCCGGGAGCCATATGTCGAGGACACGGTCCTGGGTGAGGTCACCGGCCGGGATGTCGCTGCGGACTGCTCCGTAGCGGAGGCTCTCGAAGCATGTATAATCTTTTGCTGCGGCGCTGAGGCCGGCGAGAAGACAAAGTGCGAAAAGGATTTTTTTCATAGGTGCTTATAATTTTATCTTTTCAATTCGTCTGAGGTGCCGCCCGCCCTCGAAGGGGGTGGATAGCCAGGTGCGCACTATCGAGACCGCCATGCGGTAGGAGATGAAGCGTGCGGGCATGACCAGTACGTTCGCGTTGTTATGCTGCTTGACGAGAGCGCCGACGGCGGTGTTCCAGGCTAGACCGGCACGCACTTCCGGGTGGTGGTTCAGCGTGATGGCCATTCCGTTGCCTGTGCCGCAGAGGGCTATTCCCGCGTCTACCGATCCTTCGTCCACGGCCGCGCCCAGCTTGTGGGCGTAGTCGGGGTAGTCGCAACTTTCGGGCGAATCGGTCCCGAAATTGACCACTTCGTGGCCTTTGCCGAGAAGGTAGCTGATGAGCCGCGTCTTATATTCAAGACCAGCATGGTCCGAGCAAATTCCTATTTTCATTACAGAAGGGGATAAACGTTTTTCCAGAGCGAGTCGGTGAGTTTCTGCCCGGCGGAGTTGAAAGAGGTAAGGACGATGACGGCGTCCTTGTCGGGAATGACGATGACCCACTGGCCATGCGCTCCGGACATCTTGTACGCACCGTGCGTCATGCGCCAGAACTGGTAGCCGTAGCCCTGGCGCCAGTCGTCGTTGGGAAGGTTCTGCACCTGCGCGGGTTTGAGCTGTCCTTTCTGGTACTGGAGTATGTGGGCGGAAGTGGCGTCATGTATGTATGAGGCATCCAGCAGCTGCTTGCCCTTCCACTTGCCTTCCTGCAGCAGGAACTGTCCGGTCTTTGCCATGGACTCGGGGCTCAGGAACAGGCCCCAGCCTCCGCAGCAGTATCCTTCCTTTGTCTTCTCCCAGTACCAGTCCTTGATGCCCAGGGGCTTGAAGAGCTTGACCTTCAGGTATTGGTCCAGGTCCTTCCCCGTCACCTTCGAGACTATGACCGAAAGCAGGTAGGTGTTCATCGAATTATACTGGTAGCGGCTTCCCGGCTCGAACTTGATCTC
The DNA here is from genome assembly GCA_016281435.1 of Bacteroidales bacterium. The sequence goes on from JAEEIQ010000059.1 coordinate 4,795, forward strand.
AGAAGCGAGGGTCGCCTTCGCCGGTTTCTCCATGGTCAGCCTGGCCTGCCCGATGAAATCGTCGGCAAAGCCCGAAGACATGATCAGGAGGTCCCTTACCGTCATCTTCTCGAGGCGGGGAGATATCTTTTCCGGAAGGTCTTCGGGACCGAAGAAGCTGATGACCTTGTCATCCAGCGACATCAGCCCGTCCTGGATGGCGAATCCTACGGCCAGGGATGTGAAGCTCTTGCTCGCGCTCCACAGGATGTGCCTGGATGTGAGGCTGTGGGCGGCGTCATGGCGGTCGTAGATAAGCTTGCCGCCTTTGAGGACCACCAGCGAATGCAGTTCATCCGTTCCTTTGATCGTGGTGATGTCTTCGAACACCTTGTCGAAGGCAGAGTCGTATTTCCCGTAATCCGGGGACTTGGGCAGGCTGCCGCCCGCCAGCATGACGGCCTGCGCGACAAGCAGGCAGGCCGCAAGGGTCAGTATCTTTTTCATATTCCTAAGACTTTGCTTGCGTTATCCATACGCCGGGCGAGTTCGTCCTTGCCGATGAATAGGACGATGTCCGCTATTCCGAGGCCGCTTCCGCAGCCGGTCAGTGCCAGGCGGAGGCAGTTCATGACCTTGCCCATGGGCCACTCGTTGCCGCGGATGTATTCTTCCAGGGCGGGTTCGAGGGCCTCTTTGGTCCATGGTCCGCCGAAGTCCTGGATGAAGGCCGCCACCTTCATGGCGGGGGCGCAGTTCTCCGGCTTCCAGAACTTTGCCGCGTCCTTCTCGGCATACTCTGCAGGGGCCTTGAAAAGGTACCACGCTATATCCCAGAAATCGCTGACGAACGTGGCCCTTTCCTTGATAAGGCCGGCCACACGTGCGACGAAGCCGGGATCCGCATCGATCCCCTTATCCCTGAGGATGGGAAGGAACAGGGCGGCGAGCTCGCCGTCATCCTTCATGCGGAGATATTCCTTGTTGAACCATTTGGCCTTGTCCGGGTTGAACTTCGCGCCGGACTTGCTGACCTTTTCGATGCTGAAGGCTTCGACGAGTCCCTCGAGGCTGAAAAGCTCCTGTTCCGTGCCGGGGTTCCAGCCAAGCAGGGCCAGCATGTTTATGAAGGCTTCGGGGAAGTAGCCGTCTTCGCGGTAACCGTGGCTGACTTCCCCCTCGGGGCTCTTCCATTGCAGCGGGAACACCGGGAAGCCCATCTTGTCCCCGTCCCTCTTGCTGAGCTTGCCGTTCCCGACGGGTTTCAGCAGCAGGGGCAGGTGTGCGAACTGCGGGCGGCTGTCTTCCCATCCGAACGCCTCGTAAAGAAGATAGTGCAGGGGCAGGGAAGGGAGCCATTCTTCTCCGCGTATGACCTCAGTGATTTCCATCAGGTGGTCGTCCACTATGTTGGCGAGGTGGTAGGTCGGCAGTTCGTCCGCCCGTTTCCAGAGGACCTTGTCGTCCAGTGTGGAAGTATTGACCGAGATGTGGCCGCGGACCATGTCGTCCATTTCCACCGTCCGGTCTTCGGGCATCTTGAAGCGTATGGTCCAGTCCGTGGTTTCCTTCAGGAGCCTTTCCGTCTCTTCGGCGGGAAGGGTGAGGGAGTTGCGCAGGCCCTTGCGGGTCTCGTAGTTGTAGATGAAGGTCTGGCCGGCGCTTTCTGCGGCGCTGCGTGCCGCATCCAGTTCCTCCGCCTTGTCGAAGGCGTAATAGGCATATCCGTTCTCCACCAGCTGCTCGGCATAACGGCGGTATATGCCGCGGCGCTCGCTCTGGCGGTATGGCGCGTGCGGGTGCCTTTCCGAAGGGGTGCTAACGACCTTGCCGTCAGCGTCCACTCCCTCATCCGGGAATATGCCGCACCAGCGCAGGGATTCTATTATGTACTGCTCGGCTCCGGGCACGAAGCGGTGCGAGTCGGTGTCTTCTATGCGCAGGATGAAATCTCCTCCGCGCTGCTTTGCATAGAGATAATTGTATAATGCAGTGCGGACTCCGCCCATGTGCAGGGGACCTGTCGGCGAGGGCGCGAAACGTACTCTGGTCTTTTTCATCAGTCGTTCTTGTGTTTTCTTCTGTTGGCGGGAGTGTTTGTCAGCTCGCTCTTGCCTTCGCCGGGCCAGGTGCACAGCACGGGCGGCTCAGCCGGGTCATAGTGGAAGGAGCGTACGTTGGAAGAACTGTTGTAGTTTATGCTTGAACTGCTGTTCTCGAACAGCGGGATGCCGTCTCCGTGGGCCCTTTCATTCTTGTCATAGACGTAATGGTCGGTGATGAAGATGTAATTGCCCATGTCCTTGGTCGAACCCAGGACATCGGTGAAGCGGAGTCCGGTGACTATGGAAGTGATGTGGATCGTGTCCCCGATGGCCGGATCGTCATCCCAGATAAGGCCGTGCTTGAAGTTATTGGCCCCGCCGGTGTATTCTTCGATCATTGCGTTGATCTCGCTGAGGTGGCTCATCGTGATGCCCTGCTCGTTGCGCCCTGCCGTGATGTTGACAAGGACGTTCTTCGCCGTCTTCAGGTCGAAGTCGTTCAGAAGCGGGGATTCGAAGGCCTGCTTGACGGCCGTGGCGATGCGGTCCTTCCCGCTGCCGCTCCCGCAGCCCATCAGGGCCATCCCGCTGTCCTTCATCATGGTCTTGATGTCTTCGAAGTCGACGTTGATGTAGCCCGGCTTCTTGATGATCTCGACTATGCCCCTGACGGCAGTGGCGAGGATCTCGTCGGCTTTCGGGAAAGCCTCGTGGCTGAGGGTGTCCGGATAGAATTCGAAAAGCTTCTCGTTGTTGATGATGAGGAGGGAGTCCACCGTCTTCTCCAGCTCGTGTATGCCGTCCAGGGCCCTTGTGATGGCCTTGTTGCCCTCGTTCTTGAAAGGGATGGTCACAACGGCCACGGTGAGGATGCCCTTGTCCTTGGCCATCTTGGCGATGACGGGGGCGGCTCCTGTCCCGGTGCCTCCGCCCATGCCGGCGGTGATGAAGAGCATCTGGGTGCTTCCGCCGAGGACGACTTTCTCTATCTCGTCCTGGCTGTCGAGCGCGGCGTTGCGTCCCTTGATGGGGTCGGTGCCGGCTCCGAGTCCGCGTCCCATCTGGATCTTAACGGGCACGGGGCTGCTGAGGAGGGCCTGCGCATCGGTGTTGCAGACGGCGAAAGTGCAGCCTTCGATCTGCTGGTTGTACATGTAGTTGACGGCATTGCATCCGCCTCCTCCCACTCCGAGGACCTTGATGATTTCGTTGGATACGCTCCAGTTCGAAGGAGCGATCAGCATATCGTTGAGGTTGTCAGACATATTCTTTCCCTTTTGTTTATCCTTCTATTCCTTCGTACAGGTCGCCTATCATATTGCCGAATGTCCCTATCGCCCTCTTGATGAAAGTGACCCTCGGCTGCTTTTTCTTCGGTTTGGGCTTCGGCACGGGAGCCTGCTCCCCGCTCTCCGTCTCGGGCTGGAAGACCGTGCCTTCAAGGTCCGGTTCCTTTTCGGCTTCCTCTTTCCTTTTCTCCTCGGCGAGGCGGGCGGCTGTCGTTGCCGGGTCCTCTATGCAGTTCAGCCATTTGTCGCGGCGTGCCCGCATGAGCATCCCCACGGAGGCCGTGGCGGAAGTCTCTATGATTTCAGGGCAGTCGCCGGCCGTGAAATGCTTCATTTTCGGGAACCCTATGCGGATATCGTAACCCGACATCTCCCGGAGGAGGTTCGCGCTGTTGGTAAGGGCCGCTCCGCCTCCTGTGATGACTATCCCGCTGCGCAGGCGGTCGGCATATCCGCTGATCTCTATTTCGTAGAGCATCGCCTCGAATATCTCCTTCTGGCGCGCGTTGATTATCTGGGACAGGTAGCGGACCTGGAGATCCTTGCTCGTGCCGTCCTCTTCATTAGTGATTTTCAGGATCTTCTCGCTCATCGACTGGAGTTTGTCGGGAAGGCATGCCCCGTAGCCGAGCTTGATGTTTTCGGCGAGTTCCTTGCTGAAGCCGCACTCGTACCGTATGTCCGAGGTGATGTTGCCGGCTCCGAAGGGGATGGCGCCGTAGTGCCGGAGTATCCCGCCCTGGAATATGGTGACGGAGGTGACCCCGGAGCCCATGTCGATAAGGGCGACGCCGTTTTCCTTTTCCACTTCGGACAGGACGGCGTCAGCCGTAGCGTCCGGTACGAAAACGGTCGTGGATATGGCAAGTCCCAGCTGCTGGAAGGCCAGCTCAAGATTGCTCAGGCCGTTCTTCCTTCCGATGAAGACCTTGAAATTGCCCTCGAGTATGCTGCTCGGGGAGCCTACTACATCCTCTTCAGGCGCGCTGACGAGGTCGTCCGTGGAGAATGACTGGGCCACCGCTCCGTATACCTTGTCCCTCTTGTCGTCTTCGAGTGGGTACTCGTTGAGGGCCTTGCTCTTCAGGAAATCGATCTCTTCCTGGGTGATGCAGCTTTCCGGGTCGGTGCGCTCCATCTGCGCGGAAGTCTTTTCCTGCCGCACTTCATGGCGGGGAAGCCCTACTATCACCTGGAGTATCTTGATCTTCAGTTCGTTTTCCGCTTCGCTTATGGCCTTGGAAATGGCGATGGAGGCGCGCATGGGGTTGTAGACGGCGCTCTCGGTGATGCCGTCGGAAGGCGTCTCCCTGTAGTAGATCACCTGTACGTCTTCATTGTCGATCTTCGCTATCGTCAGGGCTATCTTGGACGAGCCCAGGTCGATGGTGGCAACTGTTCTTTCTTCCATATATGGTATCCTGTTTTATTTCCTGCAAATAATCTGCCCGCGATACTTCACGTTGACGCTGCGGTAGTATCCGTCTTCATGCGCGGGCTTTATGGAACGGTAATATTCTTCCATCCGGGCGAACTTCTCCGGGGCCCTGTCCGGGCTGCCGAAGATGAACTGCTCGCGGCCCTCCCTCGGGATCATCACGATGTCGCCGTCCTCCCGGACATGGATCTGCACTATGTTGTCGGTCCAGGTCCTGGACTTTTTCATGTATGCGGTCATGGCCAGAAGCCCGTCCAGCCATGGCCCGGCCTTTCCGGCGTCGCCCTTGTAGCCGGACGGGATGTTCAGGGGAAGGGCGCCGTCCACCACCGGGACGCGGGAGGTATAGTTGCGCTGGAGGGGGAAGATGCAGCCTCTTTCGTCCACGTAGAATCCGTTGTCGCCCTGCTGCAGCCTGAGTACCGGCTCACGCTGGGTTATCCCTATGTGCAGGGTTCCTTCCGTATCCGTCCAGGCCTCGCTCCTGAGGACCGCGCTTTGCTTTTCGAGGATGCTTTCCATCCTGTACAGGCGTACGCTGTCCAGGCGCTGGCCTATGTACGGGCCGTAGATCTTGTCCAGCCACCCTTTCACGTCGTCTTCCGTCACGAACTGCCAGTCCTCCCTGATATGGACCTGTACTCCCGTGCACGTCAGCGTACGGCGGCTCTGGCGCGCTTCGTGGACGAGCACGAAGGTGAGCGCCGCGGCGGCTGCGACGCCGAGACCGGCAAGTATGTATCGGAGGACGGGTTTCATCAGCGGCTTTCGAGCATGCGGGTTATGGGTTCGATGAACCTGTCGATGTCTCCGGCGCCGAAACTGGCGAGCACGTCGAGCTTTTCGGCCGCGAGGGTGTCCATCAGTCCGTCCTTGGTGACCAGTTTCTTTTCGGGACAGGTCACGGCGTCGAAGATGATCCTGGAAGTGACACCCGGGATGGGCTCTTCACGGGCCGGGTAGATGTCCAGCAGGATCAGCGAGTCGAGGCCGCTGAGCGCTTCGGCGAATTCGGGCGCGAAATCGCGGGTGCGGGTATAGAGGTGCGGCTGGAAGATTCCTGTGATCTTCCTCCCGGGGAAGACTTCTCGCAGCGCGCCGATGGCGGATGCGAGTTCAGCGGGGTGATGGGCATAGTCGTCGACGTATGTCAGTCCCGGCTTGTCCACGTGCAGGTCGAGCCTGCGGCGGGCGCCGCTGAATGTCCCCACGGCATGGCGTATGGCATCCGGGTCGAGTCCGTAGCAGAGGCACACCGCAGCCGCGGCTATGCTGTTCTCGACGTTGAAGCGGCCTATCGTGCCGACCTTGACGTCCCTGAGGATCCCGTCCGGGTGGACAAGGTCATAGGTGAAGCGGCCGGATGCGTCCAGACGCATGTTTTCTGCGTGGAAGTCGGCTTCCGGACAGTCCACCGCATAGCTTAGCAGCCTGGCAGGAGTGACGTCCTTTTCCAGGGGCAGGCCGTATTTCGCGATGAGGGTCCCGCTGACCTGCGAGGCGAACTGGCGGAATGCTTCGTGGACGTGGGCAAGGTCTCCGTAGATGTCGAGATGGTCGGCGTCCATCGCCGTGATTACCGCGATTTCAGGATAGAGTTGCAGGAAGGACCTGTCGAACTCGTCCGCCTCGGCCACGACAGTGGGCGTGTGGCTCATGAGCATGTTGGTGCCGTAGTTCTTGGATATCCCGCCGAGGAATGCCGAGCATCCCTCGCCGCTCTCGGTGAGGATATGGGCCACCAGCGTGGACGTGGTGGTCTTGCCGTGCGTGCCGGCTACCGCGAGGCATTTCTGGCCGCGCGCTATTTCACCGAGCATGCGGGAACGCTTGATCACCCTGTATCCGCCCTGCCTTGCTGCCTGCAGTTCCTTCAGGTCTTCGGGGATGGCCGGCGTATAGACCACAAGGGTCTTTTCGGCATCCTGCGGAATCAGGTCCGGCCTGTCTTCGAAATGTACGGGAATGCCCTCCGCTATCAGTTCTGACGTCAGGGGAGAGGCGGTGCGGTCGTAGCCGGACACCGCAAGGCCCTTGAATTTGTAGTAGCGGGCTATGGCGCTCATTCCTATGCCGCCTATCCCGATGAAATATATCTTGTCAAAAGTCATTTTCCTTCAATCATTTTGTAAACTTCCTGAGCTATCGTAAGCGCCGCGTCCGGAAGGGCCAGGGGCGCGATGTTCCTTTCCATGGCCGCGATCTTTTCCGGGTCGTGGAGCAGTTCCATCGCCGTGGGAAGCAGTTTCGCGGGCGCTTCGTCGTCCCTTACCATCATGGCTGCGTCCTTCCGTACGAGGGCCATGGCATTGTGGGTCTGATGGTCTTCGGAGACATTTGGCGAAGGTACGAAAATACAGGCTTTCCTCACAGCGCATAGCTCCGAAATCGAAGATGCCCCGCTGCGCGAGATCACGACGTCGGCCGCTGCATAGGCATAGTCCATCCTGGAAATGAAATCGCTGTGGGTGATGCCGGCGGTCTTCGCGGGGCCGGCTTCCGCCATGAAGGCATCGACGCCGCCCTTGTAGAACCTCCCGCATTGCCAGAGTACTTCAACGTCCCCGCCATCCGGGCGTCCGGCTGAAATCCATTCCTTCATCGCCTTGTTCAGGGTGCCGCTTCCGAGGCTCCCGCCGACTATGAGAAGGTGCTTTTTCGAAGGGTCGAATCCGTAGTATTCCATGGCCTGGCGGCGTTCTTCTTCCGTTGCCGGGTGTATCCCTTTGCGGATGGGGTTGCCGCTGAGGACTATCTTGTCCGCCGGGAAGAACTTTTCCATTCCCTCATAGGCCACGCATATGCGTCCTGCCTTCTTGCCGAGGGTGCGGTTGGTAAGTCCGGCGAAGCTGTTCTGCTCCTGGATCAAGGCGGGGACTTTCATCGCTGTCGCCTTCCACAGAAGGGGAGCGCTGGCATATCCGCCCACGCCCACGACTATGTCCGGCTTGAACTCGCGGATGACCTTCCCGGCTTTCCGCAGGCTTCCCAGGACCTTGAACGGCAAGGCCAGGTTGGCCGCGATGTTGCGCGGCGTAAGTTTTCTCTGGAGTCCGGCTACGGGCAGTCCGACGATGCGGTATCCGGCGGCGGGCACCTTCTCCATCTCCATCTTGCCTTCGGCACCGACGAAAAGGATCTCGGTCTCCGGGTTCAGTTCCTTCAACTTGTCCGCGATCGACACGGCAGGGAAGATGTGGCCTCCCGTGCCGCCGCCGCTGACTATTACCCTGATTTTCTTATAAGTCATATTCTTGAGTGAACAATTCGTTTTCATCTTCCATTTCCCCGGTCTCGAATTCTTCGAGATCGTCGAGCCCCTTCACGGTTTCATGCAGTTCCATCAGGGGGCGGGCCTCCTTCTGCTCCCTTTCGATTCGCCGTGCGGCTATGCGGCTGATTGCCAGCAGTATGCCGAAAGCGAGGCTGAAGCACAGGAAGGCAGAGTTGCCATGGCTTATCAGGGGCAGGGTCTGTCCCGTCATCGGGCCTATGTCCACGTTGACGAACATGTGCAGGAAGGCCTGCCCGGTTATCAGCAGGCAGAGACCGGCCACGGCCGTCTTCGCAAAGAGGTCCCTGCCGCAGTTGCGCACAATCAGCGATCCCCTGGCCAGCAGGCTGATGTAGAGGAAGATGACGACTATCGCTCCCAACAGCCCGTATTCTTCTATTATGAAACTGAACATGTAATCTTCCGAGATGTCCGGGACGACGTAACGCTGGCGGCTCTGTCCGGCTCCCCGTCCTACCAGCCCGCCCTGCTTTACGGCTATCTTTGCCGAGTAGGGCTGGCGTATCTTGTCCAGGGCGTTCTGGTATTCAGAACTGCCGACCGGGTTCTCTTCCACGGCCTTGACGTAATCCTCGTCATCCCCGATCACGCGCTCCACGCCCGTCCCGATACGCTTCAGGGCCTTCTTCCCCGAGACATAGTAGATGCCCAGGCTGAGGGCCAGCAGGAGCACTCCCGCCGCGGCCAGAAGGGCCATGTCCTTGAGCTCGCCGCCCCCGATCACTATGGTCAGGAACATTATGATGGCGATGAACAGGGCGCTGGAATTGCTGCCCGGAAGTACCATCATGAATATCACGAGGAAGGGGATGTACAGGAGGATTATCTTCTTGGCCGTCATCGTCGACAGCCAGTGCAGGTGCGGATTCGTTTCGAAAGAGTCGAGGAAGGGGAAGGGCCCCTTCTTGATCTTTTCCACCGCCCATGCCAGATACATGATCATCGCGACCTTGACCACTTCGAACACATGGATCTGCAGGCCGCTGACCTGGAGGATGCGCCATGCCTGGTTGATCTCGACCGCCTTGAGGAAGGGTGTCCTTATGTGCAGGTCCAGCAGGCCCAGGAGCAGCACCGAAAGCAAGAAACACCACTTCGAGACCCAGCGGAAGAAGCCCAGGTTCTTGATATTGTAGCAGACTATTATCACCACGAGGCCCATAAGGACGGTGACGAGCTGCCCGCCGACTATATCGAGCCTGGTCTGGTTGCCCGTAAGAAGGCGCGAACTGGACGAGAAGATGCACACGATGGACAGGAGGATCAGCATCAGCGCGATCATCCAGACCACCTTGTCGCCTTCGAGATTGTCGACGAAGTTCCAGAGCGTCTTTTTCCGGGAGTCTGCCATATTACAGTTTTCTTACGGATTCCTTGAACTGGTCCCCGCGGTCTTCATAGCACTTGAACAGGTCGAAGCTCGCGCAGCAGGGGCTGAGGAGCACGACGTCGCCCGCGGATGCGAAGCCTGCCGAGGCCTTCACCGCCGCTTCCGCGGACATGGTGTCGACTATGTTGCCGCTGCCGACTATCTCTTCGAAGGCGGCGTGTATCTTCGCGTTGTCCACCCCGAGGCAGACGATCGCCTTGACCTTCTGCTTCACGAGGGGCTTCAAGACTTCGTAGTCATTGCCCTTGTCCGTGCCGCCGACTATCCATACGACGGGTCTTGTCTGGCACTCGAGGGCGTACCACGCGGCATCCACGTTGGTGGCCTTGGAGTCGTTGATGTAGAGTACGTCGCCCACGGAAAGGACGGGCTCGAGCCTGTGCTCTATGCCCTTGAAGGATCCGAGGCTCTCGCGGATGACCTTGTTGTCTATCCCCGCGGCCTTCGCGGCCAGGGCCGCCGCCATCGAGTTGTAGATGTTGTGCTTGCCCTGGAGGGACAGCTCGCGGAGGAAAATCTCGCTGTCGTCCCCGTCGACGTTCATCCTGATGCGGTCGCCTTCGATCCATGCGCCCCTTTCGAGCGTCTTCTCCTGCGAGAAGGGGAGCATCTTCGCCTGCAGCACTATCTTGCTCAGGTGGGCGATGGTGATCTTGTCGTCGGAATCGAAGATGAAGCAGTCCTCCGGCCGCAGGTTCCTCGTGATACGGAACTTGGCCTGGATGTAGTTCTCGAAATTATGGTCGTAACGGTCGAGGTGGTCCGGGGTGATGTTCGTGATTATGGCGATGTCCGGCCTGAAATCATAGGCGTCGTCGAGCTGGAAGCTGCTGATCTCGAGCACATAGTAGTCGTGCTGCTCGGTCGCGACCTGCAGCGCGTAGCTCTTTCCGATGTTCCCTCCGAGTCCCACGTTGAGCCCGGCCTGCTGCAGCAGGTAGTAGATCAGCGAGGTCGTCGTGGTCTTGCCGTTGGATCCGGTTATGCATATCTTGCGCGCCGTGTCGTAGCGGGACGCGAACTCGATCTCGGAGATGATATGGGTCCCCTGGTCGCGGAGCTTGCGTACAAGGGGCGCCGTGGAGGGGATGCCGGGGCTCTTGACGACCTCGTCGGCGTTCAGGATGCGGCTTTCGCTGTGGCCGCCCTGCTCGAAGGGAATGTCCCATTTGCGCAGCAGGTCCAGATACTCGTTCCCTATTTTCCCGTTGTCGGACAGGAATACGTCGAAACCCTTTACTTTTGCGAGCACTGCGGCACCCACGCCGCTCTCGGCTCCACCCAAAACTACTATCCTTTTCATGTTTATCTAACTTTCAGCAATGCCAGGGTCGCCACCGCGAGGATTATCCCCACCAGCCAGAAGCGGGTGACGATCTTCGCTTCGGGCAGGGCCCTTTCGGGCTTTGTTATGAGGGCGGGGATGCCCTCTTTCTGGAAATGATGGTGGAGGGGGGCCATCTTGAAAATGCGGCGCCCCTCGCCGTACTTGCGTTTTGTCTTCTTGAAATACCAGCGCTGAAGCAGCACCGAAAGGCTCTCCACGAGGAAGATGCCGCAGAGTATGGGAAGGAGGAGTTCCTTGCGGATAAGCACGGCGCTGACGCCGATGATGCCTCCTATCGTGAGGCTCCCGGTGTCGCCCATGAAGACCTGCGCCGGATATGCGTTGTACCACAGGAAGCCGATGAGGGCCCCAGCGAAGGCTGCCATGAACACGGCCACTTCGCCGCTCTCCGGTATGTACATGATGTTGAGGTAGTCCGCGTTCAGCACGTTGCCGCCGAGGTAGGCGAGCACGCCGAGGACCACGCCGACTATCGCGGACGTGCCGGCCGACAGGCCGTCCATCCCGTCGGTCAGGTTGGTCCCGTTCGAGCAGGCCGTGATCACGATTATGATCATCAGCATGTAGATTCCCCATGAACAGTAGACCCCGAGCTGCCCCTTGAAGGGGGAGAGCCAGGAGTAGTCGAACTCGTTGGCCTTGACGAAGGGGATGGTGGTCGTGAGGTTGTCGGTGACGATCTTCGGGCTCAGGCACATCGCGAGGGCTATGCATAGGCCGAGCAGGAGCTGTGAGGCCAGTTTCCCCTTTTCGCTGAGACCGTCCTTGTTGTGCCGGAACACCTTTATGTAATCATCCGCAAAGCCGAGGGCTCCGCACCATACCGTGGTGAGGAGAAGGAGGCGGATGTAGATGTTCCTCAGGTCGCAGACCAGCAGCACTCCGGCGAGAAGGGCGATGATTATTATCACGCCGCCCATGGTCGGGGTGCCCTTCTTCTGGAGCTGTCCCTCGAGGCCCAGGTCGCGGATGGTCTCGCCGATCTGCTTTTTCTGAAGCCGCCGGATGATGCCCTTGCCGGCGATGAGGGCCACCAGCATCGAGATGACGTTGGCGAGTATCGCCCGGAACGACAGGTACCCCATCAGCCCGTGGCCGGGGAAATCATAATCCTTCAAAAGGTCGAAAAGATGAAACAACATGGCTCAGGCATTGAATATTTCCTGCACTACTTCGCGCTCGTCGAAATGCAGGTGTTCGGTTCCTATGATCTGGTAAGTCTCGTGGCCCTTGCCGGCGAGAAGTATCGTCGACGAGTCCGGGCTCATGAGTATGGCGGTGCGTATGGCTTCCTTGCGGTCGGCGATGCAGACTGCCTTCGCGAGGCCTTTCGGGCTCAGGCCGGCCTTGATGTCCTCCATTATGTCTTCGGTCCGCTCGGTGCGGCTGTTGTCCGAAGTGATGAAGATCCTGTCTGCCAGCTTTTCGGCAATCGCGGCCATCTCCGGGCGCTTTGTCTTGTCCCTGTCCCCTCCGCATCCGAAGACGCAGACAAGGGTCCTGGAAGGGCTTACGGCGCGAAGGGTCGTGAGCACGTTCTCAAGGGCGTCGGGAGTATGGGCGTAGTCTATGACCACGGCCAGGTCCCTGGGACCGCGCAGGGTCTCCAGCCGGCCGGGAGCGCTTTCCAGGCGGCTGATCCCGACGAGGGCTTCGTCCTGCGGGACTCCGAGCGCGAGGGCGGCGCAGTAGATCGCCAGTATGTTGTATGCGTTATGCATGCCGACCAGCCGCGTCCATACCTCCTTCCCGTCCACCTTGAGCATCATCCCTTCGAAGCTCTGTTCGAGGATGCGGCAGCTGTGGTCGGCGGCGGACCTGCAGGAATATGTCACCACCCTGGCGCGGGTGTTCTGCATCATGACCATGCCGTTGCGGTCGTCGACGTTGGTGATGGCCGTGGCCCCCTGCGGGAGGCGGTCGAAGAACAGTTTCTTGCAGCGCAGATACTCGGCGAAGGTCTTGTGGTAATCGAGATGGTCGTGGGTCAGGTTTGAGAATATCCCGACCTTGAATTCGAGTCCGGTGACCCTTTCCTGCTCGACTCCGATGGAGCTGACTTCCATGAAGCAGTACTCGCATCCGGCGTCGACCATCCTGCGCATCAGGGAGTTGATAGTGATGGGGTCGGCGGTCGTGTTGGCCGTTTCGAGACGTTCGGCCCCGACGTAGTTGGCTATCGTGGAGAGAAGCCCGCATTCGTAGCCCAGGGCGCGGAACAGGCGGTACAGCAGGGTCACCGTCGTGGTCTTGCCGTTCGTGCCGGTTATGCCGACTGTCTTGAGTTGTCCGGAAGGATGGCCGTAGAAACGGTCGGCGCACAGGGCGAGGGCCCTGCGGTCGGCGTCCACCACGGCTGCCGCTCCCCGTGCGAGGGCGTCGGGGATGAAGGCGTGCCCGTCAGCCGCGAATCCGCCCGTGGCGATGAAGAGGGCGCCTTCGCAGGCCTTTCTCGAATCCGAGCAGATCGAGCTTATCTCAGTGTCTGGAGCGCCGTGGAGTATGGCCGCTCCTGTGTCTTTTATTATTTCTGCCAGTCTCATTGCAGTTCTATTTTCAATGTAGTTCCGGTATCGACGGCCGTTCCTGCCGCCGGGTGCTGCCTGCGCACATGCCCTGTGCCGGTGTATGAGCATCTGAGCCCTGAGTTTTCAGCCAGCCATATCGCGTCCTGCAGGCCCAGTCCCGCCATGTCCGGGACCGTGGTCCTTCCGGAAGCGGAGACGCCGGGAGCTGGGACGGACGGGGTCATCCTGGGGACCTGCGCGCTGCGCTTCAGGCCGTCCTGCCAGTACGGGTCCATGTTCACGATGCCGTTCACCAGCCTCTTGACGGCCTTTGCGGGGTAGGAGCCCCCGTAGAAACTGTGGTGGGACAGTTTCGAATAGACGACGGCTATGACGCTGTACCGCGGGGCCTCGGCGGGGAAGAAGCCGACGAAGGTGCCCTGGTTCTTCTTGCGTCCGCTTTCGTCCATGTATTTTCCGTTTTCGAGGACTATCTGCGCCGTGCCGGTCTTGCCCGCGACGGTGCAGGCCGCGTTCTTGAGCACGGTGGCCGTGCCTTCTTCAGTGACGGCGCGGAGGGCCCTTGTCAGCGTGTCTGCGACGGCCCTGGTGCATATCGAGGCGTTGAGTATGCCGGGTCCGCGCCTTTCGCTCACGGTGCCGTTCTTTTCGATGGATTCCACGAGGTAGGGCTTCATCATCCTGCCCTTGGCGGCGATGGCGTTGTAGAAGGTCAGGATGTGCAGGGGCGTCATCCCCGTGCTGTATCCGTACGCGACGGATCCGAGGGTGGTGTTGCTCCAGTTCTTGCCGACTTTCGGCAGGACGGGGGTCCTCAGGCCGTCGAGGTCGAACTCGAACGCTTCCCCGAGCTTGTAGAGGTAGAGCTTGTCCATGTAGTTCTGGGGCTTCGACGCATAGCCGTCCACGGCGATGGTCGCGAGCACGTAGTTGGAAGAGATCTTGAAGCCGTCCAGGTAGGATATCTCTTTCGTGTGGTGCTCCCTCTCCCAATCGAGGATGTGCACGTCCTGCCTTAGGCCGCGCGCGTTCCGCACGATCCCGTGGTTGGTCGGGATGGTCTCGTCGAGGCTCTTTATGAGCCCGTCGGAAAGCGCCGCCGTCATCGTCACCGTCTTGAATATGGAGCCGGGTTCCCCGACCCTTCCAATTGCGAGGTTGGAAATCTCCTCGAGCGTCGAGCTCTTCTCGTCGCGCAGCAGGTTGACCATGGCCCTGATGGCCCCGGTGGCTACTTCCATCAGCACGATGCATCCGCCCTCGATCTCGTCGTCGGCTTCGATCTGCTCGCGCAGGGCCCTGTCCGCCAGGTCCTGGAAATCTATGTCCAGGGTGGTCCTGATATCCTTTCCGTCCGTCGCGCGGACGTATTCATGCTCGAAGTCGCGCACCTTGCCGGCGTCTGTTTCCCTCAGCCACTGGCTGCCTTCCTTTCCGTGCAGGACATAGTCGAACTTGCCCTCAAGGCCTATGTGAGTGTTGCTGACCTGGGCGCGGTTGTCGCGCACGAAGCCTATGGTGCGGCGGGCGAGCTTGCCGTAAGGGTACTGACGTATGTCCCTCTGCTCCACGATGAGCCCGCTGCGGTAGCGTCCTTCGCGGAAGAGGGGCAGCTTGATTATCTCGTTGTATGTGTTCAGGTCCACTCCGTGTCCGATGCGGACGTATCTGCGTCCCTGGGCCCTTCCGTCGGAGATCAGCTTGAAATGCTCCGCCGCGCTCTTCTCGGGGAATATCGTCGCGAGGCCTTCGGAAAGCTGCCTGGCCTTGGCGAGCCATTCCGCTTCCCTGCGGACGCCTTCGCTGCGGTCTTTCATCGAAGCGAACCTGTCTTTCTGGGCCGTGCAGTCCATGAATATGTTGTACTGCGGGCAGGACATGGCGAGGAGCCTTCCGTCGCGGGCAAGGATGTTTCCGCGCGCGGGCTCGATCGCCTGCTTCCTGCTGCTGGGGGTGAGGGCGGCCTCGATCTTTTCGCTTGGCTTGAAGAAGATCTGGATCTGGACTATGCGCACGAGGATTACCGCCGCCGCGAGGAGCAGAAGCAGGTAGAAACCGAACAGGACTTTGCCTATAAGGTCCTTCTTGGGGTTGTTTTCCTGCGCGCTCATTTTTCCAGTCTGGTTGCGGGACGGTCGGGTTCGCCGACCTTCGATCCCATGTCCGTCAGCATCCGGTCCACCGTCGAGCGGCGGCTCAGGCTGACCAGTTCGTATGTCCTCTGGGAGTGGATTATCTCAAGTTCCCTCAGCGTTTTCTTGTTCTTTTCCACCTTGTTCAGCGTGGTCTCGATCATAAGGCTGGTCCAGATCAGCATCGCGAGGAGGAAGAAGGTGTAGGCGATGTGCAGGAACCAGCGGCTTATCTTCAGGCGGAGCAGCAGCTCGCCCTTGATAATGGCGAAGAAGGCGTTTTTGACACCCCCGAGAAAGTCGCGTATCTTCCATTTCATCTCCATCCCTATATCTTTTCGGCGACGCGCAGCTTGGCGCTGCGTGCCCTGGTGTTGGCCGCTATTTCTTCTTCCGCCGGCACGACGGGTTTGCGCGTCACGGGCCTCAGGGGCGCATCGCTCCTGCCGTAGATGTCCGTGTGCACATCTCCGTCGATGTTTCCCGAGCGGATGAAATTCTTCACCATCCTGTCTTCCAGGGAATGGTAGGTTATCACCGCCAGCCTGCCTCCGCTCCTGAGGGAGGCGGCCGCGCCGGCAAGGAATTTCTCCAGCGAACGCATTTCGGCGTTGACTTCTATCCTGAGGGCCTGGTATATCTTTGCCAGGACCTTGTGCTCTGCGGCTACAGGCAGGGCGGGCCGGACGGCATCGTCGAGGTCGTCTGTGGTGAGGATGGGCGCTTTCGCGCGGGCGTCGGCGATGAGTTTCGCGAGCCGGCGCGGAGAGTCCACTTCGCCGTAGATCCGGAGGATCCGCTCCAATTCTTCTTGCGTATAAGAATTGACGATGTCCGCCGCGGTCCGTTTCCCCTGCACATTCATCCGCATGTCCAAAGGCGCGCTGAAGCGGAACGAAAATCCGCGTTCGGGCGTGTCGAACTGGTGGGATGAGACGCCGAGGTCGGCGAGTATCCCGTCCAGCCCCTCGGGGGCATGCAGCAAGCCGTAGTTATGTATGAACCTGAAATTGTTGTGTACCAGTATGAGCCTTTCGTCCCTGGGTGCGTTCGCAAGTGCGTCTTCGTCCCTGTCGAAGGCGAGCAGCCGCCCGTCCGGGGACAGGCGCGAGAGTATTTCCGCAGAATGCCCCCCTCCGCCGAATGTGGCGTCCGCATAGACTCCCGACGGGTTTGTGACGAGGGCGTCCACGCTTTCCTTGAGAAGTACGGGGGTATGGTATGCTGACATACTTCCGGTCTCCTATCTAGATTCAGATAGTTTTCCGGCAATGGCAATGTATTCTTCGTTCGAGATGGAGCTCCGCTCGAATTCCTCCCTGGCCCAGATCTCGATCTTGTAATCATTGCCGGAGAAAACCACCTCTTTGTTGACGCCGATGGAGTCGAGGAGCTTGCGGGAGACGGAGATGCGCCCGAGTTTTCCGTCGGGTTCGACCACGTCGCGGTTCCGCATGTATTCTCTCCAGAAGATTGCGTGTTCCTTGTTGAAGAAATTGAGTTTCGATTTGACCTCCTGGGACTGTTTCTCCCATTCCTCGTACGTGTACATCTCGAGGCACGGGGCGAACAGGTCCTTTTTGACGACAAACCTCATGTCGCCTCCTTCGGGCATAAGGCCCTTGAACGCCGAGGGGAAGACGAGCCGCCCCTTGTCGTCAAGCTTGACCGTGTATTCTCCGATGAAGGTGACCATAATTCAAATACGCAAGTGGTACAAAGGTAGCAAAAATTTTCCACTTTCTTACATTTCATTACAAATTTTTCCACAAACTTATCCACAGTTTCCCTTGCGGCGCGGGATGCGGCCTACTTTTCAAATAATTGAGTATATTTGTCCCGACGAAGAATCAATTCGAAAGCCATGAAAGTCATCAATCTCGCCGGGACGGACTCCGTTCTCCACACATTCATCGCCCAGATCAGGGACAGGAAGATACAGAAGGACCGCATGCGTTTCCGCCGGAATCTTGTCCGTGTCGGTCAGATTTTCGGCTACGAGATCAGCAAGACGATGAAGTACAGCCCCAAGGAGGTTATGACGCCCCTTGCGACCGCGACGGTTTCCACCTATGACGACAAGGTGGTCGTCGCTTCGATCCTCCGTGCCGGGCTTCCCCTGCAGGAGGGGCTCCTGGAGTTCTTCGACAATGCCGAGAGCGCCTTTGTGGCCGCATACCGCAAATACGACAGCGACGGCGAGTTCAACATCCATTCGGAGTACTGCACCTGCCCTTCCCTTGAAGGCAAGACCCTCATACTAGCCGACACTATGATAGCCACGGGATCCTCCGTCGAGGTTGCGCTGGAGATCCTGCGCGCCCGCGGAGGCGACCCCGCCAGGATACATCTCGTATGCCCGGTGGCCAGCGCTAATGCGGTGGAGTTCCTGAGCCGGCATTGCACGGACGACGTGACGCTCTGGATTGCCGCCGAGGACCCCGAACTGACGAACAAGTCCTTCGTCATACCCGGGCTGGGAGATGCAGGCGACCTGGCATACGGAGACAAGATATGATCCTGACCACGGACAAGTTCGGATCGGCCCTGCGCAGCCGCTCCCTCAAGGCCACTCCGAAGAGGATAGCAGTCCACGAGGCCATGCTCGAGCTCGTCCACGGAAGCGCCGACGCGGTCACGCGCTACATCAACGACAAGATGGGAATGGAGATTTCTGCGGTATCCGTCTACGGCACGCTGAGCCTCCTGAGCGACATCGGAATCTACGGCCGCCGGCTCAGTGCCGACAGCAAGATGTATTTCGACGTGGATCCGGAGCCGCATGTCCATCTTTACGATACGGTGAACAGCGAATACCGTAACATCGCCGACGACAAGATCCTCGACCTGGTCGGGAATCATTTCAAGGGGCGCCGTTTCCGCGGATACAGCGTGGACGGAGTCGATATAAAGATAATCTGCCACCCGACCCGCAGGGGCCGGAATAAACTCAATAAGAAATGAAAAGATTCGTTATCCTGCTTGCGGCCGCGCTCCTCGCCGCTTCCTGTATAAAAGGGGAACCCTTCATCTGCCGCTCCCTCGTGATGGGCAATTTCGTCGGCGGGGATCTTATCGTCGACGGAGGTCTTACCTTCCATGTAGTCAAGATGCAGGTCGATGTCACGGCGAAGCCCGAGGACAGGGTCATAGCGCTCTGCGACGTCATGAAGCAGACGGGATCCTCCGACAAGGAATATGACGTGAAGCTTCTAGATTACGATTTCCCGCTCAACAAGGCCCCGCTCGTGAGCTCTGCCGTCACCGATTGGGAAGCGGTCGGGGATGATCCCGTCATTCCTTCCCGGTACTGGTTCTCCGGAGGTTTTTTCAACATGCTTGTCAAGTACTATCACGTTTATCGTACGGACAAGACTCATGTCCTGAACCTGGTGAAGGACGATGCCAGGAGCAATGCCGATACGCTTTTCTTCTCCCTCAGGCACAATGCCGCCGGCGAGACTCCCGGCGCTACGGATGTGGATATCAATGATCTCGTCGAAGACGCCGTTTATGCGACTTTCCCCATAGCCGACAGTTTCCCGGCCGGACGCGATTCCGTCGTCGTCAAGATCAGCGGGAAGTGGTATACCGGAAGCGCCTTCGGCATCGATCCATCCACGCAGCCCTACTCATATGTCGGGGTCTGCTACAAGGAGGATCTTTAGACTCCCTCAGGCATTGTAACAGCGGTCGTCGGCGAAGCTGAAGAAGGCGTCGTCGGTCACTATCACGTGATCCACAAGGTCTATCTCGAAAGTCCTCAGGACCTTCCGCAGGTCGTCTGTGCGCTGGATGTCGGCCTTGCTCGGCCTCGGGTTCGCCCCCGGATGGTTATGGACCAGGATTATCCCCTTGGCGTTCCTGTCCAGGACCAGCCTCACGATCTTTCTTACGTCCACGGGCGCGGAACTGATGCTTCCCACGCTCAGCCGTTCCCGGCCCATCCGGTACAGGGACGAGCTCAGGAAGATGACCCACATTTCCTCATGGCCCACCGCTTTCAGCCTGGGCAGCATCTCGTCATAGACCATCCTGGCGCTGACTACCGGCTGCTTCAATATCGTGGAGGCTTCCGAAAGGAACCGGCGTCCCAGTTCGATCGCGGCCATGAGGGTGGCCGCCTTGTCGTTCTTGATTCCCGAGACTTCGCACAACTGTGAAGTCTGCATTGCAAACAGGGTCGATAGCCTTCCACCGGCGCGTGCAAGCAGTTCCTGGCCTATGTCCAGCACGCTCCGTCCCTTGGTCCCGGTGCGCAGCAGTATCGCGAGGAGTTCTCCGTCGCTGAGACTGGACGCACCTTTCAGAATGAGTTTTTCCCTGGGTCGTTCAGACCCGCACATGTCTTTTATTTTCATGGGAGCAATGTAGCCCATGAAAACATAAAAAAAGAACAGAAACGCGTAATAAAACGGAAATACGTTTTTTTGAACGTCATTCCGAGATGAAAGCCACGATTTCGCCCTTCGCGACATCCTCGCCCTGGCGTCCGGTAGTCGCCACGACCCGGCCGCTGACGGCTGGAATGATCTCTTCCAGTCCGTAGCGTGTCTGGACATAACCGAGGGCCTTCCCGGCTTCGGTTCCTGTCCCGGCTACCGGAGCGGTGGAAGTTTCCTCGACATCGAGCTGCCAGAGGAGTTTCCCGCTGGCCGGGGCCTGTACAGGCACGGCATGGGGGTAGCGGGCCGCGTACTCTTCCACCGGGAATTTCGGCATTTCGACTACGGGGCGGGTGACCACGACAGGGGCTCCCGCCTTGGCCTTGAGCTCTTCCAGTTCCTTGTTGAAACGCTCCTTCGCAATTCCGGAACGGTAATCGCGGTACTGCCTTTCGTGCATCGCGAGTTCGAAGAGCTCCTCGTCGTCCTGTCCGCAGTCCCAGCCTTCATCGGCCATCATCTTGCGGAACTTCGGGAGTTCGTCGGGGTATTCGTCCTGAGGGTTGCCGGTGTAGAATTCGAAGCCCTTTTCCTTCGCCAATGCGATGATTTCCGGGGCGAGGGGGCCGGGAAGCCGTCCCATCCTTCCGAGTATCATTCCCCAGGTGTCCTTGTCTATGGTGGAGAAGCGTTCCTTGCCTGAGCTCATCGCCAGCAGGTTCATCAGAGCCGTGTTCTTGACATACTGGCTGAACGGTGTCACGAGCGGGGGGTATCCGAGGCGGGGCCAGACGTATTCCACTTCCTTGAACAGCTTGACCATCAAGGTGTCCACGCTGCTTTCCGGCTTTCCGGCCGCACGTTCCGACGCGTTGATCGCTGCCTTGAAGCCGCGCAGGTCGGCCATCATCGAACCCATCATGCCCCCGGGCAGGCCGCAGCCTACGAGGAGCGAAGTCATGTGTGAGTTGGAGGGGTCTATCCAGTAGCCGAGAAAGTCGTCGATAAAGCTCTGGGTCAGGCTCCTGACCTCCATGTATGCGTCCATGTCCAGGTCCCTGACCTTGAATCCGTCGGCCTTCATCATCTCGCGGATGGTGATGACGTCCGGATGGACCTTGCCCCACGAAAGCGGCTCAACGGCCACGTCCAGGAAGTCCGCGCCGGCCCTTGCTACTTCCAGCATCGAGGCGGGGGAGAACCCGGGGCCGGTGTGGCCGTGATACTGGATCTTGATGGAGGGGTATTTCTTCTTTATCTCATGGACCAGTTTGCCGAGGAAGGACGGTCTTCCGACCCCGGCCATGTCCTTGAGGCAGATTTCGTCGGCGCCGAATTCCACCACCTGGTCCACCACGCCCATGTAATACTCTATGGTATGGACGGGGGAGTTGGTTATGGAAAGGGCCACCTGTGAGACCATCCCGGCCTTCTTCGCGTATTCGACGCTGAGGCGGAGGTTCCTGGGATCGTTGAGGCCGCAGAAGCTTCTGGCTATGTCCGTGCCCTGGGCCTTCTTGACCTTGAACATGAGTTCGCGTACGTCCGCCGGGACGGGGTTCATCCTGAGGGCGTTAAGGCCCCTTTCGAGCATATGTGTCTGTATCCCCGCTTTGTGGAACGGAGCAGTCCACCTGCGCACGGAGACGTTGGGGTTCTCTCCGTAAAGAAGGTTCACCTGCTCGAAGGCGCCGCCGTTGGTCTCGACGCGGTCGAAACAACCCATGCGGATTATCGCCGGAGCGACTTTTTCGAGCTGATCCACCCTCGGCTGGAATTTGCCGGAGGACTGCCACATATCCCTGTACACGAGGGAAAACTTGATTTCTCTAGCCATATGGAAAAATTTCGCTGCAAATATACGGAAATTAAAATACTTTTTATACCTTTGCAGTCCTTACACGGTGCGATTAGTTCAGTTGGTAGAGCACCAGATTGTGGTTCTGGTTGTCGTGGGTTCGAGCCCCACATCGCACCCTCCCGTCGCAACTCCCGGATTTCTCCGGGGGTTGTTTTTTTTGTTGGTCTAGCAGTTTCCCTCCTGGTTCCCCTCCCTGGCCTCCGTCCTGGTTCCCCTTCCTGGCCTCCTTTCTTGCCCTCCCGTTTCGGCACCTCCTCCAGGTCTCCCTTTCCGGCTCCTCCTCCAGGTCCCGCATTCCGTCCGGAAATCCTGCCCGAAATCCGGATGGCCCGTCCCCGCCGCGCGTTCTGTCCGGGAAACCGGCCCCGAATCCGGATGACCCGCCCCCGCCGCGCATTCCGTCCGGAAAACCGGCCCGGAATCCGGATGACCGGTCGATCCGGTGCAACCTGCAAAACACCTGCGCGCAAAGATGCTTTCTGGGTGCTGTCTAAGGTAGGTGGGGCGCGCAGGTCTCCCCATTTTGTCGGCACCGGAGCGCATCACCCATGCCAGAACGGCCCCAGAGCCTGATGCTGCGCGCAGGTGTTTGTCAGGTTGGAGGCCCGGAAGCTGGCTACAGGGCTATTCATTTCGCGAGCCCGTGGAGGATAACAGATTGGACGGCAGGCGAAACCCCAATTAACTACCACTCTTTACGATAGGTAGTTATTTACATATAATCAAGATAGCCAGCATGTTCCGCTCCACGGCAAGTTCGGCGGGGGCTGCCGAATCAGCGGCTGGGACGGGCTTTGCCCTTGAGGACCGTGCCACCCGCGGCACGGAAGCGGGGGGACCGCAAGCAGCGGAGCTGCGCAGTGGTGGGGTCGAGCGAAGCGAGACGTCCGAAGGGGTAAAGACCCGTCCGGCGCCCCTCAGCGTTGACGGCCGCGGATTATTCCTTGAAATCCAGGATGCAGTGCCGTGAGAAGGGGATTCCGGAGGAGGTGAACCCTTCGATGCGGACTATGTACGGGTAGTCCATCTGGTCGGTGTTGCAGAAGGTGACGAGGCCCCTTCCGGAACGTATGCTGACCGATGGTGACCAGAACACGGTGTTGCGTTTGTCGAATGCCCCTTCGTCCCCGCGGTCGTAGCGGGGAGAGTAGAACTCCTTGGGCTCCTGGTATCCGAGAGGCACGAAGTAGAGCAGGGACGGGTCCCTCCCTATCGTGCTCATGGACACGTTGGTCTTCAG
Organism: Bacteroidales bacterium; assembly: GCA_016281435.1. Next base: position 27,725 of record JAEEIQ010000059.1, read on the forward strand.
CTTGATCGCGACGATGCCGCCTTCTCCGCCCCAGATGGGATCCGGCTCCTTGGAGATGCTGATGCTCTCGATCTCTTCCAGCCGCAGCATGTCGTATCCCCACCAGGACTGCTGCATCTCGTCCACCAGGAGCTTGACAGCTCCCTGCATGTCCTCTTCCCCTCCGAACGAGGAACCGTCCTCCTCGTCATCCCCGCCGGTGTCCACGCTGTTGAAACTGGACATCCTCTTCATCCTGTTGTACATGACTTCGCCGTTGTAGACGAACGAGGGGACCTTGATGTTCAGGTACTCGATAAGGGTACGGTCCTTGTATAATTTGAGATCGGAGGCGGAAGACACCTGCCCGAATACCAGAACGTCATCCCAACTCTCGGGTTCCGCGACCACGACAGCGGCGGAAAGGGTGTCCAGAAGCGCCCCGTCCACCTTGAGCGGTATCTTTTCATCCTCTTCCCTGGCGGCCAGCCTGGCGGAGCCGGGTGCGGGGAAATAGGCGTAAGGCTGGGCGAAGGTGTCCCCGTTCCACTGAGGCATGTAGCTCGTGCCTATCCTGGATGTGCCGACGTTGATCAGGAAGTCGGTGTTCTCGGGGAACTCCAGGCTGTCGAGAAGGAAACTGCTGCCCTGTTCCACGTCGAGGATGGTCCTTGCGCGGAGCTTGGGGATGAACACCGAGAAGGTGAACTTCTTTGGGACCTTGCTGGAGACCCGTCTCGTTATCCGGCCGCGGATGGACTGGGTGTATTCTTTCAGCTCCCTGAGCTTGAACGGCTTGCATTCGGGGTCGAAAACTGCCTCCATGTCGTAGTAGCTCCAACCCTGGATCATCATCAGGAGGTCGAGGTTGTCCGTCCTTTCGCGCAGGGAAACGGCCGGATCGAAGTAATAGTCCGGATTGTTGATATGGCCCTTGAGCTCGCTGGAAAGACGCATGTATGCAAGCAGCCCCTCGTCCTGCTGCCAGTGCTTCAGGGAGCCCCTCACGATGGATATGGAGCACTCTCCGTCAAGGGGCTTCCCTTCGCCGTCTTCCAGGGTAAGGTTCCCGTTGATCACGGCCCTCGCCGCCGGGCGCATGTCGAATGTCTTGAAATCGCATCCGGCATTCGAGGCAGCGTCTCCTGTGACGAAGAACAGCCTTTCGGATAGGATGCGTCCGTCTTCGGAGACGAGCAGCATGTGGTTGATTCCGGGGCTGAACATGCGGTCTTCGGCCTTGAATGTGCGCATCCTGCCGTCAAGTTCCACCTGCGAGATGGCCGAGAGTCCGTCCAGGTCCCTGACGAAGAGCGTGGCTTTCATGTCCCCGAATCCCCGCACCGAAGAATAGACGAAACCCTGCAGGTGGCGGAGGTTGATCGTCGCACCCTCCGTGGAAGGCGCAGGCAGGGGGAAAGTCATCCCGGATTCTGTCTCTACATGGTAAGTCTTGCCTTCTTTCGGGAGGAACTCGATTACGCCCATCCCGTCGTGGCGGGTGGCCACCGGGAGCACGGCGTCGCCTCCGTCCTCGGCAAGCCAGCCTGTGAAGTCCACGCTGCGTCCCCTGTCATCCATGGCCTTGAATCCGATGACGGAACGGCCTCCGGCGAAATAGCGTCCCCCTTCGGGCCAGAACGACAGGTCCAGGCCTTCGCCGGGAGCGGGTTTCTCACGTCCGGCCTCCTTTGCTCCGAGGACCTTCACTTTCTGGTTGAACATATAGTCGAGGGGCCGGTTGAGCTGCCACAGGGTGTAGGCGCGCAGGGTATAATCGCCGGTCTCGAAGTTCTCGGGTATGTCGATGTGGCCGGGGAAGCCGCTGCCGTCCCGCTTGACCTTGACGCGCAGCCTGGCGGAGTTGTCCTGGTCCAGCAGTTCGACATATATGTAATTGCTCTCGGGATGCAGGGCCCGCGATGATGCATTCTTCAGCCATCCGCGGAACCATATCGTTTCTCCGGCCGTGTAATAGTTGCGGTCGATGTGGAGGTAGAGCTTCTCAGGGCTGCACCAGGAAGCATAGGTGTCGAACCTGGCGGACAGGGAATCGGCATCTGAAGGAGCGGCTTTGGAGGCAATGCAGGCAGCTGCGGCAGCTGCGGTCGCCAGAAGGCGGAAAGAGGACAAGTTCATAACTCTAGAGTTGTTTGCGCCAGCGAGCCAGCGGTATTCCTAATTGGCCGCGATACTTTGCAATGGTGCGGCGTGCGACCTTGTATCCGCGTTTTTCCATTTCGATGACGAGGCCCTCGTCGGTCAGGGGCCTTGTCTTGTCTTCCCCGTCCACGCACTCCTGCAATGCTTTCTTGAGCTCGCGGGTGGAGACCTCCTCCCCGTCCTTGTTCTCGAGGCCTTCGGAGAAGAAGTATTTGAGGGGGAAGATGCCGAAATGGGTTTCGATGAATTTGCTGTTGACCACGCGGGAAATCGTCGAGATGTCGAACCCCGTGATCTCAGCTATATCCTTGAGCACCATGGGCTTCAGATTCGATTCGTCACCGTCCCGGAAGAACTCGGTCTGGTAGTCGAGTATGGCCTGCATGGTCTTGTTAAGCGTATTCTGGCGCTGCTTGAGCGCCTCGATGAACCATTTTGCGGAATCCAGTTTCTGCCTTACGAAACTGACGGCCTCCTTCTGGGACCTCTCGGAAGAGCCCTTGGACTCGAGCAGAAGGTCCGCGTATTTCTTGTTCACCCGCAGCTCGGGAATCGAGAACCGGGGCATCGTGAAAGACAGTTTCCCGTCCTCGTCCTCGTTCAGGATGAAGTCGGGCACGACCTGCTGGGCCTGGTCGTCGTAGGAGTCGTCTATCTGGCCTCCCGGCGACGGGTTCAGGCGGACTATCCTCGCCATGGCGGACTTGAGTTCGTCTTCGCTCATTCCGGTGCGGGAAAGGATCTTCTTGAAGTGTTTGTTCGAGAAATCTTCGAAATGGTCCTTCAGGATGCGTTCGGCATTGACCGTGTCCGGAGTCTGCCTGGCGCGCTGCAGCTGCAGCAGGAGACATTCGCGAAGGTCCCTTGCCCCGACCCCGGCAGGTTCGAACTCCTGTATGAGGGCCAGCATTCCGGAGACCTCTTCCGAGGTGGCGGTAATCCCGGCGCGGAACGCGAGGTCGTCCACCAGGGAATCGATGTCCCTGCGGAGATAGCCGTCGTCGTCCAGGCTTCCTATGATGAAATCCGCTATGCTGCGTTCGTGGTCGTCCAGCTCGCGGCATCCGAGCTGGTCCAGGAGACTTTCCGTAAAGCTTTCCTTGACGGAGAACGTGTTGTATACCGGCTTCTCGTCCTTGCCCCAGTTGCTGACCCTGGTCCGGTAGGAGGGAATGTAATCGTCCTCCTTGATTTCGTCGATGGAGACATCCTTGCCGCTGTCGTCGCCGTCCTTGTCTTCCCAGCGTTCGGGGGCCGGGTCGTCGTCCAGCACGGGATTCTCCTCCAGCTCCCTGCGTATGCGCTGCTGGAGGTCCTGGATAGGAAGTTCTATGAGTTTAATGGTCTGGATTTGGAGCGGGGACAACTTCTGGGTCTGTTTGAGCTCCAGTCCCTGTCTATTGTCCATCGGGTAAGGCTGCCGGTTTGAGTATCTTCAGGGTGTCTATCTTGAAGGCGTGGTTGTTGTTTATCGCGGGATACTTGAACTTCTCGCGGACTATGAACGCCGTGGGGAAGTCGGGCTTGATGTACTGCAGCGCTGCAAGGGCTTCCGATTTCGTGCGGTAGTCCCCGACCGTCACCTTGAAGAACGGGTTGGCGAAACTGCGGTAGGCGGCAGTGCCCGGGTGCAGGGCCTTGAAGCGGCTGACGGCGGCCTCGGAAGCCCCGCGGGCGCTCTGCTTGTTGTCGAAGAAGATGCGTATGCGGTAGCCGGAGAAGCTCTTGCGGGCGTTGCGCTCGGTCTGGTCGGCCAGGGCGATACGGCTCCGGCCGCTCTGGTGCACGCTGACCGCATCCGGCATCGCAGACCAGATGGTCTCGCCCCTGAGGGTGGAATCCACGGCGGAAAGCGGCGTGAAGACCAGCGAGTCCACGAGGACATATCCTTCCGGTGCCGTCTGGGCTCCGAGCCTGGCGGCAAGTATCAGGAGCAATATGCAGGTAAGTATTCTTTTCATTTTCCGGCTTTTTCTATCAGTTCTCCCAACGGGATGTCCGTGTATGCAATATCCTTGCCCAACTTGCCCCTGAGGACGGCCCTGGCGGAGAAATCGGCGGTGAAGGCCTCCTTGTTCCGTTTCGACAGGAGGGGGAGCAGCCGCATTGCGCTGACTCCTTCTTCGAGGGCGCAGTGGACCCTCAGCGTGTAGGTGCTGTCGCAGCGGGCCGCGATCCTGACATTCTCCGTGGTCAGCCTTGCGACCGGCTCAGAGTTGTACTTCACGATGCCTTCCGGGTGCCTCAGCGTGAAAGCGCCGGCAGGGTTGTGCACGCCGGCACGGACGACGGCATCCGCACCCTTCATTCCGGCGGGGGTCAGCGACACGAGGTCGAAGGAAGTGATGGCCAGGTCCTTGTACGCGTTGCGGCACGAGGACAGGCAGCAGGCGGCGACGGCCGCGACGAGCAATATGCGCAATATCCTGTTCATTCTACAATCTACAAAGATAAGAAAAATATCTATCTTTGCAGCAGATGAAAAAGGTGTACATAGAGACATACGGCTGCCAGATGAACGTCAATGACACCGAAGTGGTGTTTTCGATTCTGGCGAAGGAAGGTTACATCCGTTGCAGGGACATGGAGGAGGCGGACGTCGTGATGGCGAACACCTGCTCGGTGCGGGACAACGCCGAACAGCGCATACGCGCCCGGATAGGCCTTTTCAACAGCCTGAGGCGGAAAAACCCCGACCTCGTCGTCGGCATACTCGGGTGCATGGCGGAGCGGCTCAAGGAGGAGCTCCTCGCTTCCGGGATGGTGGACGTGGTGGCCGGCCCTGACGCGTACCGCCGCCTGCCCGCCCTGATCGAAGGCGCTTTCGGCGGAAGCAGGGGCATCGACGTGCAGCTTTCGCGCGACGAGACCTATGCCGACATAAAACCGCTCAGGACCGATTCGAACGGGGTTTCTGCGTTCATTTCCATTATGAGGGGATGCAACAACGTATGTTCCTACTGCGTCGTGCCTTACACGCGCGGCGCCGAGCGGAGCCGCGACGCGGGGACCATAGTCCGCGAGGCCTGCGAATGCTTCGAAGCGGGCTACAGGGAAGTCACCCTCCTCGGGCAGAATGTGGATTCGTACAGGTGGAAGGGACCCGACGGGAAGGAGACCGGTTTCGCGGAACTTCTCGCCATGGTCGCCGGCGTTTCCCCGCTGCTGCGCGTGCGCTTTGCGACATCGAACCCGCAGGACATATCAGAAGAAGTGATACGCACGATTGCGGCATACCCCAACATCTGCCGCCATATACACCTCCCGGTCCAGTCCGGCAGCGACCGCATTCTCGAAAAGATGCGCCGCCGCTATACCCGCGACTGGTACCTCGACAGGGTGCGGCTCATCAGGGAAGTCCTTCCCGGCTGCGGCCTGACTACCGACGTGATAGCCGGCTTCTGCTCCGAAACGGAAGGTGACCATGCGGACACGCTGTCCCTCTTCGAGGAAGTGGGCTTCGATTCTGCGTTCATGTTCGCATACTCCGAGCGCCCGGGGACCCTCGCGGCGCGTAAATACCCCGACGACGTGCCTCCGGAGGTCAAGACCCGCAGGCTCGAGGAAATCATCGCCCTGCAGAACAGAAAGAGCCTCGAAAGCTACCGCCGCGACATCGGCAAGACCTTCGAAGTGCTGGTCGAGGGGCCCTCGAAGAGGAATCCGGAGCAGTTGTGCGGCCGGACCGGAAGCAACAAGATGTGCGTCTGGACCGACTCCGTCCACGAGGCTGGGGACTACGTGACCGTAGAGGTGGAGGATTGCACTTCCGCGACCTTGTTATGTCGGCTCAAATGACTATCTTTGCATGATATGGAAAAAGTAAGGCTTCTCATCATAGGTTCCGGTCCCGCCGGATACACTGCGGCCATCTACGCATCGCGCGCGGCCCTTTCTCCCGTTCTTTACGAAGGCAACGAGCCCGGAGGACAGCTCACCACCACTACGGTTATCGAGAACTTCCCCGGTTTCCCGGACGGTGTCGATGCGAACGCCCTGATGGCGGACATGCGCAAGCAGGCGGAGAACCTCGGCACGGACATCAGGAGGGGCCTCGTCACCTCGGCCGATCTTTCAGTAAGGCCGTTCAGGCTCACCGTCGACGGGGACAAGGAGATTGAAGCCGAGGCCCTCATCATAGCGACGGGCGCCACCGCAAAGTACCTGGGCCTGCCTTCCGAAGAGAAGTTCAAGGGACTGGGGGTGTCGGCTTGTGCGACCTGCGACGGCTTCTTCTACCGCCGCAAGGACGTCGCCGTCGTCGGCGGGGGAGATACTGCCTGCGAAGAGGCCACCTACCTCGCCGGGCTCTGCCGCAAGGTCTACATGATAGTGCGCCGCGACGTCCTTCGCGCCTCGGAAGCCATGCAGGAGCGGGTGAAGAACACCCCCAACATCGAGATCCTGTGGAACTGCAACACGCAGGAGGTCCTCGGCGACGCCAACGGCGTGACAGGCGCGCGGCTGGTGCGCAAGGATGGCGAGGTTTTTGATATAGCTGTGGACGGATTCTTCCTGGCGATAGGACACCATCCGAATTCCGACATCTTTGCGGAGTGGCTTGCGACCGACGCTAACGGCTACATCGTTACCGACGCTCCTTCGAGCCGGACTTCCGTGGAAGGCGTTTTCGCCGCGGGAGATGTCCAGGACCCGTATTACCGGCAGGCCGTGAATGCGGCCGCATCCGGTTGCCGGGCTGCCCTGGATGCTGAAAAATTTTTGAAAAGATGAGAAAGACGTCCATAGTTATCCTGACGGTCCTGGCCTTTGCGGCCACGGCCCTTGTCCCCTCATGCAAGTCGCAGTACGAAGCGCTCCTGGACGGCAACGACGTGGAGGCCAAGTATGCGGCCGCATTCGAATATTTCAACGCCGGCAAGTACCAGAAAGCCGCGGCCCTGTTCGAGTCGCTGGCGGTCCTGACCAGCGGATCCGAGCGGGACGACACCGTCCAGTATTACTGGGGATTGAGCAACTACCGCGACAGGGATTACTATACGGCAGAGACCAATTTCAACCGCTTCCTCGAGAATTTCCCGCGCAGCCCGTTCGCCGAGTCGGCCCGTTTCTTCCGCCTGGACTGCCTATACCAGTCCACTTACCGTTACGAGCTGGACCAGGTGCCCACCTACACTGCTATAACCGCTATCAGCGAATTCATCGTGGAGTATCCGGACAACGCCCACATCCCCGTCTGCAACCGCATGCTGCTGGACCTCAACGAGAGGCTGGACCGCAAGGCGTTCGAAAATGCCAGGATATATTATAAGATGGAGGACTACAAGGCGGCCCGCGTCGCGCTTAAAAACGTGCTCAAGGACGACGCTGACAACATGTACCGGGAGGACATCCTCTATTATACGGCCATGTCTTCCTACAAGTATGCGTTCCTCAGCGTCCCCTCGAAACAGAAGGAGAGATACCTTTCTTTCGTGGACGACTATTATAACTTCGTGGGGGAGTACCCGGAGTCGAAGTACCGCAAGGAACTGGACGGCCTGTACCGCAAAGTGAAAAAAAATGAAACTTCCGCCGGAGCGGCCTCCGTACAATAAACAGAGACAATAATTATGGACAACAAGAAAATACCCCTGAACACCATCACGCGGGATGTCAAGAATCTCGCCGAACCCACGGGCAACATCTACGAATCCGTGGTGATCCTCTACAAGCGCGCAAACCAGATCGCACTGGCCGAAAAGAAGGAACTTTCCAAGAAGCTGGAGGATTTTAAGAACGAACGCGACACCATGGCCGAAGTCTTCGAGAACAAGGAACAGATAGAAATCTCCAAGTACTACGAGCGCCAGCCCAAGCCTGATCTCGTGGCCATTTCCGAATTCGAAAACGACGAACTTTACTACCGCGTGGCCGAAAATGACGACGTAAGGGGTTGACGCCTTTTCCCGCCTATGCTGCGCTCGCTGCTTATCCGCCATTACGTTTTGATAGACTCTCTGGAAGTTGTTTTTCCGGAGGGTCTGATCATTATTACGGGACAGACAGGGGCCGGCAAATCCATCCTTCTCGGGGCGCTCTCGCTGGCCCTTGGGGCGAAGAGCGACGCTTCCGTGATATCGGAAGGCGCCGACAGTTGCGTAGTCGAAGCGGAGTTCTCCGTTACTGATCCGCAGGTGGACGAGATGCTGGCGGAGCATGACGTCGAGCGCGAGGGGCATACCCTGTTCGTCCGCCGGGTCGTGTCGGCATCCGGACGCTCGCGTTCCTTCATCAACGACTGTCCCGTCCCTATCCAGTTGCTGCAGGCCCTGTCCTCGCGGCTCGTGGACGTGCATTCCCAGCATCAGAGCCTGTCCCTTTCGGACAAGTCCTTCCAGATGGCGGTGCTTGACCGTTACGCGGGTAATGCTGAGCTGCTGGACGGATGCAGGAAGGCCTGGAAGGAACTCCAGGACCTTGGAGCCAGGGCAGAGTCCGTGCGCGGGCGGCTGCAGCGCCTGGCGGCCGACAGGGAGTATAACGAATCCCGTTTCTCGGTCCTGGACAAGGCCGGATTGCGTGAAGGGGAACTTGCCGAGCTCGAGCAGACGCAGAAGCAGATGGCCGGAGCGGAGCAGATCCTGAGTTCCCTCGGGGAGGTGCGCTCCCTTCTGGATCCGCCGGACGGGGTTTCCGTGCCGGCATTGCTGAAAGAGGCCTCGCGGCTTCTGGAGAAGACTTCGAGGCTGGTCCCGTCCCTTTCGCAGTTGTCTGCCCGTATGGACTCCGTGCGCATCGAGCTTGAGGATATCCTGGCCGAGGTCGAATCCGCCGGAGAATCCGTTAGCCTTTCTCCTGAGCGCCTGGAAGAGGTGGAATCCAGGATGGCACTTATCTACGATCTTTTCAACCGTTTCTCCTGCAGGACCGAGGCCGAATTGATTGAAAGGAAGGAAGAGTACTCCCGGGCCCTTTTCGATTCGAGTTCGCTCGAAGATGAACTGGCTGCCCTGGAGGCCTCGATAAAGACATGCCGCGCTCGTCATGCGGAGATATGCCGCGCCCTCGCGGACTCCCGCAGGAAGGCTGCGCCCGCCCTTGCGGCGGAGATAGAATCGTCCCTCCATTTCCTGGAACTTGACGGCGCCGTGTTCTCGATCGCGCTTTCCGACGCTCCCGCCGGAGCCGGAGGATCGGATGCGGTCACTTTCCTTTTCAGCGCGTCGGGAAGCGCTCCTGCCGACGTGAGCCGCTGCGCCTCGGGCGGTGAGATATCCCGAATCATGCTGTGCCTCAAGGCGGTGATGGCCCGTTATGCCGCCATGCCGACGATGGTATTCGACGAAATCGATACCGGGGTGTCCGGCAGCGCCGCCGACAAGATGGGCCAGATGATATGCCGGATGGGCCGCGACATGCAGGTCTTCGCTATCACGCATCTCCCGCAGGTCGCCGCGCAGGGAGATGCCCATTATCTGGTCTCACGTGAGAACGGCAGGTCCGGAATCCGTGCCCTCGAAGGCCGCGACCGGGTCGGGGAGATAGCGCGGCTGCTCAGCGGCTCCAGCGTGACCGCCGAAGCCGTTGCCAATGCCGAAGCCCTTCTGAGGGCTGCTTCTAGGAGATAACTTCCAGTTTCCTGAATATCGCGGTCAGCTTCTCGACCGCCTCGTCCACCTGTTCGATACTGTGCGTCGCCATCAGGGCGAAACGTATCAGCACATCATTCTCGGGCACGGCAGGCGCGATGACCGGGGTGATGAACACGCCCTGCTCGTATGCCATCTTGACGATGGTCATGGCCTTGAATGTGTCGCGGACGAACAGGGGGATGATGGGGGACTGGGTGTGTCCGATGTCGAATCCGTTATCCTTGAACGCCTGCTGCGCATGGCGGGTGATTTCCCAGAGATGCTCCCTCCTTTCGGGTTCTTCGATCATGATGTCGAGGGCCCTGGAAGCGGCCGCGGTCGCGGCGGGGGTCATCGAAGCGCTGAATATGAGGGACCTGGAATTGTGCTTGAGGTAGTTGATGACTTCCTTGTCTCCGGCGATGAATCCACCGAGCGAGCCGAAGCTCTTCGAGAACGTGCCCATGATGAGGTCCGTCTTGTCCGTGAGGCCGAAATGGCTCGCGGTTCCGGAGCCGTTCTCGCCGATCACTCCGAGGGCGTGCGCATCGTCCACCATGACGGAGGCGTTGTATTTCTCGCAGAGTTCGACGATCCGGGGCAGGGGAGCGATGTCTCCCTCCATCGAATAGACGCCGTCTACCACTATGAGCTTCGGAGCGTTGCGGGGAGTCATGCGAAGCTTGCGCTCGAGGACGGTCATGTCGTTGTGCTGGAATTTGCGCACTTCGCTGAAACTCAGGCGGCTGCCGTCTATGATGCAGGCGTGGTCCAGCGCATCGAGGAAGATGAATCCTCCCCTGAATCCGAGGCAGCTGACCACTCCGAGGTTGACCTGGAATCCGGTGCTGTAAGTGACGGCTTCATCCTTGCCTACGAATTTGGCAAGTTTGGCCTCGAGCTCTTCGTGGATGTCGAGGGTTCCGTTGAGGAAGCGGCTTCCGGAGCAGCTGGTGCCGTATTTGCGTACCGCCGCTTCCGCGGCTTCCTTGAGACGTGGGTCGTCGGAAAGTCCGAGGTAGGAGTTCGATCCGAACATCAGGACCTTGCTGCCGTCAGCCATGGTGACGAGCGGATCCTGTCCCGAGGCAATCGGGCGGTAGTATGGATATATGTCACGCTGCTTTACCTCGTCGGCGAGGGTGTATTTTGCGCAGATTTCGTTCAGGATTTTTTTCATCGGTTTGGTTTATAGTACGTTGGGTTATTATCAAAGAAGTGAAATCGAGTAATCGGTATTGTATATCACGCGGCGCACCGCAGTGTTGACCTGCCCCGGACCATCGGCGGGCTTGAAGCGGAAGTCCGTATGCAGGCCGCGTTTGGGGAATTCGTCCAGTTTTCTGAACCACTGCCGTCCCCAGACGGAGCAGGCAGAGATGAAGTACATGGCTGAGTCGTAGCCCTGGAATGCGTATGAGCCGGGCTCGGACTTGAACAGCGCCCTGTAAGCCATCACGAACGACTTCACGGCCGGATCGGTGTAGTCGACGAAATAGGTCGTCGCCAGTCTCAGCGAAACGTTGTGGAAGGTCTCCACGTCGATGAGGTCGAACCCCCGGACCTTGGAGGAACAATATACCGTGACGGAGTAATTCTTGTATGCCAGAAGGTTGGCGTTGCGGATGACGTCCCCGACGAAGGCTTCGTTGTCCGAAGCGATGAAAAAGCGGGTGACTCCGCTGCGGGTGGACGCGCCTTCGAAGGAAGGCTGCATGTTCAATCCCTGGAGGATGCCATATGAAATGGTCTTGACCCTGAGCCCGGAACGGCGGAGTTCTTCGATGAGGAAGGCGGAATCTTCCGTCAGGGGCACGTCGTTTTCCTTGACCAGCACGAGGCTGTCCGCAGGCTGGGTCTCGGATGCCGCCCATGCGACCATATCCCTTATCTGCTCCTGCCAGGGGGTCGGCGCCTGCACTATGCGGGCGGACGCGGCAGCAGGGGCCACCCTGGGGTCGAGAGGGGATACTATGCGGCTTTCCTGCGCGGTCCTGGGCAGCATCGTCCTGATATCCTTTTCACTGACGGGACCGAGGATCACGTCGGCTTCGTCCAGGGAAACGCTCTCCCTTTCGAGGCTGTCGGATATGTTGCAGAGGGTAATGTCCATCTTGAGGCCGTTCCTCCCGAGATCGCGTGCAGCCAGGAGCACACCGCTGTAGAACTCCAGGGAGCCTTCGTTGCCGGCCGGTCCTTTCCCGAGGGGAAGGAGCACGGCGACCCGGATCCTTTCCGGGATGTCCGGTACAAACGTTTCGACGCTGTCTGCGGGAACCGTGGCGAGGGTGTCGGGCTGCTGTGGCTCAGGCTCCGGAACCGGGGCCGGGGTTTCTTCCGCCGGGGTGTGGATATGTACGCCCGGGAAAATGGCCTTGTCGGCGGAGGGGGCCGCCGCAGCCTTGCCCTTGCGTACGGGAATCAGCAGTATCTGGTTGGCTTTCAGCCCTTCCGTGCGGAGGTTGAGGGTGGGATTTGCGTCGTAGACTTCCTGGACCTCGACCCCGTATGCCTTGCAGATCGACCAGAGGGTCTGTTTCGCCGTGACGACATGGGACCAGTATACTTTCCCGCCGACGCGTACCTTGTCCCTGGAGAGATGGACCTCAGGGGCGACATACTCCTGCGCATAGGCCTGCAGGGGGCCTGCGCAGAGGATGGCGGCGAGCATGAGCGGGAGTATCTTTCTCATAAACATTCTGCAAATTTAAGCAAATCCCGGCAAAAGCCGGACCATGACAGACTCTCCTTTTCAGAAAGTATGGCTTTTTTGCAGTTTTCCCCGATTGCAGGGTCGCTGAAATAGCGTTCGATCTCCGCCTTTATGGCGTCAGGGTCGGCTTTCGGGGCTACCAGTCCGGTGCCCCTGTCGCCTATGGTTTCCCTGAGTCCGCCGGTGTCCGTGACGACCATGGGCACGTCGAAATGGTAGGAGATGGAACTGATGCCGCTCTGCGTGGCGCTGCGGTAAGGCAGCACGGCGAGGTCGGCGGCGCTGAAGTAGTCCTTGACTTCCGAATCACGGATATATGAGAGGAAGGTGTGTATCCTGTCCTTGTGCGGGGACGCGTCGATCAGGGCGGCATATTTGTCGAAGGGGCCGTAGGGCTCTCCTGCGATGACGAGCTGATATCCTTCCGGAAGCCGGTTGAAGGCCTGCAAGAGTATGTCCAGGCCCTTGTATTCCCTTATGAGACCGAAGAAAAGCAGGGTCTTCAGCCCGGGGTCGAGGCCCAGGCGGTTTGCGGCCCGACCGCGCTCGAGTTTCTGCCCGAAATGCGAGTAGAGGGGATGCTGGTGCACTATGTAGCGTGCGTCCGGGCGCAGCCGAAGAAGGTCCGACGAGACCTCCCCGCACATGGTCACGAAACCGGTGCAGCGATGAAGGAACCATCTTGTGAGCGGGGTGTCGAAGAAGCGCTGCTCGTGCGGGACGACATTGTCAAGGATGGCTATCACCTTGCAGCCGGGATTCATCCGCGAGGCGACGTAGCCCAGCGACGGGGCGAACCAGGACATCCAGTACCGCAGCAGGAGCACGTCCGGATTCCACTTGCGTATGACCCTTGCCGTACGGCCCCAGGAAAAAGGATTGGCCGTATCCAGAAGAGCCTGCGACTCTACGGGTACGGCCTCGTCTTCGTCCGTGACGTACTGCGTTTTTCCAGGGAAAAGCAGGTCCGGATACTGGCGCTTGAAATTGAAGGCCCTGACTTCATGCTCCTTCCCCAGTTCGCCCATGAGGCTGGCGTTGAACTGGGCTATCCCTCCTCTGTAAGGGTAGAAGCAGGAAAGTATGGCTATCTTCAAGCGTCAGTTATTTGCTGCCCTTGGCCTTTTCCTTCACGTAAGCCGCGTTCAGGCCTGCGAGAAGGTCGCTGGTGATGTCCAAGTCGGGATCCGCAGCGACTACCGGGGCCGGGAGTATGTCTCCCTGGGTCGCGATGATCATGGCGTACTCCTTTTCAGCGTTGTATCCGTCGATGAAGGACTTGATCGCGTCGGCGATCTGGTTCTGCATGACGGCCATTTCCTCGTTGATTTCCTGCTGCTTCTTGGCGGCGTACTGCTGGAATTCTGCCTGGCGCTGCTGAAGTTTCTGGCCCTGGACCTCGGCTACCGAACGGGTCAGCAGGCCCTTGTCTATCTTCTCCTGGAAGGCGGCGATGTCCTTTTCGAGGCGGGAACCGCGCTTGTTGACTTCCTGGTTGATGCCCTGCACCTTCGTCTCGACGACGGAACGCAGGTCATTGGCCATGTCATATTCGCTCAGGATGGTGTCCATGTTGAACCATACGATGGCGCCCTTCTGGGCTACGGCCTCGACTCCGTCCTGGTCGGCGGCCTTTTTGGAAGTGTTGCCTTTTACCATGAAGATGGCGAGAACGGCAGCGGCCGCGAGGGCGATGATGCTGAGGTAGAGTGACGTGTTTTTCATCTATTGCTTGTTTTTGATATTCATGCAAGATGCAAAAGTAGTTATTTTTTCCCGATTTCCCCAAGGTAGCGGTGTATTGTTTCCTCCAGTCCTAGGTACAGAGCGTCGCATATCAGGGCGTGGCCTATCGAGACTTCGTCCGTCCAGGGAATGGTCCGGATGAACCATGCGAGGTTCTCCAGGCTCAGGTCGTGGCCGGCATTGAGCCCCAGCCCGGCTTCGCGGGCAGCCTTTGCGGCCATGAGGTACGGCGCAACGGCTTCTTCCGGGTCCTTGCGGTAGTTTTCCGCATAGGCTGCGGTGTACAGCTCGACCCTGTTGCATCCGCATTCGGCGGCTCCGAAGACCATCTCCGGGTCGGGGTCCACGAATATCGACGTGCGTATGCCCAGGGAAGAGAACACCCCGCAGACCGAAGCGAGAAAATCCCTGTTTTCCACGGTGTTCCATCCGGCATTCGAGGTGATCGCATCCGGGGCGTCCGGCACCAGCGTGACCTGGTCCGGACGGACCTCGCAGACGAGTTTTACGAAACTCTCCGTGGGGTTGCCTTCTATGTTGAATTCGGTTTTCAGCAGGGGACGGATCTGCCGCACGTCGGCGTAGCGGATATGCCTTTCGTCCGGTCTGGGGTGGACGGTGATCCCTTCGGCTCCGAAGCTTTCGCAGTCCAGCGCGGCCTTGCAGACGTCGGGCATGTTGCCACCACGCGCGTTGCGGAGGGTCGCGATTTTGTTTATGTTTACGCTCAATTTGGTCATAGTTCACAAAAGTAAGAAAAAAACGAAATAAAGTGCTATCTTTGTAAGTTATATTATATGAAGGTAGCGTACTATATTAAGAAAGAGTCTCTGAAGGGCGACGGAAGGATAGCGGCCCTGCTCGGGACCCTCCGGGAAGCGGGAGTGGAACTTTATGAAGTCACGGGGCGCGACAGCGTCCGCAGCGGCACCGGCATGCTCCTGAGTTTCGGCGGAGACGGTACCTTCCTCAGCGCGGCGCACAGGGTCGCGGATGCCGGCATCCCCATACTCGGCGTGAATCTCGGTCGCCTGGGCTTCCTTTCCGGACACAGGATCGAGGATGTAGCCGCCCATATCATTGCCGGAGACTGGCGTGTCGTCGAAAGGACGATGCTGGAAGTGCAGGTGAGTGGCGCGGCCATTGACGGTTTCTGGCCCTTTGCGGTCAACGAGGCCGGAGTGCACCGTACCGACGCCGGCACGCTCGGCATCGACGCCACGATCGACGGGGTCCCCCTGCCGACATACTGGGCCGACGGGCTGCTGGTCTCGACGAGTTCCGGCTCCACTGCCTACTCCCTCAGCGCCGGCGGTCCCATCTGCCTTCCCGCCGCGAGCGTGCTGCTCGTGACTCCGGTGGCTCCGCATAACCTCAACCTGAGGCCCGTGGTAGCCCCTTCCAGTTCCGTGGTGACGCTTAAGGCACGTTCCCGCTCCGGCGAGGCGGTGCTGACCGTGGACAACCGCAACTATCCTGTCCCCGAGGGGGCGGAAATCGTGGTGCGGAGCGCCCCCTTCAAACTGAAGAAAGTCTGCCTTGACGGCGACAGTTTCATAGATGCCCTCAGGAGCCGTCTCTTCTGGGGCCAGGATGTCAGAAACCAAGCTGAATGATGGATAAACCTTCGAAAGTTCCCGTGCACGTGTCCATAATAATGGACGGTAACGGCCGCTGGGCCCGCGAAAGAGGCAAGGAACGCATTTTCGGCCACTTCGAAGGGGTCGAAAGCGTACGTGCCGTGACCGAGGCCTCCGTCGAATGGGGCGTGAAGTACCTTTCGCTCTTCGCTTTCTCGGAGGAGAACTGGGGCCGGCCCGAAGCCGAGGTCATGGGGCTCATGACCCTGATGATGAAGTCGATGAAGGGCGAGTTCGAGACTTTTATGAAGAACGGGGTGAAGTTCATGGTGCTTGGGAACCGGGAAAGGCTTTCCCCGGAGTTGAACGAGGCCATCGATTACCTGATGGATGCGACTTCGGCAAACGCCAACCTGACGA
This sequence comes from Bacteroidales bacterium, assembly GCA_016281435.1. The sequence continues at coordinate 43,900 of JAEEIQ010000059.1, forward strand.
TGATCCTCTTCCTCAGCTACAGCGGCAAGTGGGACATCCTCCAGGCTGCGCGCCGTTTCGCTGCGGACCCGCAGGCCCGGGACGAGGATTTCGGCAACTACCTTGTGACCGCCGGCATCCCGGATCCGGACCTTGTCATACGGACGTCCGGGGAGAAGCGCCTGAGCAACTATCTCCTCTGGCAGGCCGCCTATTCGGAATTCGTCTTCACGGATACACTTTGGCCTGATTTTAGAAAGGAGAGTTACCGTGCCGCCTTGGAAGAGTTTGCAAGCCGGGACAGAAGATACGGAAAAGTGAAATGAATACGGGATTAAGACGTTTGTTTGCCATCCTCTCGCTCCTGCCTCTGTGCGCGGGAGCCTTCGCGCAGCAGCCCGATGACATAGAGATAGACTACAACCGTCCGCGCAAATATATAATCGGAAAAGTCAGCGTCGATGGGAACAACACCTTCTCCGACACGCAGATAATCCAAATAACGGGGATGCAGAAGGGGATGGAGCTGACCGTCCCCGGAGAAGACGTCTCCAACATAGTGCGGCGCCTGTGGCTCCAGCGCTATTTCGAGGACGTCGCCCTGTCGGTTTCGGCGGTCCGTGCGGACACGGCCGATTTCGTCATCAGCATCAAGGAACGTCCCAGGGTGTCCTACTGGACATTTTCGGGCATCAAGAATTCCGACCAGAAGGACCTCATGGAGCGCCTTGGGCTCAAGAGGGGCGGCGAGTTTTCCGAGTACGTCGAGAAGACTTCAGCCGACATAATCAAGCGCTACTATGCCGAGAAGGGCTTCCTCAAATGCGAGGTCAAGGCCGAGGCCAGCCGGGACAGCGTGATCAAGAACGCCATACGTGTCAATTTCGCGGTCGACAAGGGCGACAGGGTGCGCATCAAGGACATCAACTTCATAGGCAACGAGAACGTGTCGGACTTCAAGCTGGCCCGTTCCATGAAGAAGACCAAGTCGAACAAGTTCTACAACTTCTTCAGCAGCAAGAAGTTCAACGAAAAGGAGTACCCCGGGGACCTGAAGAAGCTTGTCAGCGCCTTCAACGAGGCCGGCTACAGGGATGCCCGCATAGTCCGCGATTCCATCTACTATATCGAACCCAAGAAACTCGGTATCGACATAGAGGTCGAGGAAGGGGACAAGTACTACTTCAGGGACATCAGCTGGACGGGCAATTCCGTTTATACCAGCGACGTGCTGAACAGCGTCCTGTCCATCTCGAAGGGCGACGTGTATGACGTCGTCTCGATGGAAAAGCGCCTGTTCGGAGGAGGCAAGCAGTCCGAGTACGACGTCTCGAAGCTCTATCGCGACAACGGTTATCTCTTCTTCCACGTCACTCCGGTCGAAACCAACATCCAGAACGACTCGGTCGACGTCGAGATGCGCATCACCGAGGGCAAGCAGGCAACTCTGAACAACATAGTGATCAACGGCAACGACCTCACGAACGAAAAGGTTGTCCGCCGCCAGATCTTCACCCGCCCGGGGTACCTCTTCAGCCAATCCGACTTCGAAAGGTCCATACGTGAAATATCGTCCCTCGGCCAGTTTGACCCGGAAGCCATTACCGGGGAAGGAGGCTATTCCATCGTGCCGAACCAGATAAGCAACACCGTCGACATCATCTACAACGTCACGGAGAAGCCTTCCAGCCAGCTGGAACTTTCCGGAGGATGGGGCGGCAACACCTTCGTCGCAACGGTCGGCGTCAGCTTCAATAACTTCTCGACGCACCGTTTCTTCGACAAGAGCGCATGGCGGCCCGTTCCCCTAGGGGACGCGCAGAACCTTTCGTTCCGTTTCCAGACCAACGGCACGTACTACACGGCCCTGATAGCCAATTTCACCGAGCCCTGGCTCACCGGCAAGAAGCCGATGTCCCTGAACCTCGGCGCATACTATACCCGCCAGACCGACTCCTATCCGGCGTTCAACATCCTCAGCCACAACCGCCAGATGGAGGTTTACGGCTTCTCCGCCTCGCTCGGAAACCGCCTGAAATGGCCAGACAACTACTTCGTCCTTTACAACGGCCTGAGCTGGCAGACCTATCGCCTTACCAACTGGTACAGCGGCTCCTTCATCTTCGACGACGGCGTGGCCAACAACATAAGCTACACCCTGTCGCTCAGCCGCAATTCCACTGACCAGCAGATATACCCCAGGCAGGGCTCCGACTTCTCCGCCTCCCTGCAATTCACCCCGCCTTTCTCCCTCCTTCGGCATTACGACTTCGACGCTTCCGGCAACAAAGTCCGCGTCGCGGATCCCCGCTCGGTCAATTATGACAGCTGGACGGCCCAGAACCGCTACAAATGGATCGAGTACCACAAGTGGAAGTTCTCGGCGGCCAATTATACGAAACTCGTCGGCGACCTCGTCCTGATGACGCGCGCCCAGTTCGGATATCTCGGATACTACAACCGCAAGTGGGGTTACTCCCCGTTCGAGGGCTTCGTGATGGGCGGTGACGGAATGTCGGGTTACAGCAGTTATGGTTCGGATATCATCGCCATGCGCGGATACGAAAACTACAGGCTTACACCGACCGTCGCCACGGCTTACAACTCATACGGCTACGCCAATGCCGGTAACGTATATGACAAGTTCACCGTCGAACTTCGTTATCCCCTTATCCTGCAGCCGTCTTCCACTATTTTCGCCCTCCTCTTCCTCGAGGGAGGAAACTGCTGGGCCGACATCAGGGACTTCAATCCTTTCCAGATCAAACGCAGCGCCGGAGTCGGTGTGCGCATCTTCTTACCGATGGTGGGCCTGCTCGGCGTCGACTGGGGTTACGGATTTGATGACAAGCAGTATGGCGGAAGCCAGTTCCACTTCGTTATAGGACAACAATTTTAATTAATGACAATATGAAAAAGATCTTTTTGATTGCGATCGCGGCCCTCTGCGGCCTGAGCCTTGCGGCACAGCCCAAGTTCGCGCACGTCAACATGAACGAGCTCGTCCAGCTGATGCCTGAAATGGATCAGGCCCGCACTGCGATGAACGCTTCCAGCAAAGAGGCCCAGGAGACTTACCAGGCCATGGTCGAAGAATTCAACACCAAGTACCAGGAATACCAGCAGAAGGTGAGCACGTGGACTGCGGTTATCCGCGAGAGCAAGGAGAAGGAACTCTCCGGCTTCCAGCAGAGGATCCAGGAGTTCCAGGAGGCCATCCAGGCCGAACTCCAGCAGCAACAGCAGCAGCTCATGGCTCCCATCTACAAGAAGGCCAACGAGACCATAGCCTCCATAGCCAAGGCGGCGGGTTATGTCTTCGTCTTCGATGTCGCCCAGATCCTCTACGTGGATCCTGCGCAGAGCACCGACATCACTCCCGAGGCGCGCAAGGCTCTCGGAATCGCCGACGACAGGACGCTCGAGGCACTGCAGGCGGAACTTCAGGCCCAGGCCCAGGCAGCACAACAGTAAAACCGACAATACATAATCTTGATGCAACACAAGCTTATCGATACCGATGATGTTGTAATCAGGTTCGCAGGAGATTCCGGTGACGGCATGCAGCTCACCGGGTCTCTTTTTGCAGACACCTCCGCCATCTACGGTAACGGACTTTCAACATTCCCCGACTATCCCGCCGAAATCCGCGCCCCTCATGGCACGGTTTCCGGCGTTTCGGGTTTCCAGGTGCACATCGGCAGCGGCGACGTCAACACGCCGGGCGATTTCTGCGACCTGCTCGTAGCCATGAATCCGGCCGCCCTCAAGGCCAATGCAAAATGGTGCAAGCCGACGGCCATGATACTCGTGGATGCCGACGCCTTCGACGAGGCGGGCATGAAGAAGGCCGGCTTCGAGACCGGCGATCCCTTCTCCGAACTCCATGTGGAGGACAGGGCCATCATCGCGGCGCCAATCACGACGCTGACGCAGGAGAGCCTCAAGGACAGCGGCATGGACCGCAAGGCCGTCCTGAAGTGCAAGAACATGTTCACCCTCGGAATGGCCTGCTATATCTACAGCCGTCCCCTGGAGTATATCTGCGCCTATCTCGAGAAAAAGTTCTCCAAGAAGCATCCCGAGGTCATCGCCCCGAACAAGAAGGTCCTGAACGACGGATTCAACTACGCCGCCAACATCCAGGCCATCCCCAATACCTACGCCTGCGAGCCAAAGGGTGACAAGAAGCCCGGGCTATACCGCAACATCACGGGCAACCAAGCCGTGGCGTGGGGCCTGCTTGCAGCTTCGGAGAAGTCCGGACTGCCGTTGTTCTGCGGATCGTATCCCATCACTCCGGCCACAGCCATACTCGAGGAGCTTGCCCTGCACAAGAATTTGGGTGCCAGGACACTGCAGGCCGAGGACGAGATTGCGGGCATCTGCACCGCCATCGGCGCTGCCTTCGCCGGCAATCTCGCGGCCACGACTACGTCGGGACCCGGCCTCTCCTTGAAGAGCGAGGCCCTCGGCCTTGCCGTGATGACCGAGCTCCCGCTTGTCGTCGTGGACGTCCAGAGAGGCGGCCCCTCGACAGGCCTTCCGACGAAGACCGAGCAGTCCGACCTCGCACAGGCCCTTTACGGCCGCAACGGCGAGTGCCCCATGCCGGTTGTCGCCGCCCATTCTCCCGCCCATTGCTTCGACGCCGCCTTCATGGCTGCGAAGATAGCCCTTGAGCACATGACTCCGGTCCTGCTGCTTTCCGAAGGTTTCCTCGGGAACGGCAGCGAGCCCTGGAGGATACCCTCGATGTCCGATTACCCGGAGATCAAGCCTCCTTTCGCCCCCGATTCGGACGGCGGAAAGTTCCGTCCCTTCGAGCGTGATCCAGAGACCCTCGTGCGCCGCTGGGCGGTGCCCGGCCGCAAGGGACTTGAGCACAGGGTGGGCGGTCTTGAAAAGAATCATGCGGGAGTCCTTTCGAACGACCCCCTCAACCACCAGATGATGGTCGACGAGAGGGCCGGCAAGGTCGCCCGCATCGCCCGTGACATACCGGCCCTCGAGGTCGAGGGCCCTTCGGAAGGGAAACTTCTCGTGGTCGGCTGGGGAGGAACCTACGGCCACATCAGCAGTGCCGTGGATGAGATAGGCGGCGTTCCTTACGCCCATTTCGATTTCATCAACCCGCTGCCCGCAAATACGGAAGAAGTCTTCTCCCGCTACGGCAAGGTGCTCGTATGCGAGCTCAACAGCGGCCAGTTCGCGGATTATCTGCGGGCCCGCTTCCCCGGGAAGGACATACGCAAGTTCGGTAAGGTTCAGGGCCAGCCGTTCCTCGTGAGCGAACTGGTGGCCGCCATCAAGAAGGAGATAGAGCTATGACAATACAAGATTTCAAGAGTGACCAGGAAGTCCGCTGGTGCCCCGGTTGCGGCGACCACGCCGTGCTCGCATCCCTGCAGCGCACCCTGCCTGCCGTAAGCGACGAACTCGGCATCGAAAAGGAGCGTTTCGTCGTCGTGTCCGGCATCGGCTGCTCCTCGCGCCTTCCTTATTATATGGACACCTACGGGTTCCACAGCATCCATGGCCGCGCCACCGCCGTTTCCACCGGCATCAAGGTGGCGAATCCCGAGCTTGCCGTATGGCAGGCTTGCGGAGACGGTGACGCCCTCGCTATCGGCGGCAACCACTTCATCCATGCCATACGCCGCAACGTGGACATCAACATAGTCCTGTTCAACAACCGCATCTACGGACTGACCAAGGGACAGTATTCCCCGACCTCGAAGTTCGGCGCGATCACGAAGACCTCCCCCTACGGTACGGTGGAGCCTCCGTTCAATCCCGGTTCGCTCGTTCTCGGGGCCAAGGGAACCTTCTTCGCCCGCTCGCTCGACGTGGATCTCAAGCTCAACGGCGAGATCATGCTCCAGGCCGCCCGCCATAAGGGTTGTTCCGTTATGGAGATGCTGACGAACTGCGTTATCTTCAACGACGGGGCGCACCGCGAGCTTTCCGACCCGGCTCTCAGGGCGGACAACACGATAGTCCTCCGTCAGGGCGAGCCGATGATCTTCGGCAAGGAGCGCAACAAGGGCCTTGTCTTCGACGGCAGCAGGCTCAGCGTCGTCACGATAGGGGAGAACGGCGTGACTGCCGATGACGTCCTCGTTCATGACGCCCATGCCGACAATCTCGGTCTCCAGATGGCCCTGGCCGACATGAAGGGACCTGATTTCCCCGTCGCGCTCGGTGTCATCCGCGATGTCGAAGCGGGGACCTATGACGTTCTCGTCCGCGACCAGCTCCGCGAGGTGGAGTCCCGCTCCCGCATCCACTGCGTGGACGAGCTCCTTCGCAGCGGCAGCACCTGGGAAGTGAAATGACCTTTTTAGAACCGCATAATTATGAAAACCAATGAAATCATGGCCCGCCTCCAGGCCAAGTATCCCGGAGAGAGCGAGTATCTCCAGGCAGTCAGGGAGGTTTTGGAGTCCGTTGAAGAAACTTATAACCGGCACCCCGAGTTCGAACAGGCCCGGATAGTGGAGAGGATGGTCGAGCCCGACCGCATCTTCACTTTCCGCGTGACCTGGGTGGACGACGAGGGCAAGGTGCAGACCAATACCGGTTACAGGGTGCAGTTCAACAGCGCCATCGGCCCCTACAAGGGAGGCCTGCGCTTCCATCGCGCGGTCACTCCTTCCATGCTTAAGTTCCTCGGCTTCGAGCAGACCTTCAAGAATGCCCTGACAACGCTTCCCATGGGAGGCGCGAAGGGCGGCAGCGACTTCGATCCCAAGGGCAAGACCGACGAGGAGATCATGCGTTTCTGCCAGGCCTTCATGCTCGAGCTGTGGCAGTGCATAGGTCCCGACCAGGACATCCCTGCCGGCGACGTCGGGGTGGGCGGACGCGAAATCGGCTACCTCTACGGAATGTACAAGAAGCTGGCCCGCGAGTACAATACCGGCGTCCTTACCGGCAAGGGCTCGACATGGGGCGGCAGCATACTGCGTCCGGAGGCAACCGGCTTCGGCGCGCTGTACTTCACGCAGAATCTCCTGCACCACGCAGGAAAGGACATCAAGGGCTGCAGGATCGCCGTGTCCGGCTTCGGCAACGTCGCATGGGGCGCCTGCATCAAGGCCTGCGAGCTCGGCGCGAAGGTCGTAGCCATTTCCGGTCCCGACGGAGTCTGCGAGATTCCCGACGGAATCACGAAGGAGATGATAGACTACATGCTCGTCATGCGTGCCTCGAACCGCGACAAGGTAGAGGACATGGCGGTCAAGTTCCCCGGCAAGGCTGTCTTTACCGCCGGAAAGAAGGCATGGAGCGTGAAATGCGACATCGCCCTTCCCTGCGCATTCCAGAACGAACTATCGGAAGAAGATGCGAAGGAGTTGAAGGCTAACGGCTGCTGGTGCTGCTGCGAGGTTTCCAACATGGGCTGCCAGCCCGCCGCCATCCACTACTTACAGCATAACGGCGTGCTCTTCGCCC
>JAEEIQ010000060.1 GCA_016281435.1 Bacteroidales bacterium
ACAAGCGCCAGTCGGCGGAAAGTTCCGCTCCTGTATTGGCGAACTGCCCGACATTGCGGTTCTGCCTCTTGCCGTCTACAATGTTGACCTCGATGATGTTGCTTCCGACAGTGTTGAAGACGCTGGCTTCGACATTCAGGGCCCCGTCAAGGAAATGATGACCGGCAGTCAGGTCATAACTCCATGCCTTCTCGGGAAGGAGCGCCTCATTCGCCACGGCATACATGTAGAGTTCGCGCATGTTGGGCATGCGGAAGCCCTTCGAGACGGAGGCTTTCAGCGTGGTCGCATTGCCCGGCATCCAGGAAAGTCCGAACTGCGGAAGCCATTCTATCCCGTATGCCTCGTGGCGGTCCATGCGCAGGCCGGCGCTGAGGGTGACGGAGCCGAGAGTGTGGGTGTCAAGGAGATAAACAGCCTGCTCGCTGAGTTTCTTGTGGTCGGCGTAGATTTCCGTTTCGGGATTGCGGTAGGCGTTGCCGCCGTAGAACAGCAGGTCCACGCCCGCGGTCAGTTTGTTGCCGTCAAAGAAGGAAGCCGTCTGGTATGCGGTCAGCCCGGCCGTATAATCCGTCCCATGGAAAAGGAAAGGCTGGGCAGGAGCACCTTCGAGATGGCCGTCGTTGATGATATGGTGGCCCCAGTTATAATAGAGGTCGACCGTCCCGGAGCTCTTTCCGCAATTGTTCTCCAGAGACACACCGCCCATTCCGCGAAGGATGCGGGCAGTACCGTCAAGCATGGGAGACGCGACCGTCCCGGGGTTCTGCGAATCGGCGTCTACAAAACTGAGACGCGCCTTCGCCTTCCAGACAGGTGAGAACTGATATGCCGCTCCGAGCATCCCTCCCAGGGAAGAAAACGCCGAGTTGTCCCTGTGTCCGTCCGTATGGTCATAGTTGAAAGTCGCGGAAGCGGAAAAGCGGCCTGACTTGTAGCTGTCATACACCTGTCCCCTGTATGTCCCGTAAGATCCTCCAAGGAGCTTCAGCGAGAGTTTGTTGCCGTCGGAGACGGGCTGCTTCGTCAGGATATTGATGGCCCCGCCCATGGCGTTGGATCCGTACAGGACGGACGCTGCGCCGCGGGAGACCTCAACCTTCTCGGCGTTCGCGGCGAGATATTCGTCCGCGACGGGGTGGCCGTAAATGGATTCAAACTGGGGGTGACCGTCGATGAGGATCAGGACACGACCCGCACCGGCGCCGAAACCGCGCAGGGAGATGGCCCCGGCCGAACCGCCGGAAACTCCGTATCCCGTCACTCCCCTGCTGGTCACGAACAAGCCGGGGACCTGCTCCATGAGGACGGGCATCAGGGCGTTCTCGTCACTGTTGACGATAGCCTGGCTGCCAACTACGCTGACAGGAGCGGGGACCTGGTCACGCAGCATCGAAACCCTTGTCCCGGTGACAACAGAAGTGCTCAGGGTATCGGTTTTTTCTATAGGATCGGCATAAAGGCCGGCTGCAATGGCCATCAGTACGGCCGAAAGGATGATTCTCTTCATTGCTTCAATAATTCCGGATGCAAAATAAATCACAATTAATTTTTATAACTTTGCTGTGCGTGCCAGATTATTTTGCTGTGCGTGTCAATCATGGAAGATTCAAGGGTCCTGGAATACGGCGGCGTGGCCTTCTCCTGCATCCACAAGGAGAATACGAGGGAAGTGTTTTCCCTCCGGGACCACGCCCTCATCTATCTCAGCGGCGGCAAACTGGAGATAATCGGACCGGAAGGGACGACACGACTGTCCCCCGGGGAATGCGCATTCATACGCAAGGACCGCCGCGTCACCCTCGCCAAATCACGCGAGAAGGAAGGGGCTCCGTACAAGGCCGTCACCATGAGGTTCAGCCGGAAATTCCTGCTGGAGTATTACAGGACGGTACGGGAAGCCGGGATACCGACCTGGGCGGAACGCGAAGAGGACCCCGTGCTGAAAATCCCGGCGCGGCCGGACGTTTCCGCGTTGTTCCAGTCCCTGATGCCATATTTCTGGTCAGACGAGAAGCCGGACAAGGAATGGCTGGACATGAAGATGACCGAAGGACTGATGTGCATACTGAAGACGGAGCCGAACGTATATGCCTCCCTGTTCGATTTCACGAGCAGATGGAAGATAGACCTTGTGGGATTCATGGATGAAAACTATATGGCCGAATTGTCCCTGACGGAGTTCGCGAACTACACGGGGCGAAGCCTTTCATCCTTCAACAGGGACTTCCGGAAAGCATACGGGCAGGCTCCGCAGAAATGGTTGATTGCAAAAAGGCTGGATTTGTCGAAGGAACTGTTGCAAACCCGCGGATGCAAGGTTGCAGAAGCCATGTCCGACGCCGGATTCAGCAATCTCTCCTATTTTTCAAGGGCATATAAGGAACGCTTCGGCCACAGCCCCAGCGAAGAGAAAAGAGCCGGAACTCCTATTTGCCGATAGCGCGGAGGAACTCCTGCCGGCGGGCGGCATCTTTTTCGAAAAGCCCGGAATAAGAACATGTGAACGTGCTGGTCCCGGGTTTCTCGACCCCGCGCATGATCATGCAGGTGTGTGAGGCCTCGACAGCTACGGCCACCCCGAGTGCGCCGAGGGTCTGCTGTATGCATCCGCATATCTCGACGGTAAGACGTTCCTGGACCTGTAGCCTGCGGGCAAACACTTCCACCACGCGGGCTATCTTGCTGAGCCCGGTGATGGTACCGTCGGGGATATAAGCGACATGGCATTTGCCGGTGAACGGGAGCATGTGGTGCTCGCACAGGGAGAACAGTTCAATGTCCCTTACCAGGACCATCTCACCGTAACGCTCCTCGAAGAGGGCCTGCCTGAGTATCGATGCGCCGTCCTCGGAATACCCTTTCGTAAGGAACTGCATGCTTCTCGCAACCCTCTCGGGCGTCTTTGCAAGCCCCTCCCTGTCGGGGTTCTCCCCCAGAAGTACAAGTATTTCCCTTACATGGGACGCAATCTGCTCCGTTACCTTCGCATCGAAGGATTCTTCTCTTCTGTAAGCCATGGGACAAAAGTAGCAACATTTTTTCAAAGAGAGAGCGCAAATCGCTATATTTGCTCCTGCTAAAAAAACAGACAATGCTGAGAGAAGACACCGTTTTCGGTCCGATAAAATCGCGCCGCCTCGGAAACTCCTTGGGCATCAACCTGCTGCCCAGGGAAGGCAAGATTTGCAATTTCGACTGCATCTACTGCGAATGCGGATGGAACAGGGACGGCCGCGGGGACACGAAACTGCCGTCCGCGGCACAGGTCCGCAGCGCGCTCGAGGACAAGCTTACGGCCCTGCTTCTGGAGGGTACTCCGGTGGATTCCATCACTTTCAGCGGCGACGGGGAGCCGACGCTCAACCCGGATTTTCCGGCAATCATCGACGACACGCTCCGCCTTCGCGACGCATTCTGCCCCCAGGCAAAGGTATCGGTGCTTTCTAACGCCACCAGGGTCCATGTCCCGGAAGTTTTCGCCGCGCTCCGCAAGGTCGACAATCCCATCCTCAAGATAGACGCCCCGACGGACGGTCTGGCTGCCAGGATCAACAATCCGGCCCCGGGATACAGCGTGCGCCGCGTCGTGGAGGCGCTGAAAGGATTCAAAGGAGATTTTGTCCTGCAGACAATGTTCCTGAAGGGTCCGGACTTCGACTCTTCGGCGCCGGAAGTCCTTCTGCCATGGATGGATATAGTCCGCGAACTAAGGCCCCGCCAGGTCATGGTCTATACCATTGACCGTCCCACCCCGGCCGAAGGCCTGCAGAAATTCAGCGCGGAGCGGATGCGCACGCTTGTGGCCCCGCTGCTGGAAGAAGGCTTCGACATCCAGATCAGGGGATAGCCCTGGTCAATAATCCATAACCGGACGTACGGACCGCCCGAAATACCGGTTGTTGTCGTAGCGGCGGATATTGGTAGAAATGAAATAAAGGTAACCGGCGCTGTAGGGAGATGCGGCGCAGAGGGTTGATGACCAGTATTGCCCGCCAAAGCCGACGCCGGTGGTGTCGGCCTGCTGCCGGAACCCTGCGGCCGGAAGGAAGATTCGCGCACCGTTCCGCAGGCTCGTAACCCTGTAGCCGTTGACTCCGTCCAGTTCAGTCCATTCCCATTCGCAGTTCTCGGCATTGCGGAGCTCCGTCCACTCCGCATCGGTCGGGATGCGCCACTTGCCTACAAGCCGGTATCGGGCAACGTCGTCCTCCCGCTCAAGCTCCGTCTTCCCGTCCACGACACCCCGGGCTGCCAGGGTGTTGTACTTTGTGAAAGACTTGGCGTCGCCGCGGCAGTGCTTGTACGTCGCCCAGGTATAGACATCCTTCGGGACGGTTTCGCCCCATGCATAATAATCCCCGAATTCCTCGGGGCGGCTGGCTCCGACATTCCAGCCTCTCCATTTGACGGAAAGGCCCATGTCCACGATTTCTCCGGGCCTGGGGTAGCTCGCCCGTTCCCTTTCCTGTTTCCTGCAGGACGCCAGGGACAGAAGGAGCAACAATATCAGGGCAAAGGATTTCTTCATATCATAAACAAAAGGGCCGGCCCTGAAGAAGCCGGCCCTGAAAGGTTCCGCTTATGCGATGTATGTACCGGCGACGGTGTCTCCGCCGTGTCCGGTCCAGTTCGTGTGGAAGAACTCTCCGCGGGGCTTGTCGGTACGCTCGTATGTGTGGGCGCCGAAGTAGTCCCTCTGGGCCTGCAGGAGGTTGGCAGGCAGGCGGTCGCAACGGTAGCCGTCGTAGTACTCCAGAGAGGAGATGAGGGTCGGAGCGGGGATTCCGTTTGCGATAGCGGCGGCAGCCACGTTCCTCCAGCTCTGCTGCGCGTCGGCGAGTTTGGCCTGGAAGTAGGAATCCAGCAGGAGGTTGGCCAGTTCGGGGTTCTTGTCGAACGCATCCTTGATCTTGCCGAGGAACACGCTGCGGATGATGCAGCCGCCCCTCCACATGAGAGCGATTCCGCCGTAGTTCAGGTTCCATCCGTATTCCTTCGCAGCAGCGCGCATCAGGGTGTAGCCCTGGGCGTAGGAAACCACCTTCGCGGCGAAGAGAGCCTTGCGCAGGTCTTCGAGGAAAGCCTTCCTGTCACCGGTGAACTTCGCGGGTTTCGGGCCTTCGAGTATCTTGCTGGCGGCGACCCTCTCTTCCTTCTGGGCGGACAGGCAGCGCGCGAACACGGCCTCTCCGATCAGAGTCAGGGGAACACCCTGGTCGAGGGATGCGATTGCAGTCCATTTTCCGGTGCCTTTCTGACCGGCGGTGTCGAGGATGTAGTCGAGCACGTATTTTCCGTCCTCGTCCTTCTTCGCAAGGATGTCGCGAGTAATCTCGATGAGGTAGCTGTCAAGGTCGCCCTTGTTCCACTCGGCGAAGGT
>JAEEIQ010000061.1 GCA_016281435.1 Bacteroidales bacterium
ACTCCAGGCAACTTCGTCATAAATGACGGCGTGAACAAGGGCAATGTGGTTGCATGGACAAAAAGCGGATCGTCCGGATACAGCAATATCTGCTTCGTGGGCGGCCTTGTCGGAGAGGTGTGGGATCTTCCCGGCACCTTCAACCGCTGTAAGGAGTACGGATACGTTTCCTACAACAACACGGCATCCTACCACGGTCTGGTAATGGGATACCTGGAGGGCAAAGGCAATATCACGGCGTCCTCGTGCTATGCCTCCGGGAGCTTTGGGGTGAACGGAAGCACGACATACGTAATCTCCTCGGCATCTGACCTGTCCTCCATGGTCACCGCACCTGCCGCATCGACTTCGGTCACCACCGGAAAGATTCCCATCGTCGCCCTGGGCGGAGGTTCTTATTACGTGGGCTCTCCCTGGGAGTGGGGTTATCACGCTCCGGAAGATGTCTCGCCTATCAGCGGATTTGTAGAAGAGCCCGATGACGCTTCCGCAGACCCTTCAGGCACATTCAACTACGCGTCCCTTGCCACGATGGGGCATCCCCGCATCCTGATGAACGATACCGCCTTCGAGGCGCTCAAGACGAAAGTCACGACGAACCGGGCGTCCAATCCCGTGCTGGCACGCCTGCATGACGACGTGATGGCACTGGCCGACGATTACACACGGGAGTCTTCTCCCATCACCCGCACCTTCGATGCATCGGGCAAGCGCATCCTTGCCCAGTCCCGCAAGGCGCTCAAGCGTCTTTTCGCCTGCTCCTACGCATACCGGATGACCGGAGAGAGCAGTTACCTGGAGTGCGTGAAACGCGACCTCACAGCGGCCTGCGGCCTTTCTGACTGGAACGGGACACAAACTTTCCTGGATGCCGCCGAGATGGCCGCGGGCGTTGCCATCGCCTATGACTGGTGCTACCATTCCCTGCCGTACGACATCCGGGTCGCCGCCCATTCCGCGCTCGTGAACAAGGCCGTCACAGTCAGCCCTTCGACCGACTATGTCAACGCGACCAACAATTGGAATCAAGTCTGTTATTCCGGTGTCGTCCTTGCCGCCCTTGCCATCTATGAAAAGGACAAGAGCGTCTCGAGGAACATCATCGAAAGCTGCCTGTCGCATAATCCGGCGGCGATTACGGCCAATTATACAAACGGCAATTTCCCGGAAGGGTATTCTTACTGGGCCTATGGGACCAACTTCCAGATGCTGCTTATCGAAGCCCTCAGAAGTGTCTTTGGCAGCGACGGAGGGCTTTTCTCCACCGTGTCCTGGAACAATACGGCAAAATGGATGCTGATGATGAATGGTCCGTCCGGCAGGGCGTTCAGCTATTCCGACTGCTCTCCTGTCACCAACGAGCCCCAGCTGGCCATGTGGTACCTGGCATCACGTCTTTCCAACACCTCGCTTCTCTACAATGAACTAAGGCTGTTGGACGACTACGCAGACTGCTCGGATGTGAGACTTCTTCCCATGGTCCCTGTTATGGCGGCAAATATGAGCATCCCGTCATCGGTCCCGGCCCCTTCCGTTTCGATCTGGCCATCCTCCACGCCCTCCAGCAGCGAGGTCGCCCCTGTCGTTATTGTCCGCGACGGATGGACGGGCACGACATCTGACAAATACCTGGGTATCAAGGCCGGCAAGCCGAACAGCAGCCATTCACAGATGGATGCCGGCTCCTTCGTTTTTGACGCCTTTGGGCACAGGTGGAGCGAAGATCCAGGCGCCTGCGACTATGCCAAAGCCGAGGCCCAGGGAATCACGTTGTCAAGTTATGGAAAGAATTCCACGCGCTGGGATGTGTTTCTATGCTCGAATTTCTCCCACAGCACCGTGATGGGAGCGAACAGGAAATTCGATCCCAATGGCACGGCATATTTCACATCCATCATCAATTCATCCTCAGAGAAGGGCGCCGTCATCAATATGCTTCCGGTCTTGGATAGCGATGATCTGGAGTTGGAAGGAAATGCGCTTTCTTCCGGTTCTGCGTCGCGCACCGTCAAGATGACGAGTGTCGGCAATATCGTCATTATCGACAAGATCAAGATCCCCAGCAAATTGGGAGGAGGCAGTTCCACCACTTTCTGGTGGAGGATGCTCACCAAAGCGGCCGTCAATCAGCAGTCAGGCTACATCGAACTCTCATTCGGCGACATTACGCAGAAATACCGGCTGACTGTCTCGGCATCAGGATGCTCCGAAGGTCCCACCCTCACCAGGTGGGATGCCGTCGGCCCCAACGGACAGCAAAGCTATGATACGGTTATCTCCGGTTATTCGCTGGTAGGCCATAGTTTCAAGATAAACTACGGAGATACAGCCACCGTGACGACTACACTCACTCTTGTTAATTAACATTTACGCATATAATGCCGATTTATAAAGAATATATCACTCCCGAGCTTCTTGAGATAAAGATCTTCGGAGGCGGGAGGATTATGCAGGCTTCGGTCGAAGGATCAACAATCTCCAATTACAATCTACATGATCTTCCGGAAGAGTAATCCTTTCAAAAGCATGGCTTTGTTCTTTGCGTTTCTGCTTGTCCTGTCAACGGGCCAGGCGGTCGGACAGAACCATGCTGATGAATACACGTTCATCGAAGCGACCGGACTGACCCTCACAGGGAAAGTGTTCCAGGATACGCCCATCGTCCTAAATCATTATAATTATGCAAAGACGTGAGTTTCTGAATCAATTAGGCACCTGTGCCGCCCTGGCGGGGCTTTCAGCCACCGCCGGGGCCGGCATGCTTGCCGCAGGGTCGCCCGCTTCGGCGGCTCCCTGTATAGGGAAGAGGAAAAAGTCACGCTATGACGCCAAAGGCCTTCCTACGGTAGTCCTTGGCCGGACGGGAGAGGTCGTCCCCAAAATGGTCCTCGGCCTTGGCAGCCGATTCTGCCATATCGATACGGACGAGGAGGCTTGGGAGATGCTCAATTTCGCCTTGGATAATGGCCTTTACTATTGGGATACGGCACACACTTACGATAACTCTCTTGCTCTCCCCAAGGGTAAGCCAAAGCCTGCAGTGAAGGTTTATAGCGAAGTGCGGATTGCTGAAGTCCTCAAAACGCGGAGGAGAGAAGTCTATCTTTCCACCAAAGTCTCTGCCCGAAATCCCGACGCGGCCCTTGCGGAAATAGAAGATAGCCTAAGGCGTCTTGGGACGGACCATCTGGAGGAGCTCAAGATCCACAGTGTCAACTCATTGGAAGATGTCGAGGAAATGAGCCGCCCGGGGCATCTCATCGATGTTGTCCACCGGATGAAGGAAGAGAAGGTCTGCGACCATATCGGCTTCTCCTGCCACGCCGATGCATATGCCGCCAAGGCCATGTGCGACCGCGGGGACTTTGACACCATGCTCATCGCCATGAACCAGTGGGACGCTTCACATTACTCCAACCGGGAGGGCATAGCCATCCCTGCCGCCAAGGCGCAGGGGATGGGTGTCATGTTGATGAAACTCGTGCGCCCGAAAGAGAATCGTGCGGGGATAGATATTCCGACACTCATCAAATACGCCATGAGCCTTGATGGTCCCGATGCCGTATGCATAGGGATGGACAGCATCCCGATAGTGAAGTCCAACCTGGAAATACTCCGTAATTTCAAGAAATACTCTGCGGCTGAGATGAAGCGCTTGTCCGATGTTCTCGGTCCCTTTTGATGTATGAAAAGAATCCTTTCCTCTTTTTTTGCGCTGCTTGTCGCCATCGCCCTGCATGCCCAAAGCGCCCCGGGCATCCTTGGCCTTGCCGGACTCACCTTCAGGGTGAGTTCCTTTGGAATGGCGGAGAGCTATTACGGCAAACTCCTTGGCTTCCCGGAAGCCTTCCGTTATGAAAGCGACGAAGGCCCGGTACGGGCATTCAAGGTGAATGACCGGCAGTTTATCCAGGTCGTGGAGTCCGCTGGCGTAACACCCGGCGGCGCCCTTGTCAAGGTATCCATCCTGGTCGAGTCTGCCTCTGCGATTCATGATTTCCTGTCGTCAAGAGGATGGACCGTAACCCCGGTCTCGACTGACGGTGCCGGTGAAAAAGTCTTCTCCTGCCGTGATGCCGACGGGAATCCGGTGGAATTCGTCGAATACCAATCCGGGGGAAAGCATCTCAGGTGCGCGGGAAGGAAATTGTCGAAAAAGCGCATTTCGGATCGCATTGCCCATGCCGGACTGCCTTCTGCAAAAGTTGATTCATCCGATCCGTTCTGGGTCGGGGTTCTTGGATGCCGGGAGATCCTGCGCGTTGACAAAGGCGGACGTTCGATCCACTATCTGCGCCTGGGTCAGTCGTTGGAAAGTATCGAGCATTACAGCCCGTCAGGGCCGGATTTCGCGCATCCCTGCCTGCAGACCATGGACATGCAGGCGACCGTCGATCTTCTGCGCGCAAGGGGAGGAACCGCCGCGCTGGGTGCCCCGGGCATCGGCCTTACCCGCCGCTGGATTTATAATGCCCTCAATCCTGACGGGGTGAGGGTCGAGTTTACTGAACCATTCTGCGTCAAGTAATCATGCTGTCTTTCATCCTGGCATTCCTTCTCTTATCATCTCCCATAGCCGTCCCGGGGACTGAAGAATCTGTGTTTTCTTCAACTTTCGATTGGAAAACGAGCCCTTATACAGGTTATACCCGCGAGACCTGGGTGGCTGCAGCGGAGAAAATAATTTCCGGTGTGATGAACCGCGTGGATCCGGAAACGGGTATTTTCTCCTTCCCGGTCCCCGAAGGGGCTTTTGCCTCCTATATGAAACCTTCGGCAGAAGACCGGATTCGGGAGATGGAACGCATCATGGTCGGCGTGGTGGAATACTATGTCGGAACGGGCTACGATACCGTTCCCGGGTATGAAGGGTCAATTACCCAGCCGTTCATCAATGCCTATATCCATGGCACGGACCCGGCGGATCCCTTGTACTGGGGCGAACCGCAAAAGGCGGATCAGACAGGATCCGGCATAGTTCTGGGGCTGTATCTGGCCCCGGAGCGCTTCTGGGATCCGCTTACCGCAGTTCAGAAAAAGAATCTTCTGACTTATCTGGAGAAAAACTGCATCAATCCTACCTGGGACAACAATCACCTGCTTTTCCATCTGGTCACGACCCGGTTTCTGGAAGAACACGGTTTCGACGGCCACCGGGATTACCATACCGGCAAGTTGGAACGGCTGCTTTCATGGTACAGGGGACAAGGCTGGTATATCGACGGAGACAACCGCGGTTTCGATTATTACAACCTCTGGGGGTTCCAGCTTTATATGAACTGGATACTTCGCTTCGACCCTGTGTGGGCTGCCCGGTACGGGGACAGGATCAGGGACATCTCATCCAGGTTCATGGATACGGCCCCGTACCTTTATTCCCGCTCCTCGGGACATATCCCCTGGGGCAGGAGCCTTACATATCGCTTCGCGGCGGATGCCGCCATCGGCTGGAACATCCTCAACGGGAACGGGGGCATGGACCCGGGACTTGCCCGAAGGCTCATGTCCGGCGATCTGAAGTATTTCCTGGATTGCGGTGCGGTTTCCGGTAACGGGCTGATAGAAATAGGCTACCGCGGGAAGAACACGGACCTGGCCGAGCATTATAATTCACCGCTGGATTCATATTTCGCGACTCAGGCATTCTGCGTCCTTCTGCTGCCGGAGGATCATCCTTTCTGGACGGCGAAAGAAAAGCGGTCCCCCGCTGACCGCAAGGGTGGGCGGAAGGCCGTCAAGGGCGGCGGGTTCGTCCTTAATGTCCGTCCGGACGGGGATGCCCGGGTTTATTTCGCCGGCCAGACTTATGACCGCACCCATTGGCAGGCCTCTGCGAAATACATGCAGGAGGCCTATTCCGCCGACCTTGGTTTCTGTGTTTCCGGAGGCAACTCTGCCCCGACCGGACAGGGAATGACCGGATGGTCCCTCTTCGGCGATGACTGGATGTACCGATGGAGAACCCGTACGCTTCTGCTTGAGGATGACCATATCGCCAGTTACTGGCACATGGTTCCCGATTACAGGCTGAACAGAGAAAACGGAACTCCGGAATTCGGCTGCTACAAGATTTACAGCCACACTTTGATAGGCCGCAAAGGTGAGCTCCGCGTATTCTGGCATGACAATCCTGATCCCGTCCGATTCCGTTCGGGAGGCTATGCGATACAGGTTCCGTTCAGCGGAGAGTTCTTGCAAAACGGGTTCCCGGGCGGGGTGGAATTGTCTTCAGGAAACTACAGGTCGTCCATCTATCAGGTTTACGGACCGGACGGGGCAGTGGAAGCAGTGCTTCAAAGGCCCTCCGAAGGCTGGACCAACACCCATCTGTTCGGCGGGCTCGGCGCGTGGCCCCGCTGGGAAAGCAGTTCGGCCGTGCCTCCTTTTTCCCCTGTCGTGCTTTTTGTGGACGGGTCCGCCAACGGACGGACATCCGTTCCTGATGTCCTGGTCCGACGCAGCTCCGACGGGCTTGAGATAGTCTTCGAGGACAGAAAATACCATATTGAAGTCATTGACGGCATGCATGTCGAAGTGACGTCCCCGGATGCCAGGAAGTATTCTGTAAGGGATTATGGAGCGAAAGGCGACGGACTTGCCCTTGACACTGAGGCAGTTCAGTCTGCGATTGACCGTGCGGCCTCGAATGGGGGCGGAACAGTTGTCCTGCCCGAAGGGACGTATCTGTGCGGTTCCATCTGGCTGAGGAGCAATATAGAATTGCATCTTGAGGAGGGCGCCGTAATAAAGGGCAGCCCAAGTATCGCTGATTACTGTTCGGCAGATTGCTGTTCGCAGAATGAAGCGTCAGTCGGTTCCGGTGATTATGTCAGTGGCGGCCACCTGCTTCTCGGAGTCGGCGTAAAGAACGTGACTTTAAGTGGCCCGGGGGCAATCGATGGCAATTCCGATGCCTTCCTCCTCGATTCGCAGGGGAAGGCATATTCAGCTAAATCGAAGATTCCCTGCCGTCCTTCACAAATGGTTTGGTTCGTAGATTGCCAGGATATTTGCGTTAAGGACATTGAATTGGCCGATTCCCCCTATTGGAGTCTCTTTATCCTTAATTCGGAGAGAGTACGTATTGACGGATGCTATGTGCACACTCACAGGAAAGATTACCATACTTTCAACGGAGACGGAATAGACATCGACCGCTGCAAGAATGTAAGTATTTCCAATTGCAGGGTTGATACGGCGGACGACTGCATTACTCTGAGGGCGTCTTCCGCCCATCTGCTGGAAAAACCGATGGATTGTACAGGGATCAGCGTCAAGGACTGTACCCTTTCTTCAAGCTGCAATGCCATAAGAATAGGTGTTGGTGAAGGTCATATATATGACGCCGTGTTTTCCGGTATTGAAATCTCAGATTCAAATGTGGCTTTCAACATCGTGGCCGCATACTCGAAGGGCGGAAGGGGGACAGATATAAATGATATCATGTTCAAGGATATCCGCGTTGAGGCGAGGGAACTTATGCGCATCCATCATATGCGCTCGGCGGGTGCCGCAATCAAGGATATTACCTTTGACGGAATCGAAGGAACGGCTCCCCGGGACTCCCACATCTGGGCAAAACAGGCCGCGCCATTCCGGAATATTGTTTTCCGCGATGTAGATGTGCCAGCCTCTTATGAATGCATCAACGCGACGGTAAAATCCGAAGGCGGCCTTTTCATGATGAAGGGACTCTCTTCCGAGGAACTGAAACGTCGCCAGGATTGCATAGAGAACGAAAGTAAACTGCTATACTGACTCGTCACTTTTCCCACCGGTCCGCCGCACCGCTGTCGTTTCTGCGTGCAAGATGAAATTCACCTGCGCGCGATGGCCGTCTTGAAGGGGCTTCTGGATGGAATGATGCGCGCAGGTTGCAAGAAAAAGCCGTGACCTGCGCGCCGGGTACCCGTTAGAATGGCCCTGGATAGGGGGATAGCGCGCAGGTGAATGTCAGGAAGGGGTGAATTACAGGGAAGGTTGAATTACAGGGAAGGGGTGAATTTCAGGGAAGGGTGAATTCCAGGAAAAGCCTACAGCCTTTCGAATTCCAGGGAGGCCTGGATGAAGGGGCCGATGCCCTTGCAGTCGTTTTCGATGATGGGTTCGCTGAGGTAGTAGTCGAAGCTGCCGGAGCGCATCTGCTTGCCTCCGAGGCCGCCCACTGCGCAGCAGGAGGTCATCGAGACGGTCCCGTCGCGATTCTCGCGTATGAAGGCCTTGCAGAACTTCCCGTAGAGTTCGCGGGAATACGCTCCCCACTGCTCTTCGTCCAGCCAGCCCCGACGCACGCCCTTGAGGGCGGCGTAGAGGAACATCGCGGAGCAGGTGGACTCGAGATAGTTGCCTTCCCGCCCGGGGCAGTCCAGCACCTGGTACCACATGCCCGTCGCAGGGTCGGCGTATTTCCGGACCGCGCCGAGAAGGTATTGCAGCTGCGAGACAAGCTCTCCGTAGCCGGGATTATCCTCCGGGATGAAGTCCAGCACTTCGGCGAGGGCATAGGCGTACCAGCCGTCGGCGCGGCCCCAGGCATGCTGCGAGAGCCCCGTTTCGGGGTCGGCCCAGAACATGGAGCGGGACTCGTCCCAAGCGTGCCGGAAGAGCCCTGTCGCAGGATCGAAGGTCTTTTCTGACGCGACCTTGAATTCATGTACTATGTCAGCGTAGCAGCTGTCGGCCCTGGCGCCTTCCTCAAAGGCTGCCGTGTACTCGGCGTAGAAGGGGAGAGCCATGTAGAGGCCGTCCAGCCAGAGCTGGTGCGGGTATATGGCCTTGTGCCAGAAAGCACCGGCCTGCGTGCGCGGCTGGCTGTCAAGTTGCGAGCGGACGAGGTCCAGTACGGCGCGGTACCTGGCTGCCGATGCGCTGTCCCCGTCAGCGAGGGCCTGCTCATGGAGCGGGAAGTAAATGCGCCCAGGGCAGATATGGTCTACGTTATAGTTTTTTAACTTATAGGTTACAATGGAAGAGCCATCTGCAGAGGCCATCTTGTCCGCCCAGTCCTTGACGTAGGCGGCCGCTTCCGGAAGTCCCAGCGCCGCATCGGCTTCCTGGAATGCCCGGAGCTCGAGCCCGGTGGTGTAGTTCCACTTCAGGGTGCCCTGCCGGCCGTCCAGCCAGGTGGCGTCGGGACAGCGGCGCATTTCGCTCATGATGATCCTCTCGGAAAGGGGCCTCCTGCTGCATGACGGCAGGACCGCCGCCAGAAGGCACGATATTACAAGCAGGCGTGTTTTCATTTCTTCCTGTAATCAAGGGGTGGCTTGCGGTCGCCTACGAGCGACTTGTACTTGAAATCCTTGCCCTGTACCGATTCGAATTCATCCCGGATCTTCTTTACGAGCCCCGGATCGGTGTACAGGTCTATGGCCGTGAGGCAGAATACCTTGGCCACGTTGATAAGGGCCTTTGTGCCTATGGTCGAGCCTCCGATGGCGACTTGCTGCCAGCAGTGGCCGGGATTGCCGTACATGGCGCACGCAACGTGCAGGCGATGAGAGGGAGCGACCAGCGTCACGCTTCCTACGTCGGAGGATGCGCCGCCCTTCCGGGGTTCCGCCAGCGTGGTCTGGACATTTTCGAAGTTGGCGACGGTGGGCTCGAGACCCGAATTGCGCATGATATCAGTCACCAGCGCCTTTTCCCTGTCGTCAAGGACGACCCCGCCGACTTTTATGAGGTTCGCAAGGACCACCTCAGAAAGGGCCTTGTTGATCAGGAGGGGATAGTTCCCGTTGATCACGTCGATCTCCACTTCGGTCCCTGTCCCCATGGCGGCCCCCCTGGCCGCGGCCTTGACCCTCTCGAAGATGGCGAGCATCTCTTCGACCTCGGGATGGCGTATGTAATAGTTGACGCGGGCATAGTCCGGGACCACGTTGGGAGCTTCCCCGCCGTTTGTGATCACGTAGTGTATCCGGGAATCGGGCGAGATGTGCTCTCGCATGAGGTTGACCATCATGTTGAACGCTTCCACGCCGTCCAGGGCGGAACGGCCCTTCCAGGGGGCGGCAGCGGCATGGGCGGACTGGCCCCGGAATGTGAACATGATGTTCAGGTTGGCAAGTCCCGGCGACATGGGGACCCTGTTCACGCTCGACGGATGCCAGTTGAGGACCGCGTCGAGGCCGTCGAAGACTCCGTCGCGGACCATGTAGTTCTTGCCGCCACCGCCTTCCTCGGCGGGGCAGCCGAAGAGTTTCACCGTTCCCTCATGACCCTGGGCGAGCCATCTGGAGATTGCGACAGCCCCTGCCGTGGCAGCGGTTCCG
Organism: Bacteroidales bacterium; assembly: GCA_016281435.1. Next base: position 10,275 of record JAEEIQ010000061.1, read on the forward strand.
AACATGTTGTGGCCGCAGCCATGCCCGCTTCCTCCTTCGATGAGGGGCTTCTTGAATCCGACCGTATCCTGCGAGAGGCCCGGCAGGGCGTCATATTCGGCGAGTATGCCGATCACGGGTCTGCCGCTTCCGTAGGTGGCGACAAAGGCGGTCGGGATGCCGGCCACTCCCTTCTCGACGGTGAAACCGTTCTCCTCGAGGTGCGAAATCAGCAGGGCTGAACTCCGGTACTCCTGGTAGCCCACCTCGGCATAGGAGTGGATGGCCTTCTGGATGCGGTCATAAGTCTTGAACGACGAGTCCAGATACTGGATTCCCTTGTTGTCGAGCCCGTTCCCGGCCTTCTTCCTGGAGGCCGCGGAGGCGTCGCTGCAAAAAACCGCGCAGGCAAGGAAAAAAGCCGGCAGCAGGATGCGCAGATACTTTGGTGCCATAGTCTATAGTTTGGTGTATGTGCCCCCTTCGACCTGGGCGGCGGTGATTTCGCGCACGAGGTAGTGGAGGTACATTTCGAGGTTGGTGTAGCGCTTCTTCAGGTCGAGGGTCTTCGAGCCTCCGTCGGCGGCGGAATCCTTGTCGAGGCCGAATTCATCCTCGAACCAGTCCGGCATGCCGTCCCTGTCGCGGTCCTGCGCGCGGGCGAGCTGTTCGCCGTTGGCGGAGAGATCCGGCCAGGTGCTGCCGTATGCGCTCTTGACGTCATTGATGTCGTTTATCAGCCTCCCGGTCCCGGGCTTCACGTCACCGCTGATGCGGGTGTCGACCGCGTCCCTGGAAAGGGATGCCCCGGCGTATTTGACCGCAGCTTCCATCGCTGCCTCGGCGCTGTGGGTGGTGGTCCAGGCCGCTGCCCCGTCCTTCCCGGTGATTGCAAGGGGATCGGAGAGGGTTTTCTGGTAGTTCTCGTGCCCGGAGCCCTGGTGCCAGTAGATCCCGGATGCGTTGGAGGCTGTGATGTCGGCGTATTTCGTGTGGACGTTGCCGTCGATATAAATCGAGGCGTAACCGTGTTCCACGTCCTTTCCGCAATATTTACAGGTGTTGGTGTAGACGGCGTAGAGGTCCAGGAAGTATTTGCGGTCCTTCGAAGACGGGCCCGGCTTGTAGTAGTTGCCGACGATGTTGAACCATCCGCCCTCGCCGCCGTAGCAGTTGTTGGAGCCCCAGTCGTAGATCACGTTGTTGCGGAAGTCCACGTTGCCCCTGCGGACGGGATTCTCATGCTCTTCCTTCGAGTCTCCGTGGATGTGGGGATGGTCTATGCGGGCGTTGCGGCTGTCGTGATGGGCCAGTATATTATGGTGGAAGGAGGCGTTCTTGCCGCCCCAGAGGCCGCCGTAGCCGTGGCTTCCCTTGGTGTGGAGCTTGCAGTCCTTCATCGACTCGGCGATGAGGCACCACTGCATCGTGAAGTTCTGGTTGGCGTAGAACGAGGCGGCTTCGTCCACGCTCCAGGACATCGAGCAGTGGTCCAGGATGAGATTGTCCTGGTAACGGCCCGTGATGGCGTCCTGCCCGTCGGCCTTGCCGGCCTCGATGTCGGCGTCGGACCACGGGGCCTCGTCCCCGAGACGGAAGCGGACATAGCGTATGATCACGTTACCGGCCTGCACGCTGGTGGCGTAGTTCTTTATGCAGATGCCGCCGCCCGGAGCTGTCTGGCCGGCGATGGTGACGTCTCCCTTGGAAATCTTGAGGTCGCTCTGGAGTTCTATGGTCCCGGCGACATCGAAGACTATGGTCCTCGCCCCGGACTCGCTGAGCGCTGCCCTGAGGGACCCGGAACCGCTGTCATTCAGGTTGGTCACGTGGATGACCTTGCCCCCGCGTCCGCCGGTGGTGTACATTCCGCCGCCCTCGGCACCGGGGAAGGCGCGCACGAGGCCGTCAGCCTCTTCGGCGGCGGGCATCATGAACTTTTCATAGCGGACCTGTTCCGTAGTCTGGCCGCTGCCGCCGTTGTTGCCGTTGTTGTTTCCGCCGTTGCCGTTGTTATCGCCCTGCGGCGTCTTGCCGCATGCCGCCGCAAGGACGACGGTAAGGGCCAATGCAATAATATTCATAGTGATCCTCATTTTCAAAACACTTTGAAAAACCATTCCACGGGCACCTGTGTCCCGTTCTTGTCTTCTTCCGTGCCGGCGTCCATCACACGTGCCGGCGTGTATGCCTTCAATTGCCGTGCCGAAAGGCGGCGGGCCCATTTCACGCGGGGGCCTGCCGCTCCAGGGCCCGTGCTTCCGGATTCGGCGTAGAAGACAGTGCGGTGCGCGTAGGGCTTGCTCCAGTCGTGCCAGCCTTCCGGGCGGATGTGCGAGTCCATCCGGCAGTCTATCCAGACGGTGCGGGCGAACTTCCGCCAGGGACGGCCGAGGTAGCATTTCGTCACTCCCGGCGCCGCAAGGACCCTGCAGTCCTTGAAGACATAGCCGAAAGCAGCGCCTTCGGGCGTGCTGGCAGCAGTGATGTAACTGTCTTTCTTGCAGAGTATGGTGCAGCCTTCGAACCAGCAGGTCGAGGCCCCGAAGATGAAATCGGTGGTGCCTTCGATCCAGCAGTCGCGCCAGTATTGCCGCTGGCCCTTCCCGTATGTATATATGGTATCCTGGTTGCCGAGGAAACGGCAGCCGATGAAGGCCACCCGGTCGGCGTCGACCGTGACTGCGCAGGCCTGGGCGATGTCCTTGCCTTCGCCGGCAGAGTTCTCGAAGGTCAGCCCTTCGGCAAGGAAATCGCTGCCGTAGATGAAGACGGTCGAGGTGGCGGAGGTCCCCATCGGAAAGCCTGCAGCATTGCTGCGGAGGGCGTAGTCGTCCCAGGTGATGATGGTGCGTTCCGCGCCCTCCCCGACGAGGTGCAGCCGCTGCTTCGAAGCCGGGACCGTGACCTTTTCCCGGTAGATTCCGGCCTTTATGGTGATCAGGGTCTCTGTCTGCTTGCAGTAGTCCGGGGCGGCGTTGACGGCTTCCTGCACCGTGCGGAAGTCTCCGCTCCCGTCGGCTGCGACGGTGAAGCCGGAGCCGCGGGCGAGGATGCCACAGAGCAGGGCGGCCGATGCCAGCAGGAAGCGTTTCATTCGACAGTCAGGTTTTTGACACCGGAAGTCACCAGCGGCTCGCCCTGGGCGGGGAAGACGCGTACGCCGCGCAGGGTCACATCCTCGCTGCGGTTGATCTCGATGCCCTTCCGGGCCGTGACGGTGCAGTTCTCGATGGTGATGCCGCAGACTGGCATTTCAGGCAGGCCGTTGAAGTACATTGCCCTGCCGGCGCCGTTGCAGACCACGTTCCGGACGTGGATGTCCCGGAAGGCCGGAGTGGTCTCATCGACCTTGAACTCCTGCATGGGGGCGGCTTCAGTGCCGTCCTCAAGGGCCTCCACCGCGGATTTCCCTCCGTAGAACAGGTCGAAGAGAAGGGTCTCCGTGACTATGTCGGTCATGTATATGTCATTGATCCAGATGCCGCTGACGACTCCGCCGCGGCCTCTCTTGCTCTTGAATCGAAGTCCGACGTCGGTGCCGAGGAAACGGCAGTTCCGCACGCACACATCCTGCACGCCTCCGCTCATCTCGCTGCCGACGACGAATCCGCCGTGGCCGTGATAGACCGTGCAGCCGTCAACTACAAGCCTGCGGGTGGGAGCGGCCCTGCGGCGGCCGTCCGCGTCCTTTCCGGATTTGACGCAGATGCCGTCGTCGCCCACGTCGAGACTCGAATCAAGCAGCAGGAAGTCTTCGCAGGAATCGATATCGATGCCGTCTCCGTTCTGCGCGTATGCGGGGTTGCGCACGGTCACGTTCCGGACTATCACCTTCTTGCAGAGAAGGGGATGGATGTTCCAGCATGGGGAATTCTGGAAGGTGCAGCCTTCGAGGAGCACGTCCGTGCAGCCGCGCAGGGACACCATCACGGGGCGCAGGAAGCGCTTGATATGGTTCTCGTCCCAGCCTGGAGCGGGAACGTTCATATCTGCCGTCGCCTCAGCCTCGAGGTATCCTTCGTCAGGGTACCAGCAGTCGCCCTTTTCGTTCAGGACCCCGCCGGAAGCCAGCTTCTTGTTCCATTCGGAGGCGGTGACCTTGGCTTTTTTCAGCGGTCTCCAGTCCTGTCCGTTGCCGTCGATGACTCCGCTTCCCGTGATCGAGATGTCGTGCGCTCCGTCGGCGCTGATGGGGGATTCGCAGCGGCGGGTGTCAAGCCCTTCGAAAACGGTGTTTATGACCGGATACAGGGCCGGGTCGGAATCGAAAAGGATTATCGCGTTCTTCTCGAGATGAAGGTCGATGCGGCTGCGCAGGCGTATGGGCCCCGTCTTCCAGATGCCTTCCGGAACGATCAGGTGACCGCCTCCGCGGCTGTCCAGCCAGGCGATGGCGTTCTCGAATGCATCGGTGTTGAGGTCAATTCCGTTACCGTTCCCGGAAAAGTCCAGTATATTTATACTGCGGTTCGGGATGGAGGGTTCGGAAATACGGTCCATCTTGAACGGCAGGCCTTTGTACGGGTCGCCGGCGGAACCGCGTCCCTGGGTGCATGAGACGCCGAAAATGGCTGTGAGAACCGCAGGAATGGCTATCAGCAAGTGTTTTGTCGCTTTCATCCGAAAGTAGTTTTAGCATTATGTACCGTGCAAATATAGCAATAATCCGGGGGATTGGGAAGGTCGGGGAAAAATTTTTCGTGCACGTGCACGAAATTTTCGCCGGAGTATTGTGATTTACTAAAATTATTAGGATATTTGCACCCGAAGCTACTAACAGTAACCAATATTTTATTAATAAAAAATTTCTGGCAATGAAGAATCTATTCATCAAGATCGCGTTCTTGGTGCTTGGGACCGGCATTTGCATGAGCGCCGGCGCCCAGACCGTCAAGGGCGTGGTCAAGGATGCCAACGGAGAAGCCCTGCCCGGCGTCTCCGTGATGATCCAGGGTACGACGGTCGGTGTGTCGACTGGCCTGGACGGAGATTACGTTATTTCCGTTCCGGACGCCAAGACCCAGAGTCTCCTCTTCAGCTGCATCGGCATGAAGGACGAAGTGGTTCCCGTGAACGGACGCTCCGTCATCGACATGGTGATGGTCGAGGACAACAATTTCCTCGAGGAGACGGTCGTCATCGGTTATGCTACCGTCAAGAGACGCGACCTCATGGGTTCCGTGAGCTCCGTCGACAACAAGACGCTTACATCCGTCCCCGTCGCTTCCGTAACGGAGGCCCTGACCGGACGCATGGCCGGCGTGCAGGTGACCACGACCGAGGGCGACCCCGACGCTGACATCAAGATCCGCGTGCGCGGCGCCGGTTCCATCACCCAGGACAGCTCCCCGCTGTACATCGTGGACGGTTTCCCCGTAGAGAGCATCAACGACGTTCCAGCATCCGACATCCAGTCCATCGACATCCTGAAGGACGCTTTCTCGACGGCCATCTACGGCAGCCGCGGTGCTAACGGCGTCGTCCTCGTGACCACGAAGTCCGGAGCCTCCGGCAAGGTCACCGTGAATTACAACGCCTACTACGGGTTCAAGAAGATGGCGAACAAGAACGCCATCCGCGTGCAGTCGGCATACGATTTCGTGCGCACGGCCTACGAGCTTGCGAAGATGGACGGCAAGGAGAGCACCCAGTTCGTGCCTTATTTCGGAGTTTACGACGATATCGACCTGTACTCCGGGACGGCATCCAACGACTGGGTGCAGCAGGTGTTCGGACGCACCGGGACCACCTTCAACCAGAACCTTTCCGTTTCCGGAGGTTCCGAGAAGGTCAAATGGACCGCTTCCTACTCCCACGTCGGGGATAAGGCCATCATGGTCGGTTCCAACTACAAGAGGGACAACCTCTCGTTCAAGACCCGCTACGAGCCCGTCAAGGCCTTCACCTTCGATTTCAACGCCCGTTACTCCAACACGGAAGTGCGCGGTGCCGGGGCGAACTCCATAAATGACACGGGGTCGTCTTCCAGCAACGGCCGTCTCAAGCACGCCGTGCAGTATTCCCCGATCCCCATCACCCCCGCTTCCGCCGATTCCGACCTGGAGGAGGATTACGGCGACAACGTCCCGCCCCTGCAGTCCGTCGCCGACAACGACACCCGCCGTCTGCGCAAGAACTGGACGGTGAACGGTGCCGTGACCTGGCATGTCATCCCCAACCTCGACGTCAAGGTCGAGGGCGGCCTCGATGACTGGACCCAGACCGACGAGCATTTCTACGGCGTGTCCACGTACTACGCCCGTGAGAATTCCACTGTGAAGGGCCAGCCCGCGAACATCCACAAGGATTCCTTCCGCAAGAAGTACCGCAACACCAACACCGTCAACTACAACTTCAAGGACATCATCGGCGACGGCGACCACAAGGTGGACCTCCTCCTCGGACAGGAGTACATCCTGACAAAGTCCAACGCCCTTTCGCTGACCGTGGACGGGTTCCCCGATTTCTACGACGCCGCGACGGCCTGGAACTTCTTCAGCTCAGGCACCCCTTCCGCGGCGAGCGACTACTACGAAGCGGACGACAAGCTGCTCTCCTTCTTCACGCGCGCGAATTATGTCTATAAGGACAAGTACTCGCTTTCGGCCACGCTCCGCGCCGACGGTTCCTCGAAGTTCTTCAAGGGCCACCAGTGGGGTGTGTTCCCGTCCCTGGCGGCAGCCTGGACCGTGAGCCGCGAGCCGTGGATGAGCGCATTCAGCTTCGTCGACAACCTCAAGCTGCGCTATTCCTTCGGTACCGCCGGCAACAACAACATCCCGACAGGAGTGACCCAGATGGCCTTCATGTCCTCCAACACCACATGGCTGGACGGGACGAAGACCATGTTCACGACTACCAGGGTCGGCGGCAAGTACATCATGCCCAACGAGAATCTTACCTGGGAGACCACCTATTCCCACAACATCGGCATCGATTACGCCATCTTCGGCAGCCGGATCAAGGGCAGCCTCGAACTCTACAGCAACCTCACAGACAACCTGCTGATCCAGTTCCCGACATCGGGTTCCGGATATGAATTCCAGTACCGCAACATGGGCGCCATCCGCAACACCGGCGCCGAACTCTCGGCAGACTTCGTCATCGTCGAGAAAAAGGACTGGGGCATCACGGCAGGAGCCAACATCTCCTTCAACAAGAACCGTGTCACCAGGCTGGGCCTCGACTATATCAAGGCCGCTAGCGGCTGGGCCAGCACCTTTGTCGGTGACGACTACATCGTCGAGGTCGGACAGCCTCTCGGCAACGTCTACGGTTACAGGTGTGACGGCCGTTACGAGGTCTCCGACTTCACCTGGGACGCTACTGAAGCGAAGTGGGTGCTCAAGGACGGCGTGGCCGACGCATCCGGCCTCATCGGAGGAACCTTCGGTCCCGGCTCCCTGAAGCTCAAGGACATATCCGTTGCCACTGATTCCGACGGCAACGCAATCCCCGGCAATCTCGGCAAGATCGACGAGAACGACAAGACCGTTATCGGAAATACCCAGCCCAAGGGCGTCGGAGGATTCAACTTCTCCGGCTTCTGGAAGAATTTCGATTTCTCCGCGAACTTCAACTACGTCTTCGGCAACAAGATATACAATGCCAACAAAGTCGAATTCACGACTTCCCGCGGATACTACCGCCGCAATTTCCTTGCTTCCATGTCCCCGGACAAGCGCTGGACCAACATCGACTGGACCAGCGGAGAGCTGATTACCGATCCCGATGCCCTTGCGGCCGCCAACGCCGGTACCACGATGTGGTCGCCGAGTTCCAGCCGCCAGATCTTGACCGACTGGGCTCTCGAGGACGGAAGCTTCCTGCGCCTGTCTTCCGCCACGATAGGGTACACCCTTCCCGAGAAGATCGTCGCCAAGGCCAAGCTCAGCAGCGTACGCGTCTACATCACGGGAGGCAACCTCTTCTGCCTGACAAAGTATAGCGGCTACGATCCCGAAGTGGATACCCGCCGTTCGACTCCGCTCACCCCGGGCGTCGATTATTCCGCCTATCCCAAGAGCCGCAGCGTAGTGGCCGGTGTCAATGTCAAATTCTAATATGGGGAGGACACAACAATGAAAGCAACAAGAATACTCAATATCGCAGCCGCCTCCGTCCTTCTGGCCGGCACTGCAGTTTCCTGCGACCTTACCACCGAGACGAAGTCGACCTTCGACGAATCGGTGATCTTCTCCAACGAAACCCTGGCCGAGTATGAGATAATGTCCATCTATGAGGTCCTGGCCCACCAGAACTCCCATCGCGGACGCTATCTGACCTTCTACGGTTTCAATACCGACATCGAGGTTTATCTCCAGAGCCTCGACGCCGGCCAGGCTGACAAGAACCTCTCGATCGCGAAGTATGCGATCGCTGCCAACAACGACAACATGAACGCGGCGAACGGTCCTTACAACGAACTTTTCGCCGGAATCGAGAGGGCCAACCTCGCGATCAGCGGCCTGCGCAAGTTCGGCAACATCAGCTCGAACTCCGGGATGGGCGCCCTTTACGGCGAAGCCCTCGTGGCCCGCGCATTCCTTTATGCGGAACTGCTGAAGGCATACGGAGAGGTCCCCGCCAGGTTCGAACCCATCTCCCCTGAGACCATCTATGTCAACAAGGCTGACAGGGATGTGATCTTCAAGCAGCTGCTCGCCGACCTCGAAGAAGCGGCCCCGCTCCTTCCCTGGCCCGGCAAGAGCGACCAGACTTCGGTCACGACCCGTCCCAGCCGCGCCTTCGCCCTCGGTCTCTACGCCCGTCTCGCCCTCGTGGCGTCCGGATGGGCACAGCGCCCCGATGACGGCAAGGTCGGCACCGGCAACATCGGCTCCGTCCGCAAGTCCGTCGATCCCATGTTCGCCGAGCCTACGGCAATTTACCAGAAGGCTCTCAAGGGCCTCGAGGATGTCATCGAACATGCCGGTCTGGGCCTGTACGACGACTACGCCAAACTCTGGCAGGACTTCAACAACTTCGACACGAAGGCCGGAAAGGAAGTCATCTACTCCCTTCCCATGTCCGATTCACGCGGCCGCTGGAACTACTCTTTCGCGATCCGCGCAGAAGGTTCCGCCTTCTTCACGGTCGATCCCGCCAAGAGCAAGGGCGGCAGCGTGGGTCCCATCCCTACGATGTACTGGCGTTACGGCGTCCATGACCAGAGGCGGAATGTCAGCTGCGCCAACTTCGAGACCCATCCCGCAGGGGCGGTGGACAAGCAGGTGCTTGCCGGCGGCCAGAAATGGTATTTCGGAAAATACCGTTTCGACTGGATGAAAAACGTCCCTTACTCTGGAGGCAACGACGACGGCTGCAAACCCGTCTACATGCGCTATTCCGACATCCTCCTGATGGCCGCCGAAATCGCCAACGAACTTGGCGACCTGCCTAAGGCCAAGGGCTATCTCGAGCAGGTCCGCAAACGCGCCTACAAGGGATATGAGTCTGAAGTGACGGCCTATATGAACGGCCTGACGACCAAGGCCCAGGTGTTCAACGCCATAGTCGACGAGCGCGCGCTCGAGTTCATCGGCGAGTTCCTCCGCAAGGGAGACCTCATCCGCTGGAACCTTCTCGAGAGCAAGATCGCCGAGTCCCAGAACGAGATGCGCGCCCTTTCGGACCGCACCGGAGCATTCGCCGACATAGCTTCCAACGTCTGGTGCAAGTATGCCGCCGACGGCATCACGATCACCGATTACTGGGGCTACGAGCACGGCCAGACCGCCGCTCCCGCAGGGGAAGGCTGGGAGGCTTACACCGATTCCGAGGGAAAGACCCCGAGCAACTATTTCTCGATGAGCGAGACGAAGATCAACTCCTTCTATTTCCCTGCCTACACCCCGAACCAGAGGCAGTGGTGGCCTATCCCCACCGTCTCGATTACCAATTCCCAGGGTGCTCTCGTCAATGATTATGGCTTCTAAACACACCTTTGAGATATGAAAAGAGCATTATACATAATTCTTGCATCGGTCTGCATGGCGGCCGGCCTGTCCTCCTGCGTGGAGCAGATTCCGCCCGTCAACGAGGAGATCGTCCTGTCCCGCTGCCTTACCCCGACTGACCTCGTCACGTCGGTCAAGGACGGGCAGTACGTCAACTTCACATGGACCAAGACCCGCGGAGCCGATTCCTTCGTGCTGGAAGTCTATACGTCCGAGGACATGGGCGGAGATCCCGTCAAGACCCTTACGGTCCTTGCCGACGACTCCCTTCCTGCAGTCGCTTTCCTCGCTCCCGACGTAACCTACTATGCCCGCGTCAAGGCGGTGGATTCCACCGGCAAGATGGAGGATTCACACTGGGCGAAATTCAATCCGGTCGAGACTACGGCCATCAAGGATCCCGTCGATCCCCAGCTCGTGTCCAGGACTGCGGGAAGCATCACCCTGAAATGGACCGCCGATCCTGAAGTGGACCACATCCGCATCGTCCCGCCCATCGGAGAGGACAAGGGTTTCACCAAGTTTACCGTTAGCGCGGCTGCGGCCGCTGCCGGACAGGTCGAGGTCACCGGGCTGAAGGGTTCGACCTACTACACCCTGACCGTCCACTATTCCAGCGCCGACCGCGGCAGCGTGTCCGCATGGACCCTTCCCGACGCGACCGGAGCCGTGACCGTCACCGACACGGCCCAGTTCAAGCAGCTCATCCGCGACAAGGCGGCAAAGATACTCGTCCCCTATGCCGACACTGCTTTTGTCATTGGGAGCATGGATGTCTCCGCCCCTATTACCATCATGGGCCAGCCTTCCGCCGACGGAGCGTTCCCGACGGTCGTGGGCTCCTTCAAGCTCATTGAAGGCGGCACTTCGGTCAACCTCGAGGGACTGCGCATCGACGGCCAGAATTACAAGTATAGCCATGTCATCACGGCCAGCATCGCGCTTTCGGGACTTACGGTGAATGTGCTCAACTGCGAGGTCACAGCATTCTCCAGGGGCCTGTTCTACGACAACGTCGGCTGCACCGTCCCCAGCTTCGTCGCGGACGGCCTGTATGTTACTGACATCCAGGGCAGCGGCGGCGACTTCTTCGATGTGCGCAAGTCCACGGCCTATGGGACCGTCGTCTTCCGCAACGGAACCTTCGATACCGGCATGCGTGACTTCTTCCGCATCGACAGCGCTCCGGTCGAGAGCTTCCTCTTCGATCACAATACCGTCAACAACGTCGCCTCGACAGGTTCATCCAACGGATTCTTCCGCGCGAAAGCCGGCCAGGTCGCCAGCTATGTCGTTTCCAACAACCTCATACTCAACGAGAGCGGTGCCGGAAACAACAAGCTTGTCAACAAGCCTGATTATCAGATCCCTGCTTTCCAGGGCAACTACTTCTTCAATTGCGGAGACGCCTTCTTCACGGATAACAAGGGCAACGACATCAAGGCTGCCGCCATTGAAGGCGGGGCCGTCCTTCCTGCCGATCCCTGCGTGGACAGCGGAATCAACAATTTCTACGTGACCAACCCTGTCCTTCTCGAAAAGAAGGTCGGAGATCCCCGCTGGCTCGAGGAATATGTCAAGATCCCCGAGGACCTGACTCAGGATGTGACCGCTCCCGTGAAGACCTGGAACCTCAAGGATGCCGGCATTTTCTACAAGTCCGCTTCCGAAGACATGGTCCGTGACGGCATACGTTTCTATGTAAAGGATAAACCCGTGGCCTTCGAAGCTGACGGCTTCCTCTTCACGGATGCGGCTACCCTCGAGGCCGGAGCTCCCGTCGACGGCGGTCTCGGCATCAAGGTCTCCGTTCCCGGTTCGGTGGTCGTTTCCACCGGCACTGCCGGCGACGGCAGCGGCATGATTGTGGTGAACCGTAACGGCAAGCCCGTCATAGGTATCCCCGCCGGGGCGAATGCCCAGATGGTTTCCTTCGAGGACATCGCCTCCGAGGAGATGATCTATATCTATGCCACCGGCGAGGCGAAGCTGACTTCGCTCCAGTGGACTGACGAGCTGGCCTCCGCCGGCGGGAGCAAGGTCCTTGCGGATCCCGTTCCCGTCGTGGACGTCGCTTCTGTAAATGAAGGCGCCGACGCCACCGTTACCGTCAGCTGGCCCGCGGTCGACAAGGCCGGCAAGTACGGCATCACCCTGAACGGAGCTGACAAGGGCACCGTGACCGACGCAAGCTATGCCATCGCCACCAAGACCCTTGCTCCCGGCACCTACACCGTGGGCGTCAAGGCCATGCCTGCAGATGACGACCTGGTACGCGAGGCTTCCTCCGAAGTCACCGTCCAGTTCTCCGTCAAGGAGATACTGAAGACCGTCCTCGTAGAGACCGTATGGGATTCCCTGTACTTCCACGCCGCGTTCGACAAGTTCGGCGCTGACGCCGTCAAGGCAGACTTCGTCGAGAAGAATCTCGGCTATGTCAACGGCAGCGGCTCCGGCTTCAAGTACGGGCGCACCCCCGTCAAGACCGAAGGCAACATCTATCGTTGCCAGCTGGCCGGAGGCGGCGCCTTCACCGACGGCAAGCTGACCAAGTGCGGCATGCAGATCATGGTCGGAGGCAACGGAACCCTCGAGATCAAGGCTTCCGGCTCCGGCGACGCGGCCCGCGTCCTTCTGGTAAACGGCACTGAATATGCCGTGGATGCCATCAAGGACGGCGACGGGCAGTTTGGAATGAGCGTGATCACGGTTCCCGTGACGGCAGCGTCCGGCGACCTTGTCAGCTGGTGCTCCAAGTCCGGCGGCATGAACATCTACTCCGTGAAGTGGACTCCCGCCGCAGCGGCCCCGCTCGTGGACGAGACCGCGATCAACGAGGCCTGGATGGCGGATTACACCGACCTTACGAAGTATCCGGCCCAGAGTTATTCGGCTCCTGTCACCATCGAGAAAGTGACTTACTACGCAGCGGAAGGTTCTGCGGTCAAATGGGCTTCCAACAGGATGCAGTTCGGCGGCAAACCCACCCTTGACAAGGAAACCTATCCAGGGGTCCCGATGCCTACGGGCTTCAGGTATGCCAGCTTCAAGATCACGAAGCCCGGTACCGTGAAGGTGTTCTTCTACGGCGGCAGTTCTACCAGTTCGGGCCGTAACGGGACCGTGGTCCTGGAGACCAATGTCGGGGGAACGAAATCCGCCAAGGTGGTCTATACCACGAATCCGGATAACCTCGATACCGATCCCGGCGTCCCGACCAGTACCTCTGCCGAGGGCGGGCTCAAGGAGATCGAGATCAAGGCATCCGACCTTGCGGGCATCACCGAAGCCGCGGTCTTGTACTTCTTCAGCACCAACAACACAATCCAGATTACAAAGATCGGATTCACTCCGGCCGAGTAATTTGTGTAAAACTTCCAGCCGCCGCAAGGGTCTTCCCGTGCGGCGGTTTTTTTGTACGTGGCGGCCAAGGGCTTGATAATCAGCGGAAAGGGCTATGGCGTTTCCCTCGATTTCGGGGGAAGCGTATATATTTAAAATGCTGGTTTAGAGGGCTCTATCTGCCACGGCAAATTTGGCCTCAGCCGAGAATGCGGAGGCAGTCGTCGACACTGAGGGCGTCCTCGACTCGGAAATCCCCGCAGCGGGTGCGGCGCAGGCTCGTAAGGAACGCGCCGCTGCCGAGGGCTTCGCCCATGTCGCGGGCCAGGGCGCGGATGTAGGTGCCCTTGGAGCAGGTGATGAGGATGCTGGCGGTGGGGAGCTGTTCGCCGGTAAGGTCCGCGACCCGGATGCGGCCGTGGCCGTCATCCGCCGGCAGCGGCGGCAATGTCCCGCTGAAATCCAGCAGCTGGAGATCTGAAATCGTGATCCTGTTGGTTTGCAGCAGGGCTGCAGCCTCGCTCTCCTCGTAGGCCGCCCCGCTGCGCCTTGCTTCCTTGAGAAGCCGTCTGGCCGTCTCGTAGGCCCTTACCCCATCCACCGATTTGGCGCTGAAAAGGGGGGCGACCTGCTCCTGCTCGCCGAGGAACGACGGGAGGACGGCCCTGAGGCTCTCTTCGCTGACTCCGTCGAGCGGACAGTGCCTGTCTATTTCCTTTTCGAGGTCGTAGGATGGTGTCGTGGCTCCGAAACTGACTCCCGCCAGATATTGCTTTTCACTTTTCTGCAACTGCTCCGCGAGTTTGGTCGCCTTGCCGACGCAGACCAGCAGTACACCCGTCGCGAGGGGGTCGAGCGTCCCGGCATGGCCCACTTTCAGGCTCCGGCTGCCGAAATGTTTGCCGGCAGCCCATTTGAGTTTGCGTATCACGTCCGCGGAAGTCCAGCGGTACGGCTTGTCCACGGGGAATATGATACCCCCGGGATAGTCCTCGATACTGCGGGACAATTCCATTTCCTTGTGTGCCGTGATGCATGCCATATTCCCGGCAAAGATAGAATATTTTGATTATATTTGTGTCTCAACACTAAAACCTGAAATGGTAGAGTACGACGTAATTATCATCGGAGGGGGAATTACAGGAGCGGGAACCGCCCGTGACTGCGCCCTCAGGGGACTGAAGACCCTCCTTATTGAACGGTTCGATCTGACCAACGGCGCTACGGGACGCAACCACGGCCTGCTCCACAGCGGGGCGCGTTATGCAGTGAACGACAGGGAATCAGCTGCCGAATGCATACGCGAAAACCTCATTCTCAAGAAGATAGCATCCCATTGCGTGGATGACTGCGGAGGTCTTTTCATCTCCCTCCCCGAAGACGGACTGGACTATCAGAAAGGATTCATACAGGCCTGCCGGGAGTCCGGCATCGATGCGCGGGAACTCTCTCCTGAGGAGGCTATACGCCTGGAGCCTTCGGTGAATCCAGCCCTGATAGGTGCGGTAATGGTCCCGGATGCATCGGTCGACCCCTTCCGCCTGACCACGGCGAATGCATTCGATGCACGCCTGCACGGCGCCGATATCCTCACTTACACTGAAGTTACCGGCTTCTTGATGGAGGGCGGCAGAGTTGTCGGAGTCGAGACTGTCGACACCCGCACCGGGAATAAAGGCAGCTTCCGGGCGGCCGTCACCGTGAATGCGGCAGGCATCTGGGGCGCCGGAATCGCCTCGATGGCAGGGGTTTACGTAGGGATGTTCCCGGCCAAGGGGGCGCTGCTCATCTTCGGCCACAGGGTCAACAGGATGGTGATCAACCGCTGCCGCAAGCCCTCCAATGCCGATATCCTGGTCCCGGGCGACGTGGTCTGCGTAGTCGGCACCACTTCCGACAGGATTCCTTTCGAGGAATGCGACTCGGTCAGGGTCAATTCCGACGAAGTCAGACTGCTGCTCACCGAAGGGGTCAAGCTGTCGCCGGTCCTTGAAACCACGAGGGTCCTGCGCGCCTATGCCGGCGTCAGGCCGCTTGTGGCCAGCGATTCTGATCCAAGCGGGCGCAGCATCAGCCGCGGGATAGTCCTGCTGGACCACGAGACGAGGGACTCCCTGCCCGGTTTCGTCACCATCACGGGCGGCAAGCTGACCACCTACAGGCTGATGGCCGAGCAGGCTGCCGACCTGGTTTGCGCAAAGCTGGGAGTGAAGGCTTCATGCCAGACTGCGGAACTGCCGCTTCCCGGTTCGGACCGCGGAGGGCTCAGGGAGATGCTGGCCGGCCTGGGCACATCCAAGACCGCTCCTTCAGTGAAGGCAGCCTCCGAGAGGCACGGCCGTCTTGCCCGCCAGATGGATTTCAAGGACAAGTCCGAAGTCGTCTGCGAATGCGAGCATGTCACCCGCGCCGAGATAGAATATGCGGTCAAATATCTGGATGTCCACAACCTCATAGACCTTCGCCGCCGTACCCGCGTCGGAATGGGCACCTGCCAGGGTACTTTCTGCATGGAAAAGGTCGCGGCTGTGCTTGCGGAGGTGCTCGGCTGCCCGGAAAAGGCCGGTGAATTCGTGCGCCAGTATGCCGGGGAGCGCTGGAAGGGGATGGTGCCGGTATGTTGGGGCGAGTCCATCAGGGAAGCGGAATATATGCGTAAAAAGTACGGGAAATGAAATTCGATGTCATCGTCATAGGAGGAGGCCTCGCCGGAATGACGGCAGGGGTCGGTCTTCTCAGGGCCGGACGCAGCGTCGCTGCAGTATCCGAGGGTCTCAGCATGCATGAAACGCCAGCGGCGGAGTTCATCGCCCTCGGAGGGACATTCCTTCCCGGGGACAGCGTCCTCCGCGGCGAGTGGGACGGGGACAGGCTCCTGAGGGTCTTCACCCGGAACCTGGAGGATACGCCTCTGGAGGCGGATGCCTTTATCCTGAGCACCGGAAAGTTCTTCAGCCGTGGTCTCGTGGCCACGATGGACTCCGTTGCCGAGCCTGTGTTCGGCTGCGACGTCTTCTGGGAAAAGGACAGGGACAAATGGTGCAATCCGGATTTCTTTGCGCCACAGCCCTTCGAACGCTTCGGAGTGCTGACCTCCCCGGACGGACGCGTACTCCGCGGCGGACGCGAAGCGGAAAACCTCTATGCGGCGGGCGAGATCCTGGCCGGTGAAGTCGATATCGTTAAAACAGCCAATGACGTATGCAGGAACTTGATCTGAGTCCGAATAATTTCGAACAGTGCCTGAAGTGCAACCTATGCACGACCGTATGCCCGATGATGGCTGCGAATCCGCATTATCCCGGTCCGAAGCAGGCCGGCCCGGACGGCGAGCGCTACCGCATCAAGGATCCGGCTTTCTACGACCTGACCCTGAAATACTGTCTCAACTGCAAGCGCTGCGAGGTGGCCTGCCCTTCCGGAGTGAAGGTCGGGGACATCATACAGAACGCCCGGATAAAATACGGGAAGCAGCATAACCCCGTACGGGACTATACCCTTGCAAGCACCGACCTGGTGGGCTCGCTGGCTTCGCCCTTCGCCCCGATAGTCAATCCGGTTCTTGGCTGGAAGCCGGTAAAGGCCGTGATGCACGGAGTCATAGGGGTGGACAAGCACCGCACGTTTCCTGCATATTCGAAGGAGCGCTTCTCCCGCTGGTTCCGGCGCGAAGCCGCTGCCAGGCAGGCGGTTTTTCCGCGGAAGGTGGCCTACTTCCATGGCTGTTACGTCGAATATAATTACCCTCAGCTCGGAAAGGATTTCGTGCGGCTGATGAACGCCGCCGGATACGGCGTAGAGCTGCTTGACGGAGAGAAATGCTGCGGCGTGGCCTTGATTTCCAACGGTTTTGCCGGACAGGCCCGCCGTCAGGCGGAGCGTAACCTTGCCGTGATGCGCAAGGCACTTGCCGGCGGCGCGGAGGCTATACTCACGACGGGTTCGACCTGTACCTTTACCATGAGGGATGAATATGAGCATATCCTTGGACTGGACAATTCCGACGTCCGCCCGCATCTTCAGCTCGCGACGCGCTGGCTCAGTGACAAGATCGAAAAGGGTGAGGTGCATCTTGACTTCCGCGACGATTATAAGCTGAAAGTCGCCTACCACACCGCCTGCCATATGGCGAAGCTTGGTTGGAGCATCTTCTCCACGGGTCTTCTGCGGCAGATTCCCGGCGTGGATCTTGACGTCCTCGAATCGAAATGCTGCGGCATCGCCGGCACCTTCGGATTCAAGAAGGAGAATTATCCGTATTCGCAGAAAATAGGGGAGGAACTGTTCGGGCTGATCCGGAAAGCCGACCCGCAGGTCGTCGCCACTGACTGCGAGACATGTAAGTGGCAAATCGAGATGTCCACCGGCTATCCCGTCATGAATCCGGTCTCGATCCTTGCCGGGGCTCTGAAATAGGGCAGTTTTCGCGCCTATACTCCACCCACTCCGGGTGCGGCCGGGTCTTCTGCCGATGTCGCTGATTCATTTTCCGCGAAAAATACGTATATTTCGGTGCTATGAAAAAAATCGCTGTTTCCATCATCCTGCTGATTGCGGGATATGTTGCCTGCTTCGCGCAGGGCAAGTTCGGTTATAATGAGCAGATAGACCTCAAGATAGACCGCTTCGACGGGCGTTATGCCGCCGGGGAGACGGTAAAGGTCATCGCCGCCTTTGATCCGGCCCTGGAAGGTCCGGTCGACATTCAGATTACCGAGAACGGGAAGGAAGCCGGGCGGAAGACCGTTCCCGCGGAGGACGGGGTCATCTTCGAAAAGAGTTACGACGCCCCGACCCTCGTCTTCGTGCAGGCCGGCCCCAAGGGCGACTCCAAGAACGTCACCACAATCGGCTTCATCGTAGATGCGGAACATTTCGAACCCGGATTCGAGCGTCCGAAAGACATCGACAAGTTCTGGAAGAAGCAGATCAGGGCCCTTCGCAAGGTGCCGATGAAGGCGGAGGTGAAGGAGGTCCCCGTGCCCGGGAAGGATGGCGAGAAGTATGAATGCTTCGACGTGAATATCAACAGCATCGACGATACTCCCTGTATCGGATACGTAGTCAAGCCCAAGGGCGCCGAACCCAAGTCCCTGCCCATCGTGATCTATGCGCACGGCGCCGGCGTCGCAAAGACAGGCAGCCGCTCCAACATCCGCACGGCCCTCAGTTACGCCAAGAGGGGCGGCGGGGCCATAGCCCTTGACCTGAACGCCCTCGGGATGAAAAACGACCAGCCCCAGTCCTACTACGATTCCCTCGACAGGGGGCCCCTGTACCGCTATTCCTCTCGCCCGATAGAGAGCCACGAGACCTTCATGTTCAGGACCATGTTCCTGAGGATGGTGCGGGCGCTTGATTACCTCACCCAAGATCCTTCATGGGACGGCGAAAGAGTCCTCCTCTACGGCTCCAGCCAGGGCGGCGCCCAGGCTGCCGCCCTTGCCGGACTGGACCCCAGGGTCGGGGCGGCGGTGATCGTCGTTCCTGCTATGATGGACATGGGCGGGGAACTTGCCGGCCACAACCGGGCCTGGCTCTTCACCATGGGCAAGCAGAACAGCAAGGAGGCTCTTGAGATTGCCCCTTACTACGACACTTCGAACCTGATCCAGAATTTCAAGGGCCGGCTCTGGGTGGAATGCGGCCTCATCGACAAGACATGTCCCGCAGCGAACGTTTTCTCCGGGTACAACAAGGCTACCTGCGAAAAGCAGATATACACCTATCCTTACCGTCCGCACAACGAGCCGATGGGCCGCTACCGCGACGGCTGGCTGGAGAGGATCAAATCCTGCCGTGACGCGTTCATCGACGATTACCTGTCGGCGAAGAAGTAATTTGGAGAAATCGCAGAATTGTAGTATATTTGCACCCGTGAATTGAGGAGATAGAGGCCCGAGGGCTTCTATCTTCGTTTTTTAGGAAAGCTTATGGAACGTACGGAATTCGAAAAAGTGCTCGCAAAGGCCGCGGCCGAAAGGGACTGCGCCGTAGCGGGAGTGGTATTCAACGACGATGACAACGTCTTCGAGGTGACGCTTGCCAAGACCGGCGCCGACCGCAGCGTGGACCTTCAGGACTGCGAATATGTCCACAGGGCAGTCCTGGCTGCCTTCGACCGTGACGTGGAAGACTATGCCCTCACCGTGTCGTCGGAGGGTATCAGCGCCGAAGAGGCGGACGAAATGCTGAAAACTGTAAAAGATTGACAACATAAAATGGAAAAAGAAAAAGTTATTACCCTCATCGATGCCTTCAAGGACTTCAAGGAGGAGAAGAACATTGACCGCCCCGTGATGATGGGCGTTCTCAAGGACGTGTTCCTGACCCAGATCGCCAAGACCTACGGTTCCGCCGACAACTTCGACGTGATCGTCAACGTGGACAAGGGAACCTGCGAGATCTACCAGAACTTCGAGATTGTCGAAGAGGTCGAGAATCCCGCCGCCGAGATGACTCTCGAGCAGGTCAGGGCCGACAGCGGCGACGACGACTACGAGGTCGGCGATTCCTATGCGAAGAAACTTCCCCTGGAGGCCTTCGGCCGCCGCGGCATCCTGAACATCCGCCAGAACCTGCAGGGCCGCATCATGGACATCGAGAAGGCGAACGTCTTCAAGAAGTACTCCGAGAAGGTCGGCGAGCTCTTCTCCGGTGAGGTCTACCAGACCTGGAGCAAGGAAGTCCTCATCCTCGACGAGGACGGCAACGAGCTCCATATCCCGAAGAATGAGCAGATCCCCGGCGAGCGCTTCAAGAAGAGCGACTCCGTCCGTGCCGTCATCAAGAGCGTGGAGATGAAGAACAACACC